>JAUIMK010000137.1 GCA_030432735.1 bacterium
CTTCGAGACGATCTCGGGGATCCTGCGCGAGGGGCAGGCGCGCGGCGAGCTCCGGACGGACCTCGATCCCGAGGTCGCCTGCTATATCTTCGTCGGCGGACTCGACACGGTCGTGACGAGCCGCGTCCTCGCGCTGATGCGGACGGACGCGTTCACGCCCGAGACGGAGGACGCGCACTACGTGCAGCTCGCGAAGACGGTCGTCGAGCTCTTCGTGCGCGGCATGGCCGCACCGCGCGCCACGGCTTGAATCACCGAATCGACGGAATTTCGACAGGGACGATCGGGACGAGGGGGGAACCATTGTCTTCATCGAACGAAGCGAAGGAATCGGGCGGGACACGTCCGGCCATCCGCGTCGCCGGCCTCGCGAAGCGGTACGGCGACTTCGAAGCGGTGCGGGGCCTCGACTTCGAGGTCGCGCCGGGCGAGGTCGTCGGCTTTCTCGGGCCGAACGGCGCGGGCAAGACCACGACCATGCGCATGCTAACCGGCTTCCTGCCGGCGACCGACGGTGAGGCGGTGATCGCGGGCCACGACATCTTCAGCGATGCGACCCCGGCGCGGCGCGCGATCGGCTACCTGCCCGAGACGCCGCCGCTCTACCCGGAGATGACGCCTGAGAGCTACGTGCGCTTCGTGGCGAAGATCAAGGAAGTGCCGCGGGGCGAGCGGGCTGCGCGGGTCGAGCGGGCGCTCGAGCGATGCGGTCTGCGCGACGTGCGCGACCGCGAGATCAGGCAGCTCTCGAAGGGGTATCGCCAGCGCGTCGGCCTCGCTCAGGCGATCGTGCACGAGCCGGCGGTCCTCGTGCTCGACGAGCCGACGGTCGGGCTCGACCCGATCCAGATCCGCGAGATCCGGTCGTTGATCCGGGATCTTGCGGCGACCGGCGGGCAGACCGTGCTCCTCTCGACGCATATCCTCGCGGAGGTCGAGGCGATCTGTCAGCGGGTGATCCTGATCGACCGGGGAAGCAAGGTCCTCGATCAGTCGATCGCCGAGCTGACCGCCGACGGGGGCTCCCTCGAAGAGGTCTTCACGCGGGTGCTGACCCGCGACGTCGCCGCCGAGCCCGGGGAGGCCGCCTAGCATGCACACCCTCACCATCGCGGGGCGCGAGCTCCGCGCGCTCTTCGTCTCGCCGGTCGCCTACGTCGTGCTCACGCTCTGGAGCGTGATCGCCGGGACCTTCTTCCTCGCGAGCCTGATCGGTTTCCAGGAGCGGATGATCCAGCTCCAGCAGTTCCAGATGATCCAGCAGATCCAGGAGACCAACCTGAACGATCAGCTGATCGAGCCCTTCATCGGTTCGATGTGGGTGATCCTGCTCTTCCTGCTGCCGGCCGTCACGATGGGGCTCGTCTCGAGCGAGAAGGCGAACGGGACCGAGGAGCTCCTGCTCACGAGTCCGATCTCGATCTGGGACATCGTGCTCGGCAAGTTTCTCGCCGGCGGGGGCTTCGTCCTCGTGATGACCGCGATCGTCGCCTTCTTTCCGATGCTCCTCTTCGTGTATGGCGAGCCGGAGCTCGGGAAGACGATCGCAGGCCTCGCCTGTCTGCTCCTGGTCAGCATGACCTACGTCGCCGTCGGCGTCTTCGCCTCTTCGGTCACGCGAAGTCAGCTGATCGCCTTCGTGCTGACCCTGGTGCTGCTCGTGATGCTCGGCCTGATGTTGCCCTTCCTGGTGGACATCACCCTGGCCGGGAGCGGAGTCGGCAGCGACTCGGCGATCTCCCAGGTCGTCCGGTGGATCGCGACCGGGAGCCACGTCGACCGGATGCTGCGCGGGCTCGTCGACACGGCGGACCTCGCCTACTTCGCGATCTCGAGTGCGGTGTTCCTGCTGCTCTCGAAGACCGTGATCGAATCCGCGAGGTGGCGATAGATGACGGGCGTAGCCGCTCTCCTCGCCGGTCTCGGCGTCGTCGCCATCGGGTTCGGACTCCTGTCCGCGCTCCTGGCCCTCCTGCAGCCCTTCACCGATCCGCTCTGGATCGCCGCGAACCTCGTGATCGGCGTCGTGCTGCTCGGTGCGGCGGTCTTCATGAGCCTCGACTCGCTCCGGGAGCGCATGCGGTCCGGGGGCGGGCGCCGGGCGGGCAAATACGGGACTTCGGCGGTGGTCGGGACGCTGCTCGGGATCGTGATCCTGGGCTTCCTGGGCTTCCTCTCGAGTCGCTACCACCACCGCTTCGATCTGAGCGAGGCGGGCGTCCACACGCTCTCACAGCAGACGATGGAGCTGCTCGAGGGGCTCGATGAGGACGTCACGATGACGGGCTTCTTCAGCGAGATGCAGTCACCGGAGGCGTCGGCGCTCCTCGATCGCTACGCGTTCGCGTCGGATCGGGTGTCGATCCGCTACGTCGACCCGAACGACGATCCGCTCCTCGTGGAAGAGCTCGGCCTCGACGCCGAAGCGCTGTCGCGCGGCGTGATCCACATCGCCCTCGCGTCCGGCGAACAGACGAGCCTGTCCGAGTTCAGCGCTGCGAACTTCGAGCCCGACGTGACGAACGCGCTCGTCAAGCTCGTGAAGAGCACGGGCAAGAAGGTCTACTTCCTGGTCGGCCACAACGAGCGGCCGATCGCCGGGGAGAGCGAGGAAGACGCGTTCGCGGCTTCGGCGGAGAGCTACGGGCGGGCGGCGGCGGCGCTCGCGAACGAGACCTACACGGTCGAGTCGCTCCTGCTGACGTCCCTCGAGGCCGTACCCGAGGACGCTTCCGCGGTCGTGATCGCGGGGCCGACGCGCCCCTATCTCCCCCACGAGCTCGCGGCCCTCGAGGCCTACGTCGCGAGCGGCGGCGGGCTCTTCGTCGCGATCGATCCCCGTGCCCAGACGAATCTCTACGATCTCGCGGCCGGCTGGGGAATCCGCTTCGGGGACGACGCGATCATCGACCGCCAGGCGGCGCTCTTCGGACAGGCGACGAGCCCGATCACCGACGACTACGCCGCGTCCCACCCGATCACCGAGCGCTTCGCGGAGCCCACGCTCTTCCCGATGACCCGCAGCCTCGAGGTCGCGGAGGACGCCGCCGGGATCGACGTCCTGATCCGCACCGGGGAGGCTTCCTGGGCGGAGCGGAGCCTCGATGCCTCGCGGGAGTCGGGGCGCGTCGAGTACGACGATCTCGACGTCCCCGGTCCGGTCCCGATCGCGGTGGCGGGCACGCCCGGCGGCGCCGCCTCGGCCCACGATCCGCACGGCGACGCGCCGCCGGCTTCGACCGGCCGCGTGGTCGTCCTCGGAGACTCGGACTTCGCTTCGAACCAGTACATCGACACCCTGCGCAACAAGGATCTCTTCGTCAACGCGATCAACTGGCTCGCCGGCGACGTCGCCCGGATCACGATCCGACCGAACATGTCGCGGGCCTCGAGCTTCCAGATGTCCCAGGACGAGTTCCGGCGCATCCAGTTCCTGTCGCTCTTCGTGCTGCCGGAGGCGATCGCGGTCGTCGGCGTGCTCGTCTGGTGGTTCCGGCGCAAGGCCGGGGGGGCGGCGTGAGCCCGCGCACGACCGGGATCCTCGCGGTCGTCGCCCTCGCGCTCGGCCTCTTCGTCTGGCTCCACGAGATCGAGGGCGAGGCGGAGCGTCGGGCCGCCGCCGAAGAAGAGAGCCGGGTCTTCCGGGGGATCGCGGCGGAGGAGGTCGATGCGGTCGAGCTCGTGACCCTCGATGGGTTCGAGGCGCGTTTCGAGCGCCGGGACGGTCGCTGGTGGCTGGTCGAGCCGGTGCTCGCGCGGGCGGACGCGACGGCGCTCGACGCGATCACGAATGCGCTCGCGAACCTGCCGACCGAGGGCCGCGTCGAGGGCGACCGCGATCCTTTGGACTTCGATCTGGGACCCGACCCCGCCGCGCCGGGGGGCGCGCGGCGCCTCGTGCGATTCGAGGTGGCGGGAGAGACGCGCGGTCTGCGCGTCGGGCGGACGACGCCGGTCGGTGGACACCGCTACGTCGCGCGCCTCGCGGACGACGGGATCGCCTACGTCGAGAGCTTCCGGGTGAACGCCTTCGAGCGGAACCTCTCGGACCTGCGCGACCGGAGCGTCTTCACCTTCGCGACCGAGGACGTCGAGCGGATCTCGATCGCTGCGGGCGAGGGAGGTCGCGAAGTCGTGCTCGTCCGTCGGGCGGACGCGGCGGAGGCCCCGGGCGAGGCCTGGCGGATCATCGCGCCCTTCGACGCGAGGGCGGACGAGGAGGCCGTCCGGGAGGTCCTCTCGAATCTGGCGCACCTGCGCGCCCGGGACTTCGTCGACGATCCGGACGCGATCGATCCGGCGCTCCGTGCGGAGACCGCCCTGCGTCTTTCCTGGCGACTCGCCGGAGAGGCGACCGACCGGGAAGCGCGGATCGCCGGTGTGGCGGAAGGGGGCCGGCTCTTCGAGAAGGAGCGAGGGGAGTGGGTCCTCGTCGCCGAGGATCGGCTCGAGGATTTTCCGTCGGAGGTGGACGCATATCGCTTCAAGCGCCTCGCCGACTTCGACCTCGCCTCCGCGCGCCGCGTCGAGCTCCACTTCCTCGAAGAGGCCGAGGCGCAGTCGGTGGCCCTCGACGTCGTGGCGGAGCTCCGGGAGACCGGCTGGACCAGCGCGGACAGTCCCCTCGATCCGGATCGGATGACGCGCCTCGTCCGCGAACTCTCGAATCTGGAGGCGACCGGGATCCTGGCGGACGAGATGGGCGAGGACGAACGCGCGATGCTCGGTCTCGCGCCGCCGCGGGCCCGGCTCCGGGTCGAAGGAGGCGTCGATCCCGAAGGTCCGGTCGAGCGCCTCGCCGATCTGCGCTTCGGTCGCTTCGACGCCACGCGCGGGCTCGTCGTCCAGCGCGCGGACATGGGCACGATCTTCGTGATCGAGCCCGGTCTCGCCGAGGGGCTGCCGTATTCGGCCGAGCACTATCGCTTCGCGTTCGAGACCCTGGGCGCCGAGGACGCCGAGGAGGAGCCGCTTCCGGAGGTGGATCCGATGGAAGGCGTGGACGGGCCCTGATCGGGGTCAGCGTGGCCGCACGATCCGCTCGAGCAGCGCCTCGTGGAGCTTCCCGTTCGAGCTCGCCACCTCGCGCCCGCTCCGATCCGCAGGGCCCCCCGCGAAGTCGGTGACGCGCCCGCCCGCCTCTTCGAGGATCAGGTAGCCCGCCGCGACGTCCCACGGATGGAGCTTCTGCTCCCAGTAGGCGTCGACGCGCCCGGCGGCGACATAGCAGAGGTCGAGGGCCGCACTGCCGTCGCGTCGGATCCCGCGCGCGCTCTTCACGACGTTGCGGAAGCTCTCGAGATTGTCGTCGTCGCTTCGATGGACGTCGTAGGCGAAGCCGGTGGCGACGAGGGCCCGCCCCCACTCGTCCTCCTGGGACACGGTGAGTCGTCGGTCGCGCAGCCAGGCACCGTCTCCCTTCGCGGCTTCGAAGCGCTCGTCGAGGAGCGGGTCGTAGACGATGCCGACGGCGCGCTCGAACCCGCCGTCTCCGGTCCGGCGCTCGATGCCGATCGAGACGCAGAACCGCGGGAAGCCGTGGGCGAAGTTCGTGGTCCCGTCGAGGGGGTCGATGATCCAGCGGAAGGGCGCGTCGCGGTCTTCGCCGTGGCCCTCCTCGGCCAGGATCGCGTCGTCGGGCCGGGCGCGCTGGATGCCCTCGACGATCAGCGCCTCGCAGGCGCGGTCGACCTCCGTCACGAGATCGATGGAGGCGCTCTTCGTCTCGATCGTGAGTCCCGTCTCGTAGCGATCGCGCTGGATCGCGCCGGCGCGTTCGGCGAGATCGCGGGCGAGATCCAGGAGGGGGGCGAGGGCGTCGTCGGACGCAGAGAGAGGCATCGGGGCTCCGGCGGCTCGTTGGTGGGGGAGGGGCTAGGCGGCGCCCGGGAGGCGGTAGAAGCGGCGCGCGTTGCGCGTCGTGTGCTCCGCCACGGTCTCGACCGGGACGTCGTGGAGCTTCGCCAGGGTCTCGCCGACGACGGCGACCCAGGCGGGCTCGTTCCGGCGACCGCGATGACCCTGGGGTGCCAGGAAGGGCGCATCGGTCTCGACCATCAGGCGGTCGAGGGGGACGCCCGCGGCGGTCTCGCGGAGGTCGTCGCTCTTCTTGAAGGTCACGATCCCGGAGAACGAGACGTAGAAGCCGTGGTCCATCGCGCGTCGCGCGAAGTCGAGGTTCCCCGAGTAGCAGTGCAGGACGCCTTCGAGCGCGTCGCGCCCCTCCGCGATCCAGATCTCGAGCAGCTCCTCGTACGCGTTCGGTTCGTCCCCGCGCACGTGGATCGAGACCGGGGCGTCGACTTCCCGGGCGAGGGCGACCTGTTCGGCGAAGACCGCGCGCTGGGTCTCGCGCGGAGCGTTCATGTAGTGGTAGTCGAGACCGCATTCGCCGAGCGCCACCACGCGCGGATGTGCGAGCCAGCTTCGGATCGCTGCGCGGTTCTCGTCGTCGAGCTCGGCCGCTTCGTGAGGGTGGACGCCGACCGTGGCCCAGATCCGGTCGTCGGTCTCGGCGAGCGCGATCGCCTCGGCGTTGCCGGCGATGCCGTAGCCCGATCCGATCGAGACGATCTCGTCGACGCCGCCCTCGAAGGTCCGCGCGAGGACCTCCGAGCGATCCTCGTCGAAGCGGTTGGCGGTCACGTGACAATGGCTGTCGAGCCACATCGGCTGGGTTCCTCCAGAGGGGAGATACAGGGTCGGAGGACGCTCCGCGAGTGCCCGCAGGCGAAGGTCTCGCCGAGTGCCCGCAGGCGGAGGTTTAGCCGAGTGCCCGCAGGCGGAGGTCTCGCCGAGTGCCCGCAGGCGAAGGTCTCGCCGAGCGCCCGCAGGCGAAGGTCTCGCCGAGCGCCCGCAGGCGAAGGTCTCGCCGAGCGCCCGCAGGCGAAGGATTAGCCGAGTGCCCGCAGGCGAAGGTCTATCCCGTGGCGTCGCGCAGTCCGAGGAGCAGCCGCTCCGCCACCATCTGCGGGTTGGCGTTGCGCTGGATCAGATCGCGGCGCAGCTGTTGGAGGCTCCGGTAGGCATCGAGCGCCCGGACGGCCGGCGTCTCTCCGCGTGCCACCCGGGTCTTCACGTCCTGGCGCAGCCACTCGGCGGAGACGTCGATCAGTTCCGTCACGCCTTCCGCGGCGACGGCCCGCGCCCCGCGGTAGCTCTCCGCGAAGTCGAGGACCTCTCCGATGCTGCGACCGCGCAGGCCGTCGAGGAGCGAGACGATCTCGACCACGCCTTCGTCGGCCTCCGGGCCGCGCAGCACGCGGCTCTCGTCGCTCGGGAACCGGATGCGCACGCTGCGCGAGCGGATGGTGGCGATGATCGCGGAGGCGCGGCTCGCGACGAGGATCAGGCTGGTTCCCGGCGGCGGCTCTTCGAGCAGGCGAAGGAGCGCGTTCTGCGCCTGCGGGTTCAGCCACTCCGCTCCCTCGAAGATCGCGACGCGGCGCCCGCCCTCGTTCGCACCGAGACGGAGCGCGTTCTGGACGTCGCGGACCTGTCGGATCGTGATGCGCGTGTCGTCGGCGCCGCGTTCGACGTAGAGGAGGTCCGGGTGGTCGCCCAGATGGCGATGGGTCGGGCCGCGCTTGCCCTTTCCGTCGAGGACGATCGGATCGGTCTCGTCGTCCTCCCGCGACCGCTGGCACGCACCGCAGGCTTCGCAGGCACGTCCCTCGACCGGCGCGTTGCAGGCGAGCGCCCGGGCGAACGCCCGAGCCCTCTCTCCGGGAAGAGCACCCGTGCCCGTGAAGAGATAGGACGAGTGGACTCGGCCGTTCTCCACCGAACGACGAAGGATTTCCGCCGGATCGCTTTCCCCGTGGGCCCTGCCTTCCATCGCGGCCCAGTCTAGCGAGCCCTCCGCCGTGCCGTCACGGCCGCGCAGGGCCGTCCGCAACCGCGTAGCGTCTCGCGATTTTTTCGACGAATTGCACTCAAGATGCCGGTTGCCTGCGTCGATAAC
Organism: bacterium; assembly: GCA_030432735.1. Lineage (GTDB taxonomy): Bacteria > Myxococcota_A > UBA9160 > UBA9160 > UBA4427 > UBA4427. The sequence goes on from JAUIMK010000137.1 coordinate 7,964, forward strand.
GCGAGGGTCAGGCGATTCACGGAGGCACCCCAGCGATGGCAATCAGCGGATTCGGGAAAGGCAAGGACGGCACGACGACGACCGGCACGAGCACCAGCTCCGCGCCGGCGGCCGGAGGTCTCGGCAACCTGACCGCCTTCATCGACCAGGGCTCCGAGTTCGAGGGGAAGCTCTCCTTCAAGGACACGGTCCGCATCGACGGCACCTTCAGCGGCGAGATCTCGAGCGACAACACGCTGATCGTCGGTGAGTCCGGTCAGATCATGGCGACGATCCACTCGGTCTGCGTCGTGATCAGCGGCCTCGTCGAGGGAAACATCATCGCCAGCGAGCAGATCGTCCTGCACAAGTCGGCGGTCGTGAACGGTGACCTCGAGAGCCCGATCGTGATCATGGAAGAAGGCGCCCAGCTGAACGGCAGCGTGAAGATGGGCAAGGTGGCGAGCAGCGCGAGCAAGAGCACGCCGCCGGCCGCGAACAGCGACGCCGACAAGGGCAGCAACGGTTCGCCGAGCTGAAACGCTCCGGCGCCCGATCGAGAATTCAGTCGCGTCCACGAGGCGCGCGCAGTGAGCAAGGGGGGCCGGCCCCGTCTTTCGCGTACAGCACGCGGGGGGCGGGGCCACTCTCTTTGGGGCGCACGCGGGCCGGCGGCCGCGCCCGGATCGCGAAGCCGTCTGCGCCGGTCGTCCGCGTCAGTCGACGGCGACGACGGTCTGGATGCCGTCGAACGCCTTCTTGAGCGGCTCCTCGATCCCGACACGCAGCGTCGCGAGTCGGGCGGGGCACTCGACACAGGCGCCCTGGAGCGCGATACGGACCGTTCCGTCCCGCTCGACCGAGAGCAGCTCGACGTTCCCGCCATCCGCGACGATCGCGGGCCGGACGCGGTCCAACCACGACTCGACGGCCTCCCGCGCAGGCGGCGGCGTATCCCAGGCAGCGCTCATGGTGCCCCCATCGGTCGACCGCCCCCGCGGCTGGAGGCGGACGATCCGCGACCGCGCCGAGCGCCCGCAGGCGAAGGACCAGGCGAAATTGACGGAGCAAGCTCCCCCTCGCCGAGCGCCCGCAGGCGAAGGACCAGGCGACGTTGACGGACCAGGCTCCCCCCTCGCCGAGCGCCCGCAGGCGAAGGACTAGTCTAGTCGCGCGTGCAGGCCGCCGTCGGCGGACCAGATCTCGAGGTCGCCGTCGCTCAGCCAGGCGATCTCCGCGGCCCCGTCGTCGTCGACGTCGACGGTCGCGACGAGGTCCAGTCCCGCGTCGGGCAGCGCGGCGCCGATCTGCCAGGTGATCTCGGTCGGCGCTCCGGCCGGCGTGTCCTGGCTGAAGCCGATGACGAGGTGGCCCTCCGCGGCTCGGGTGAGCAGGTCGTCCCGGCCGTTGCCATCGAGATCGGCGATCGCGAGCAGGGTCGTGTCGGCGGGCTGAACGCTGCCGGCGGCGAGGTGCGGTGCCGCGAGGTGGGTGCCGGAGAGGGTCAGGCGGCGGCTCGCGTCGGTCCAGAGCAGCTCGGCGATGCCGTCGCCGTCGAAGTCGCCGTGCCCCGCGAGCGTGGCGTCGAGGGACGGAGAGGAGAGGGCCGCCTCGGAGAGCGCCTGCGGCTGCGCCTCGCCTTCGAGGTCGCTCACGATCCAGACGGCGCCGGTCGCGGTGTCCTCCAGGAGCCAGTCGCCGAGCCCATCGCCGTCGAAGTCGGCCAGTCCGACGAAGCGCTCGGTCGCGTTCAGCCGGACGCCTTCGGTGAGGGTCGCGCTCGGGTCCTCTGCGCGGAGGAACGTCTCGCCGTCCGAGACGAAGAGCTGGCCGGCGGCGTCCTGCCAGACGAGCTCGCGCAGGGCGTCATCGTTCGCGCGCCCCGTGCCGGCGAGGGACACGCCTGCGGAGAGCGCTTCGTCGACCCGCGCCTGGAGCCAGTCCCGGGCCTCGACGGAGAGTCCCGCCTCGGGCAGGCGCGCGTCGCCGCCGAGCAGCATCGAGCGGACCGACTCCTCGAGTCGCGTGCGCGCCGACTCGTCATCTGCCGGTTCCTGCGTTGCAGCGACGTCGGTCGTCGTCTGCTCCGCCGCGAACGCGTCCGCATCGTTCGAGGCGAGGGTCGCGTCGTCGCCGACGGCCTCTTCGACCGATGCCATCGACGTCGGCGAGGCGAGTCCTTGCGGCGCGGGCTGGGCGACCGCCGCCTGCGCGTCGGCCTGGAAGATCAGGGGCGGGGAGGGCGGAGAATTCTCACTCATCGTGCCGGTCGGGCTGATCGCGATGACGGTGATCTGAACGCTGTCACCGGGCTGACCGGCGATGTCGACGGTCGGCGTGAGCGCGATCGTCGAGAACGCGAAGGCCGAGCCGTTGCGCGACTCGAACACGAGGTAGTTGTCGACGGGGCCCTCGGAAGGCGCCCACGCGAGTCGCGCGACGGTCTGTCCGGGGTCGAGGTAGACGGGGTCGACCGCGATCGCCGCGCCGGCGGACGGTGCGGCGCTGCCTCCGCCGGTCGAGCCGCAGCCCGAGAGGACCGAAAGCGCGACGGCGAGGACCCCGAAGCGGGCGAGTCGGGCACACACGACACGCAGGCTGCGCGAAGTTGCAGCGAGCGTGGCGTCGAGCGCTTCGAGGCGCGCGGAGTGCGAACGACGGACGTGCACGGTCCCCCCATCCAGGCCGGGCAGTTCGGATCGATCCAGCCATTCGGATACGCGAATGGATCTGGAATCTCTTCCGACGGTACTCGAGGACCGAACCCTGGGGTTGCCGTAACCACGTGGTCGATCGATGTTTTCTGAGAGTTTCGGAGAGCGCTCCGGGTGTCGATGTGACGTCGATCACAATCCTGGGCGAGATCGTCAAATTCTCGACGCCGGGCCCGAAAACACCCGAGCCGTCCTCCGCCTTCGCGGATTTGAGGGGGCCTGCGCCGCGGGGTAGGCTTCGCCGCCCCATGAAGATCAATCTGCTCCTCTTCGGCTCCCTCCGCGAATCCGTCGGTGAGTCCCGCCTCGAAGTCGACCTGCCCGACGGGGCGACCCTGGCCGACGTCCGCGCCTGGCTGGCCGCGCGCAGCGAGCTCGTCGACAAGCTCGGGGACCGCCTGGCGGCCAGCATCAACATGGAGGTGGCCGATCTCTCCGACGTCGTCGAGGACGGCGACGAGGTCGCCTTCCTTCCGCCGGTCGCCGGGGGCGACGGCACGGTCAAGGCCTGCACGATCTCCGAGTCGCCCCTCGACGAGGCCGAGGTCGCGGCGCGGGTCGAGGGGCCGGATGCGGGGGGCGTCGTCTCCTTCGTGGGGCGCGTACGCAACCACGCCCGGGGACATTCGATCGAGTTCCTCGAGTACGAGGCCTATCCCGCGATGGCCGAGCGCGAGATGGAGAAGATCGTCGACGAGGCCGAGAAGAAGTGGCCCGGCACGCGGGTCGCGATCGCGCACCGGGTCGGGCGGCTGGCGATCGGCGACGCGGCGGTCGTCGTGGTCGCCGCGTCGGCGCACCGGGGCGAGGCCTTCGATGCCTGCCGTTTCGCGATCGACACGCTGAAGGTCACCGTCCCGATCTGGAAGCGCGAGGTCGCGACGGACGGGGCCTACTGGGTCGACGATCACGCCTAACTACCGCGGCGCGGACGGACGCGTCCGCCCTCAATCCATCGATCCCGGGAGCCTTTCGTGAGCGAGGAATCGGGCCACAAGCCGTCCCACCACAAGCACCACCATCGCACCGCGGCGCCGGAGCGGGTCGCGACCGCGATCGTCACCGTCAGCGACACGCGCACCCTCGAGACGGATACCGGCGGCGCGCTCGTCGAAACCCTGCTCGAAGCGGCCGGGCAGCCGGTCGCGGGTCGACGCATCGTGAAGGACGAGCCCGACGCGATCACCGAGGCGCTCGAGACGGCCATCGCCGACGAGGCGTGTCGCGCCGTCGTCTTCACCGGCGGGACCGGCGTCGCCCCGCGCGACGTCACGCCGGACACGATCGAGCCGCGCCTCGAGCGGGTGGTCCCCGGCTTCGGGGAGCTCTTCCGGATGCTCTCCTACGAGGACATCGGCTCCGCCGCGATCCTCTCCCGCGCCGT
>JAUIMK010000138.1 GCA_030432735.1 bacterium
ATCCCCACCTTCGCCGTCGAGCTCGAAGCCGACGAAGTCCGCGTCGATCTCAGCCAGCAGCTGAACGACCCGCGCCGCCAGCGACGCGCGAACGAGTAGCGCGTCGCACCGCACCGCACCGCACCGACGTGGCGAAGCCGCGCGGAACCAGGCCGCTCGCGATCAGCGCCCGAAGAACGTCGGGATGATCATGTCGTCGGGGATCTGGTCCTCGATCTCCTGGTGGAGCTTCTCGAGGAGGCTCCAGTGGAGTCCCGGGCGCTTGTGATGGGCGGTGTGGTAGCCGAGGTTGCAGGTCAGGTAGTTGTAGACCCGGCTCGTGCGATTGACCGAGGCGTCGTAGTGATCGGTCGCGTGGTAGCCCGCGTGGTGCTCGTAGGTCGCCCAGCTCGTGTGTACGAGGGCGACGAACGCCGGCAGCATGAAGACGAGGATCGCGTTCACCGGATTGATCCACAGCAGCGCGCCGAGGATCGACCAGACCGGGATCTTCATCAGCAGATAGTTGCGCCACTGCTTCGGATGCTTTCGGCCCACCTTGAAGATGTCGAGCTGATGGGTCGCGACGAGCTTGATCGTGTACTCGACGCGGTTCATCGTCGAGCCGTCGCGGCGCGTCCAACGGGACTCGTCCACCGGTCCGTCGCTCGGATGCTGGTTCAGGTAGTTCCGGTGATGGCCCAGGTTGTGGTGGAGCACCCAGCCGAAGGGCGACAGGCCGGTCTGGAGCGAGAGCGCGACCTCGTAGAGGCGGTTCATCCAGGCGGCGTGGAAGGTGTTGAAGTGCTGGTGATGGTGGTTCAGCGGCGCGATGAAGAAGCTCGCGATCGAGAACGGCACCACCAGGAGGATCGCCAGCCAGGTCGGTGCCAGGAAGAACGCGACGAAGTGGAGGGAGAGCTTGACCAGGGTCACGGTGACCGGGCGCCGGTCCGCCGTGTAGCGGAGGTACCTGCCCTTGGTCCCCGGTCTCGCCTTCGGCTTCGTTTCGGTCGCCGGCGCCTCTTCCCTCGTCACGGGCGTGCCGGGTTCGATTACAGCTGCCATCGCGGTCGTTCGTCCTCGTCGCGATCCCCGAGTCCCGCTCGCGCTCCGGGCTGGAACGCGGCGCCACGGTCGGTCTCGCATCGTTGGGGGGCACTCGAGCCGGTCTTCGTATCGACCGTTCGACCCGCGTTCGGCAGCGTTCTGCCCGCGCGATGTCGAGTTCGAGTGAGCCGTTTTTAGCCGACGCGCTTTCCCGGGAAAACGACCGGGGCCCTTCCTTGCGTAAAAGGGGTGTAAAACCTGAGGCCCGCCCGTCCGGGCCGACGCCCGGACCGAAGTGCTAGAAAGCCGTCGTGCCGAATCGTCCTGCTCTCGTCGCAATCGTGAACATCACCGAGGACTCCTTCTCGGACGGCGGCCGCTACCTCGAAGCGGAGGCGGCGATCGAGCACGCCCGAGCCCTCGCGGAGGACGGTGCCGACTGGCTCGAGCTCGGCCCCGCCTCGAGCCACCCCGATGCGGCGCTCGTTCCCGCCGCGGAGCAGATCCGCCGGCTCGAGCCGGTCGTCGCCGCACTGGGCCCCGGCCCGCTCCCCCTGTCGATCGACGCGACCCGCGAGGAGGTCCTCGACTGGGCCCTCGACCAGGGCGTCGGCATGGTGAACGACGTGCGCGGCTTTCCGCACGAAGCCATCCGGGAACGCCTGGGCGCGAGCGAAGCCCGCGTCGTCGTCGTGCATTCCCTCCTGGCGGAAGAGCGCGCGACCCGCGACGCGGCGACGCCCGCGCAGGTGCTCGACTCGATCGACCGGTTCTTCGATCGACGCCTCGCCGAGCTGGTCCGAGCGGGCGTGGACGAGTCGCGCCTGATCGTCGACCCGGGCATGGGCTTCTTCCTCGGCAGCGACCCCCGCTCGTCGATCGCCGTCCTTCGCTCGATTCCCCGGCTTCGAGCGCGCTTCGGACGCCCGGTCTTCATCTCGGTGTCGCGCAAGTCGTTCCTGCGGGCGATCACCGGTCGCGACGTCGACGCCGTCGGAGCGGCGACCCTCGCAGCGGAGCTCCATGCCGCACGATCGGGGGCGGACTACCTCCGCACCCACGACGTGGGCGCGCTGCGAGACGGGCTCGCGATCGAAGCCGCCCTCGACGCGAAGGACTGACTAGCGGCGCCCGAGAGCGGAGCCGGGTGCGCTGCGCAGGGCGCGGGCGGCGAGCACGAAGCCCACCATCGCGAGGACGTGCAGCCCGCTGCCGGGCCGGGGCGCGAGGCATCCGATGATCTCGATGCTTTCCATTCCGGGAATCAAGGCGCGCTCCCTTCACCGTCCGGCGACGCCTCGGAGTCTACGACATCGAGCGCCGCGCGTGCGGCCGAAGGTTCGAGCGACGTCGGACCGGTCGCCGCTTCAGCGCCCCGTCCATTCGAAGACACGCAGGACGTGCGCAGCCAGGGCACGCACCTCGACCCACGGCGGATCCTCGCGGCGCGCACGCTCCGTCCAGAGCGCGGCGTCCTTCGCCCGGACCATCGCCGACACGTGGACGTCCACCGCCTGAAGCGCCAGGAGCTGCTCTTCGCTCGGAAGCGTCTCGAAGCCCTCGACGAAGGCGGTATAGGCCTCGTCGAACTCGAAGACCAGATTCTCGGCGAAGCCCTGGCGGGGCGGACGGCGCTTCGCTTCCTCTGCGCACGGAGGCTCCTCCGCGAGTCCGGAGATCGCGCGCTGCAGCCGCGCCTCGCGGCCAGTCGTCGCACCGCCAAAGACCTCGAGCCTCGTCATCCCGAGGCTCCGCGACCGTCGAGGGACCAGATCCCCGCTCCTTCGGCGGCGATGAACAAGAAGAGGAAGCAGTAGAGCATCGCGAGCTCGCCGTGGTTCATGATCGGCAGCAGCGCCTGCGTGCCGTGCGCCATCCAGTAGGCGGCCGCCATCAACCCGCTACACAGGAATGCGACAGGGCGGACCAGGAGACCGACGACCAGGAGCAGCCCACCGAGCAGCTCGATCGGGCCGGCCACGTACAGGATGAGCGGCGGTGCGCCTTCCGGAACGCCTCCTGGCCAGCCGAAGAGCTTCTGGCTGCCGTGCCAGAGGAACAGGAAGCCGGTCACGATCCGAAGGGCGGCGTAGATCTTGTCGCGATGCGGGTTCAGGAAGTCCAAGGCGATTCCTCCGGGTTCTCTTGCCGCCTGAGCCTACCACGCGGGGTTAGGCCCGGGGCCGGACCGGGGGATTCCCCGAGGCCCTCTTGACCCTCCGTCGGAGCCGAAATGGTGTGCCGCCCCGAGTGTGCGACGACCGTGGCGTCCTACTCTATCGGCTTCGGATCCGACGGGATCCGGTCGCGGGGTCTGCCCTCCCCGGCCGAACGCGACGACGAGAGCGGCGATGGCGACTTCGAAGCCCGCCCCCGGCTGGTGGATCCAGGTGGGGGCCGATCCGAGTGCGGCCTCCCTCCTCGAGGCCGCGCGAGCGCGGGGGCTCGAGACCCTCGTGTTCGACCCGGACGCGAATGCGCCGGGGGCACGCTTCGCGACGCGCCTCATGACCCGTCCCGCGGACGCGACCGGCGCCATCCTCGAAGACCTCCGGGCGCTCGCGCGAAGCGAGACGATCGCGGGCTGCCACACCACGTCGACTTCGCCCGCCGCGCTCCGGACGGTCGCCGCCCTCCGCGAAGCCCATGGCTCGCCCGGGCCGGGCCCCGAACGAACCGCGCTCCTGCTGACGCGATCGGCGTGGAAGAAGCGCCTCGCCGACGCGGAGATCGCGACGCCCGCGGTCGCGATCCTGGACACGCCCCAGGAGCTCGATCGCCTGCTCGGCGTCCATCCTTCCCTGCTGATCAAGCCAGCGACCGGCGGCGGCGGCTCGGAGGGCGTCTCCCGCGTGCGCGTCGGAGACCCGCGGAACCGCGAGCTCTTCGACGAAGCCCGGCTCGCCTCCGACTCCGACCTGGTCCGCGCCGAGGAATTCGTCGCCGGGGAGGCCTACTCGATCGACGGATGCGTTCGCGAGGCACGTTTCGAGCTCCTGCATCTCGGCCGCGCGTTCTCGATGCGCCACCTGCGCGGAACGCTGCCGACCGGGACGGCCTGGGGCTCGCCCGGGCAAGGGCGGCGCGCGGACGAGGACCCACGCTGGGGCACCAGCACCGAGCTCGGCCAGCGGATCACCGACGCCCTCGGACTCGACGCGACCTTCCTCCACATCGACGTCCTCGACGACGGCGAGCAGGATCACGTGATCGACGTGCGGCTCCATCTCGGACTCGCGATCGATCGCGCCCTCACCTTCAGCGGAACCGACGTGTCGCGTCTCGCCCTCGACCTCGTCCTCGGAGCGTCCGGCCACCCCGAGACGTCGCCGGCCGCCGTCACCCGGGGCTTCGCCCAGCGATTCTTCTACGCCACCGCGCAGGGAAGGATCGAGCCGCCGCCGCCCCCCGTCCCCTCGAGCGGCGCGGACTCCGCTCGTCCGACCGCCAGCGGCTGGCGCTCCGTCCCCCTCGCGGGAGACGGCGTGCGCCTCGAGTGGGACCGAGCGATCGGCGACCCGGTCGAGCGCCCGCGGTCCTCCCGGGACCGCGTCGCCCGGGCGCTCGTCGAAGCCGACGACCGGAACGCCGCCTGGATGCGCGCGAACGAGCTCGACCCGGACGCGGTCTTCCGCGTACGGGAGCCACGCGAGCATCCGGTCGGCCGGTCTCGCTCACCGCTCTGGCCGATCACGCCCGAGCCGCACTAGGCGGCGCTTCGGGGCCTCCGAATCACGAGAGCTTCGAGATCTCCTCGAGCCCTTCGATGTTCGCGTAGGGGTTCGTCGGGTTGCGACCCGCGGCGATGTCCTCGTAGCGGACCCGGAGCCCCTGCTTCGTGATGTCGTGGGTGAAGATCCAGAACCGGTCCTGCTTCATCGCCTCGACGACGTCCGCCGCGACCTGGGTCGGCGTGATCCCCATCGCGGAGATCGCTTCGCGAAGCGGCGCCATCGTCGCCGTCTGGGCCGCGGTCATCTCGGCACCGTCGTCGCGGTTGCGTTCGGAGTGGAAGATCCCGGTGTTCACCAGGTTCGGACAGAGGCAGTGGACCGAGACGCCGGTCCCCTCGAGCTCTCGGTAGAGCGATTCCGTGAGCCCGACGACCGCATGCTTGGTCGCGGTGTACATCCCGAGGACGGCGCTCGAGACGTGACCCGCCTCGCTCGCCGTGTTGATGATGTGGCCCTCGCCGGCTTCCTTCATGATCGGGCCGAAGGTCGTCACACCGTAGGCGACGCCGAGGACGTTCACGTCGACGATCCACCGCCAGTCCTCGGGCGTCGTCTCGAGCATCGGGCCACCCGGCGCCACGCCGGCGTTGTTGAACACCACGTGCACCGCACCGTAGTGCTCGAGGGTGCGATCGGCGAGGTTCTGGACCGCCTCCGGATCCCGCACGTCGCAGATCACCCCGAGCACGTCGCCGCCTCCCTCCGAGAGTCGCTTCACCTCGCGGTCGAGGGTGCCGCGCTCGACGTCGGCCATCACGACCTTCATGCCTTCGGCGACGAAGCGCTCGGTCACGCCGAGTCCGATCCCGCTCGCCGCGCCGGTCACGACCGCGACCTTGCCCTCGAAATCCTGCATCACGCCCTCCTTCGTCTCCGGCGCACGTCGGCGCGGGACCGACCATTCTAGCCACGGATTCCCTCTCGCGGGCGGCGGACCGGGACCCGGCGCGGCGCGGCGCGGCGCGATCGAGGGGCTAGTATCGAGCCATGCCCATACTCGACCGCTTCCGAATCGACGACAGAGTTGCCCTCGTGACCGGCGCCGGCCGCGGCATCGGCCGCGCTACCGCCATCGCGCTCGCCGAGAACGGCGCCAACGTAGCCCTCGCTGCCCGGAGCGAAGACCAGCTCGAGGCCGTGGCCGACGAGATCCGGAAGCTCGGCCGCAAGGCGCTGGTCGTCCCGACCAACGCGGCGAAGACCGAGAACCTCGAGGCGTTCGTGCAGAAGGCGATGGACGAATTCGGCCGGATCGACATCGTGATCAACAACGTCGGCGGCTCGATGCCCAAGGATTTCCTCTCGACGACGGAGAAGGACTTCGAGGGCGCGTTCCACTTCAACGTGACGACCGCCTTCGCGCTCTCGAAGGCGGCGGTTCCGCACATGCAGGAGCGGGGCGGCTCGATCGTGAATATCTCGTCCTCGATCGGCCAGATGACCGGCAAGGGCTTCACCGCCTACGGAACGGCGAAGGGCGCGATGAGCCATTTCACGAAGCTCCTCGCGGAGGACCTCGCTCCGAAGATCCGCGTGAACGCGATCGCCGTCGGCTCGACGGCGACCTCGGCGCTCGAGACCGTGCTGACCAACGATGCGGTCCACAACGCGATGGTCGAGGCGACCCCGCTCAAGCGCCTGGGGGAGCCCGAAGACATGGCCCTCGGCGCCCTCTATCTCGCCTCTCCGGCCAGCGCGTTCGTGACCGGGTCCGTCATGGAGATCCACGGCGGCATCACGAGCGCAAACCTCGACCTCGGCATCGCGGGTCTCTGACCGGTCCTCCGACCCGGCGTCGACGGACTAGCGCAGCGGCGGAAGCGCCGCGTCCTGCTGCTCCCGGAGGACCGGCTCGAGGAGCGACTCCTCGCGCGCGAGCCGGCGGTGGAAGTAGCGCATGAACTCGGCGTCGCGCTCGGGTCCGGACTCGAGGACGAGCGCCTCGAGCTCCGCGTCCGCCTGCTGCCAGGTCGCCGGGCGGTGGCCCAGCAATTCGGCGACGTCGTCGAGATCGTCGGCTTCGAGCGCCGGGCCGTAGCGGTCGGACCGATCGAGATAGACGGCGGTTCGCTGCATCCGGTCCAACCGATAGGCGGCCTCGCCGTCGTCACCCGCTTCCTCGGGATCGAGCAGACCGACGAGCTGCGCGATCGCCGGACTGCGGCGGGACGGCCGCTCGCCCGGGAGCGAAGGCGGGTCGAGCTCCGTCCCGGTCATGTCCGCCATCACCTCGAGACCGCAGCGCCCGTAGCAGACGTACCAACCCAGATACTGGACGAAGTTCGCCTCGGGAGCGGGGTTCGTGACCTGGTGGGCGACGGAGAGCGGGTTCAGCAGCGCGAAGCGAACCGTATGGAAATCGACCACGCGGAGGTCGACCTCGCGTCCGCTCAGCTCGCCGTAGCGCCGCATCACGTCGCCGAGCGGCGTGACGAAGGGCTCCGTCAGGTCGCGGGTCCGGAAGCCGGCGAGGTCGGCCGCGAAGTCGCCGATGTAGCCGAGCTCGAAATCGATCAACCCGGTCAGCCCCTCGTCGTCGAACATGAACTGGCCGGAATCGCAGACCAGGAAGGAGAGCGCGTCGCGGTCCTTCGGGACGTTCCGCCTGCACCAGGCGAGCTGGAACTCGATCATCGGATCCGGCGCCGTCTTCCCGGCCCGGTAGCTCCGCTCGAAGCCCAGCGTCTCGCCCATGCAGCTCGTCTCGGGGTCGACGGGCCGGCGGAAGCCGATCGCTTCGAACTCCTCGATCGGAATCGAGTGGATCTTCGCGAGGGCCGAGAGATACTCGTCGAGGACCTTCTCCCGGTGGGCCTCGCCGTTGGCGCGATCGAGACTGAAGCGCCCGGGAATCTTCGCGAGCAGGAGCCCCGGCGGATCCTCGCAGACGCCGTAGGAATGCGGGACCGGGACGCCGTGACGCTCGAGGACGTCGATCACCGCCCCCTCGCGCACCAGCGGCTTCGTACTCGTATGGAACTCGCCGCGCGCCCCCCGCCAGTAGAGCGGCAGGATCTCGCCGTCCTTCTCCAGATCGAAGAAACACGCAGGGCGCCAGCGCGGCTGTGACTCCCAGGCGACGACGCGACCGCCGAGTCGCTGCTCCGCGAAGGCGAAGGCGCGCTGCCAGTCCTGCGGCAACGCCGCGCGCTTCTCCGAATCGAGTTCCACTCTCATTGTCCGACTCCGATCGCAGGTGGACGGGGCGTGCAGCGCCCGCTCCCTTCGGCGCGACGACCGCCGGCAGGGGCCCGTCGGCGAGGCGCAAGGAAGTGGCATTCCCGCGTCGCGAATGCGCAGCAAGCGTAGTCGTCCCGAGCACGCTGGGCGATCGCGCACGGAAGGCCGGCAGAGGGCTCAAGGCAACAGGTCGGAACTCCGACTCGATGGGAACGGTTGGCCTCCTCGTTCGCATCCCGCGGCGGCAGCCTGCCGAACAGCCCTCTCCGGTCTCGCGCCGGAGCTCGCACGGAGACACTCCATGGGTACCGCCGTCTGGATCGAGAAAGCGCATTTCCGCATGAGCGCAGCTGGTGAGCGCGCCGGCGTCGCGGCCCTGAAGGCCGCCTTCCCCAACGAACAGGCCTTCCTCGCGAGGGGCATCAACGAGCGCCCCGCGGCCTACCGCGAGTTCTCCGCCGCCACGAGCTTCGCCGGTCTCGTCCGTTCGCTGACCGGCCTCGGCGAGCACCTCGTCGTGCAGGAGATGCCGGAGGGCGGCGTCGCCGGATGCGGACGCGAGGGCATGATGGACGAGCTCCCGGCCCGCGCGATCGCCCGTTTCTTCGATCCGCTCGCGCCCTACGTCGAGCCGGGCAGCTATCTCGAGTTCGAGTCGGATCACGGCGGGATGTGGACCCGCTTCGAGTTCAACGAGGGCAAGCTCCGCGTCGTCGAGCGGGAGCTCGGGGCCGACGAGATGGGCGACTGGGGCGTGATCGAACACGATCGGACGGAGCTGCTGCTCGACCCGTTGCTCTAGCCGACGGAACCCGCCCGGACACGAAGACGCCGGCGGTCGCAGAAGCGACTCGCCGGCGTTCTCGTTCGCGCGATCCGGTCCCCGAGCCGGATGCCCGGAATCGCGCGGCTAGTGCGCCGCCGCCCCGGCGCCCGGCACGGCGTGATCCTCGACGTGCGCGAAGGTGTCCGCCGAGCTCGCCTCCCAGGCGCGCGCGAAGCTCGCCGGACGATCGTCCTGGAGCAGCGCCCCGGGCTCGAGGAACTCCATCAGCTCGCCATAGTGGTGGGTCTCGATCTCCGAGATCCGGCGCATGATGTGCCAGGGCCGGAGATCGTCGGGATGCGAGACACCGGCCGCCCCCATCAGATGGACCGCCGCCTCGATCGTCTCCTCGTGGTAGCGCGCCACCCGCTTGTACTTCTCGTGGACGACCAGCCCCTTGGTCAGGGACTTGCGCTGGGTCGCGATGCCGACCGGGCATTCGTTGCTGTTGCACTTGCGCGCCTGGATGCAGCCCATCGACATCATCATGGCCCGAGCCGAATAACAGAGATCCGCGCCGAGGGCGAGCAGGCGGACGATGCCGAAGCCGCTGGCGACCTTGCCGCTCGCGATGATCTTGATCTGGTCGCGAAGACCGATCCCGACGAGGGCGTTGTGGACGAAGATCAGGCCGTCGATGAGCGGCGAGCCCAGCCGATTCGAGAACTCGAAGGGCGCCGCACCGGTTCCGCCCTCGCCGCCGTCGACGGTGATGAAGTCCGGAACCATCCCGGTCTCGAGCATCGCGCGGCAGACCGCCAGGAACTCCCGTCGCTTTCCCACGCAGAGCTTGAAGCCGACGGGCTTGCCGCCGGAGAGCTCACGCAGCTTCGTCAGGAAGGCCAGCATCTCCTTGGGCGTCGAGAAGGCGGAGTGTCCCGGCGGCGAAATCACGTCCTTGCCCAGGCCGACGCCCCGGATCTCCGCGACCTCCGGCGTGATCTTCGCGGCGGGGAGGATTCCGCCGTGGCCGGGCTTCGCGCCCTGCGAGATCTTGACCTCGATCATCTTGACCTCTTCGAGCCGCGCCTTCTCCGCGAACTTGTCCGGGTCGAAGTTCCCGTCCTCGGTCCGACAGCCGAAATAGCCCGTCCCGATCTGCCAGATCAGATCGCCCCCCTGCAGGTGATGCGGACTGATCGAGCCTTCGCCCGTGTTGTGCGCGAAACCGCCTTCGCGCGCCCCGAGATTGAGCGCTTCGATCGCGTTGCCCGAGAGCGAGCCGAAGCTCATCGCCGAGATGTTGAAGATCGAAGCCGAGTAGGGCTTCTCGCAGCGCCCCTCGCCGACGACGATTCGCGGCTCGATCTCCCGGGGATGGACCGGAGCCATCGAGTGGTTGATCCACTCGTAGCCCGGCTCGTAGACGTCGAGCTGGGTGCCGAAGGGCAGCGTATCGAGCGCCCCCTTCGAACGTTGATAGATGATCGAGCGCTCTTCGCGGTTGAAGGGCGTCCCCTCGTGGTCTCGTTCGATGAAGTACTGCTGGATCTCCGGCCGAATCTCCTCGAAGAGGTAGCGGGCGTGACCGATCACCGGAAAGTTGCGCCGGATCGCCCGCTTGGTCTGCAGCATGTCCACGATGCCGAGCGTCACGATCGGCGCGATCAGCAGCAGGCCGTACCAGGAGACGGGCCAGAAATAGCCGAGCGTCGCGATCCCGCCGATCGAGATCGCCGCCGTCGAGACGAAGATCGTCCTCGCCGAGACGTCGCCGGACGAGATGCCCCACAGTGACAGGACCGAGAGCGGCCCCACGATCAGGAAGGCGAAGAACGCGGGCGGCCACTGCCAGCCGAGCAGGGCGAGCGCACTCAAGACGCTCACGTTCAACGTAATCAGAATTGCGCCCATACCGACTGGAACCTCCGGATTCGGCGACTCATCGGCCGAACGGCCGCTCGACCGCTAGCGAACCCACGCAGATCGGGCGTTCTGCCGACTCCGGGATCGGAGGAACCCCGAGCCCGGACCGACGGCCGGATCAGTTGGAAGAGAAGAGCCCTGCCTGGTCCTCGAGGAAGGAAACGATCCCGTCGACCGCGTCGCCTCCGCCCCCGCCCATGTCGCCGAAGCCGCGCATCAGGATCAGCCGATCCACCCCGAGATCCTCGTATCGCTTCGCCGTGTCGGCATCGACCGGCCCGGGCGGCGTGATGCTGATCGAGAGTCGTCCCAGACCCTCGCGGCGCTCCGTGGACTTCGCCGCGTCCTCGAGCCCCTTGATCGCCGCCGCCGTCGCTTCGAGGTCCTGGAAGAAGCCGTACCAGCCGTCGCCCTGCGCCACGGCCCGGCGAAGCGCCGGCGGGGACATGCCGCCGACCAGGATCGGCGGGTGCGGATCCTGGACCGGGCGCGGTCGCGACTGGATGCCCGAGAACCGGGTGAACCGGCCGTCGAAGGAGGGCTTCTCCGAAGTCCAGAGCTCCCGGATCACCTCGATGTGCTCCGTCGTCCGAGCGCCGCGCTCCTCGTAGGGAATCCCGATCGTCTCGAACTCACGCGGGACGTAGCCGACGCCGACGCCGAAGAGCAGGCGCCCCTTCGAGAGCACGTCGACCCCGGCGAGCTCCTTCGCGAGCACCACCGGATTCCGCTGGGGCAGCAGGATGATGCCGGAGCCGAGCTTGATCCGTTCGGTCTTGGCCGCGGCGAAGGCGAGACTCGCGACCGTGTCCACGAAGTTCGTCTCCGGCGGGACCGGCGACGGCGCTTCGTGCGGATCGACGAGCACGACGTGCTCGCCGGTCCAGATCGATTCGTAGCCGAGCTGATCGGCCGTGACGACGACCCGCTCGATGTCGTCGGGCTCGTGGAGCGCGCCGTGATTGAAACCGAAATACCCGTACTCCATCGCTCTTCTCCTCTCCGCGCCGGACGGGCCGTGCTAGGCCCCCAACAAGACGTCGGAAATCTCCTTGAGGTGCTCGGGATCCCGCGCGTGGAGGAGCATCGTCTTGACGCGGCTCTCCTTCCATGCCTGGAGTCGGTCCCGGATCCGCTCCTTCGGCCCGATCAGCATGACTTCGTCGAGAAAGCCGTTGGGCACGGCGGCGATCGCCTCGGCGCGCCGCCCCTCGAGGAAGTGGGTCTGGATGGCGTCCGCCTCGTCCGGGTAGCCCATGCGAGCCATGAGCTCCTTGTGGAAGTTGCGGTCCTTCGCGCCCATGCCTCCCACGTAGAAGCCGATCCCCGGACGCGCGGCGTCGTAGGCGGCTTCGAGGTCGTCGGTCACGTTGACCGAGACGCCCTGCA
>JAUIMK010000499.1 GCA_030432735.1 bacterium
GGTGTACGAGCGGGCCGCCGCCGGTCGGCGACCGCTTCCCCGCCGCCTCTCTCTTCGCTCCGGGCTTCGCTGCCACTCTTTCCCTCGTCCGATCGACGCGCTCGCTAGAAGCGCTCGTCGAGCACCGCCTCGACGATCGTCTCCGCCGCGTGCTCGATCGGGATGTCCCGCTTCTGTCCGTCGCGCCGGCGGACGAGCTCGAAGATGCCGTCGGAGAGGCCCTTCGGACCGATCGTCACCCGATAGGGGAAGCCGACCAGCTCCGCGTCCTTGAACTTGACGCCCGGGCGCTCGTCGCGATCGTCGATGATCACGTCGATCCCGGATTCGGCGAGCTTCTCGTAGAGGCGCTCGCCCGCTTCGTGGCAATCGACGTCCTTCGGCTTCACGACGGTCACGCAGACCTCGTAGGGCGCGACGTTCACCGGCCAGCAGATGCCGTTCTCGTCGTGGTTCGCCTCGACGACCGCCGCGAGGTTGCGCTCGAGGCCGATCCCGTAGGAGCCCATCACGAGCGGGACGGACTCGCCCTTCTCGTCCTGCACCGTCGCGCCCATCGCTTCGCTGTACTTCGTGCCGAGCTTGAAGATGTGGCCGACCTCGAGGGTCTTGTAGACCTCGAGGGAGTGCTGACACATCGGGCAGGCCTCGCCGTTCTGGACCTCGCGCAGGTCGAGCCAGCCCTTCACCTCGATGTCGCGCTCGACGTCGACACCGCGCAGGTGGAAGCCGTCTTCGTTCGCGCCGGTCACCATGTCCCGCCGGCCGCGGAGGGCGTGGTCGGCGATCGCGAACACGTCCCCGCGACCGACCGCCCCGAGACTGCCGGGCAGCGCGCCGAGGAGCTTCTTGATCTCGCCGGGCTCCGCGGGACGGATCGACTCGGACTCGACCTGATCGATCAGCTTCTGCTCGGAGAGCTGATGATCGCCGCGAAGCAGGACCAGCACGTCCTTCTCGTCGATCTTGAAGACGAGGGTCTTGATCTGACGCTCGCCGGGGGCACCGCCGTCCATCTTCGCAAGATCGTCGATCGTCTTGACGCCGGGGGTCGGGAACTTCTCGGGCTCGCCGAGCCCCGCGCCGTCCTCGACCTCGGGGATCACGCTCTCGGCCTTCTCGACGTTCGCCGCGTAGCCGCAGCCGCTGCAGCCCGCGACCCAGTCCTCGCCCGCGTCGGTCCGGAGCATGAACTCGATCGACGTGTTGCCACCCATCACGCCCGAAGACGCCTCGACGGCGACGATCTCGAAGCCGAAGCGCTTGAACATGCGCCGGTACGCTTCGAAGTGTCGGTCGAAGGACTGGTCGAGGCCTTCACTGTCGAGGTCGAAGGAGTACGAGTCCTTCATCGTGAATTCGCGCACGCGCAGGAGCCCCGACTTCGGCCTCGCCTCGTCCCGGAACTTCGACTGGAACTGGTACCAGATCTGGGGCAGCGACTTGTAGGAACGGAGCTCCGCCGCGTGGAAGGCGAAGATCTCCTCGTGGGTCATGCCGAGGGCGAGATCGGCGTCCTTGCGATCCTTCAGGCGGAACATCTCCTCGCCGACCGAGTCCCAGCGACCGGACTTCTCCCAGATCTCCCGCGGATGCATGCAGGGGAGCTGGAACTCCTGCCCGCCGATCTTGTCCATCTCCTCGCGGACGATCTGCTCGAGCTTGCGCAACGAGCGGAAGCCGAGCGGCGTCATCGAGTAGTGCCCGGCCATCAGCTGACGCATGAAGCCGGCCCGAACGAGCAGCTTGTGCGAGACCGCCTCCGCATCGGCGGGATCGTCTCGCAGGGTGGGAATGAAAGCGCTCGACCAGCGCACGGCTCTCTCCTCTCCGACTGGCGACCCGAGTCTCCTCGAGGCCTCTGCGCTGGGATCAGCGCGCGCGGGGGGCGCAAGGGCGAGGGGCGAATCCCACCGCCGACGCGGAAACATAGCGTCTCCGCGCCGGAGAACGCGTTTGCGCGCGATGCGGCCGCAGCTTCGGCCGGACCACGCAGGTCAGTGGACGTCGACGGAGAGCTCGAGCGCCCGCTTCGCGAAGGCGGCCTGGATCTGCGCGACCCGCGGTCGTCCGGCCTGGGAGATCGGTGACCCGTCGAGGGAGCCGACCGGGACGAGCCCCGCGCGCGTGCCGGTCAGGAAGACCGCATCCGCGCCGAAGACGTCGAAGCGGCCGAGGCTGCGCTCCCGGACGTCGAGACCGAGCTCCGCGGCCAGCTCCAGCACGGTCCGACG
>JAUIMK010000500.1 GCA_030432735.1 bacterium
CAAAAACGCTTCAAAAACGTGCGTTTACCGCCGTTCTCGAAGTGTGGCGACAACAACTCGTGCGAGGCGCGCGGTCGATCCGCGGACCGGCGATCGCCTCGCGACACGGACCCCGCCCGTCCTCAGCGACCGCCGTGCTCGCGAAGCCAGTCGACGGCCTGGGCCACCTCCTCAATGGGAACGAGTTCGCAAACCGGCCCCGAGCCCTTTCGGCGCCCCTTGGCTCGGGACCGCTGCTCCTCGTAGCAGACCGCGGGCACGAGCAGCCGCTTGAAGCCGAGCCGCGCCGCCTCGGCGACCCGCACGTCGAGTCGCGAGACCCGGCGCACCTCCCCGCCGAGTCCGATCTCGCCGACCGCCGCCGTGTCGGCGGGCACGGCCTGGTCGAGGCGACTCGACGCGATCGCCAGCGCGATCCCGAGGTCCGCCGCCGGCTCGGCGACCCGGACGCCGCCGGCCGCCTTCGCGTAGACGTCCTGGGACAGGATGTCGACGGGACTGCGCCGATCGAGCACGGCCAACAACAGCGCGACCCGCGCATCCTCGAGGCCGAGCGTCGTCCGGCGGGGCGTGCCATAGGGCGCCGGCGCGACGAGCGCCTGCAGCTCGACGAGCATCGGCCGCGACCCCTCGAGCAGCGGGATCACACAGCTCCCGGGCGCGCGCGTGCTCCGCTCCTCGAGGAAGAGCTCGCTCGGATTCTCGACGGCCTCGAGCCCGTGGCTCGCCATCGTCAGGACCCCGATCTCCTGGGTCGACCCGAACCGATTCTTGGCCGCACGCAGCAACCGGAACGCGTGGGCACGGTCGCCTTCGAAGGTCAGCACGACGTCCACGAGATGCTCGAGCACGCGGGGGCCGGCGAGGCTTCCTTCCTTCGTCACGTGCCCGATCAGCAGGAGCACCGAGCCGACCTTCTTCGCCGTCGCCGCGAGCTGCGCGGCGGACTCGCGCACCTGTGCGACGGAGCCGGCGGCGCTCTCGATCGCCTCGGTCTGGATCGTCTGGATCGAATCGACGACGACGAAGGAGGGGGCGAGCTCCTGCCAGGGGCCCGCGAGCGCCTCGACCCGCGTCGTCGTCAGCACCTGCATGTCCGACCCGAGTCCCGGAAGCCGCTCCGCGCGGAGCCGGATCTGTTCGGCGCTCTCCTCGCCGCTCACGTAGAGCACCGAATGGCCGGCCGCCGCCAGCCCGCCGGCGACCTGGAGCGCGAGGGTCGACTTCCCGATCCCGGGATCGCCGCCGAGCAACACGACCGAGCCCGGGACGAAGCCGCCCCCGAGCACCCGATCGAGCTCCCCCTCGCCCGAGGCGATCCGCGGACGCGCGTCGGCATCGATCTCACCGAGGCGCCGGGGCTTCTGGTCGTCCGCCGCCGGCAGCCGCGCGGCGAGCCCGTCGGCACCGCGCCCGGTCCCCTTCTCCCTGGCCGAGGGCGCCTCGTAGGTCTCCTCGACCAGGCTGTCCCACTGGCCACAATCGGGACAGCGCCCGTGCCAGCGCGGGTGCTGGGCACCGCAGGCCTGACACGCGTGAACGGTTCGGCGCTTCGCCATCGACGGATTCCCCCCTTCGGCCGAATCGCCGGGACCGACGAATGGGCGACCGCGTTCGCAGAACGCCCGAAGAATGCCGTGAAAGGCTCGGGGTGCACGAAAACAAGGTGAAGATAGTTGCTCTCGCGCGATCTGGGCAGGGGAGAATCGCTGTCAACTCGCGAGAGAACGCTGGTTGACAGTGCTCTCGGAGGCCCGGTAGGCTGCTGCGCCTCGGCGGCCGATCACGCGCGGCGCCGACCCGCCGCGCCCTCCGACCGTTCACTCCGCCCCCTGCCTGGAGACCCCGTGACTGCTCCTTCTTCCTCTCTCGCCACGTCGCTCGCCCGCTACGCGAGCCTCGCCGACCGCGCCCTCGCCGGTGAGGCCCCGTCCGAAGCCGACGCGCTCTGGATCCTCGACGGCGAGGACGTCGAGCTGCTGCCGCTCCTGCATGCCTCCTTCGAGCCGCGCCGGAAGGCCTTCGGCCGCAAGGTCATGGTCCACGTCCTGAACAACGTGCAGAACGGACTCTGCCCCGAGGACTGCGGCTACTGCTCCCAGAACAAGGACTCGGCGGCAGCGATCAAGAAGTACGCCATGAAGAGCGACGCGCAGATCATGGCGGAGGCCGAGGCCGCCGCGAAGTCCGGTGCGAGCCGCTACTGCATGGTCCTCTCGGGCCGCGGCCCC
>JAUIMK010000139.1 GCA_030432735.1 bacterium
CGGGACTCGCCGACCGGATGCTCTGCGGCGGCGCCGAGGCGGCGAGCCACTACATCTGGTCGGGCTTCGACGCGATGCGCGTGCTGAACCGCGGCTCCAACGACGCGCCGGAGAAGGCGTCGCGGCCGCTCTCGGCGAGCGCGGGCGGCTTCATCCCCGGCTCCGGTGCCGGGGTCGTCCTGCTCGAGAGCCTAGAGAGCGCGCTCGCCCGCGGCGCCACGATCCGCGCGGAGCTCGCCGGCGGCGGCGTCAACTGTGGTGGCCATCGCATGGGCGGGAGCATGACCGCGCCGAACCCGACGAGCGTCCAGCGCTGCATCTCCCAGGCCCTCGCCGACGCGGGGGTCGACCCGTCGGAGGTCGACGCCATCAACGGCCACCTCACGGCGACCGGCGCCGATCCCAAGGAAGTCGGATCCTGGGCGCGCGCCCTCGGCCGCGGGCCGGGCGAGCTGCCGCCGATCACGTCGACGAAGAGCATGATCGGGCACGGTCTCGGCGCGGCGGGCGGCCTCGAGGCGGTCGCTTCGATCCTGATGGTCGAGAAGGGCTTCGTGCATCCCTCGATCAACTGCGAGGACGTGCATCCCGAGATCGAGCCCCACGCGGCCTCGATCCCGCACGAGCTGCTCGAGAAGCCGGACCTCGACGTGCTGGTCAAGGCGGGCTTCGGCTTCGGTGACGTGAACGCCTGTCTGGTCTTCAAGCGCTACAAGGCGTAGCGCGGACGGGCGGCGGGACCGCCCGGGACGATGAATTCGATTCGGAGGTCCGCAGGAGCGGGCCAATCGTGAACGAGGAGTGGAGTTCGATGGAACAGTCGGAAGTGATGGAACGGGTCGTCAAGATTCTCACGCCCTGGGTGAAGGACGAGGGCGCGCTGGCCAACGTCGGGATGGAGACCAACATCCTCGAGGACCTCAAGGTGAACTCGGCGCGGCTCGTCGACGTCGTGATCGCGTTCGAAGACGACTTCGACATCGAGATCGCCGACGAGGACGTCGACCAGGTGAACACCGTCGGCGACGCGGTGAACCTGATCTCGGGGAAGCTCTAGCCCGACCCCGGTCGGACGGGAACCCACCCACGGCATGACGACGGACACGCGGCTCGGAGCGCAATCCGAGATGATCCGGCGCCACGCGCGCCAGCGGCTCGTGAGCCTCCTCGCGGGACCGATCTGGATCGGCGCGTCCGTCCTCATCATGCGCTTCTGGTTCCGCTACCGGATCGCGGACGTCCGGGCCGTGCGCGCGCGCTACCGAGCGCTGCGCGCACAGTCCGACGGCCCCATCCTGATCTGCGCGAACCATCTGACGCTGGTGGATTCCTTCCTGATCGCCTGGGCGTGCGGCGGGCCCGGATACTGGCTGACCCACCCCGACGAGCTCCCCTGGAACACGCCGGAGCGGACGAACTTCGGGAAGACGTGGATCGCCCGGGCGGCGATCTACGTCGCCAAGTGCATTCCGATCACTCGCGGCGGTGCACGCGAAGACGTGGGCGACGTCCTCGAACGCGTGAAGCATCTGATGGAGCGCGGCGAGACGGCGCTCCTCTTCCCGGAGGCCGGCCGCAGCCGATCCGGGCGGGTCGAGGAGTCCTCCGCCGCCTGGGGCGTCGGACGGATCGTCGGCGCGCTGTCGCACTGCCGCGTCCTCTGCGTCTACATGCGGGGGCGCCAACAGAAGACCTGGGGAGACTTCCCCGCCAAGGGCGACACCCTCGACGTGACCCTCTCCTGCATCGAGCCCAAGAGCGACGCCCGCGGCGTCCGACGCTCGCGCGACCTGGCGCAGCAGATCATCCGCGAGCTGATGAACATGGAAGCGGCCTACTTCGAGGCGCGAGGCGAGGCGGTGGCTCCGGCGGAAGACGCCAATTCGAGGGGAGAGGGCGCATGATCGGCAACGACGTCGTCGACCTCGAAGATCCGGACACGCGTCCCGAGACCTTCCGCCCCCGCTTCGACCAGCGCGTCTTCGATCCGTCGGAGCGGCGCGCGATCGCCCGGGACGGCGATCCCCACGCGCGACGCTGGGCACACTGGGCAGCGAAGGAGGCCGGCTACAAGCTCTGCCGGCAGGCCGTCGAGCCGTTCGTGTTCACGCCGTCGCGCCTCGTCGCGCGATTCGATTCGGTGGAATCGGAAGAAGGCGGGCGCATCGTCCGCCGAGGCAGCCTGGCGCTGCCGCGCGCCCTCGCCCCCGGCCTCGATCACCTCGAGCTCCGGAGCGACGAGACGAGCGAGCGCGTGCACGTCCTGGCGGCCCCACCGGGCGCCGACTGGGACGCGATCGTGTCCTCGATCGAGCTCGCCGAGAGCGGCGATGATCCTTCGGCCCGCGTCCGTTCCGCTGCGTGCGGGGCGATCGCCCGGGATCTCGGAATCGACGAGGAGCGGGTGTCGATCGGGCGTCGCGGAGATCCGCGGGCCGGCGGGGCGGCGAAGATTCCTACCGTCCTGATCGACGGCGCGCGAAGCGGACTCTCTCTCTCCCTCTCCCATCACGGGCGCTTCGTCGCGTGCGCGATGACGCTGCGGGTGGATCCCGGCGAGTGCCCCCGTGGCTCGCGCCGCTCGGGAACGGGGGCGCTCGGGAACGGCGGGACGGATGGAGTCGAGGCGATGCACCGCGCGCAGCGGGCAGCATCTTCGGGACGGAACGAGGTCGTCGGATGAGCGAGCAAGAGAAGCAGGCAGTCGAGCAGCGCAAGATCGAGCGGCTCGCGATCGTGAATCGCGGAGAGGCGGCGGTCCGCTGTCTGCGTACGGCGAAGAGCCTGCGGGCCCTCGAAGGCAGCGGTCTCGAGGTCGTGGCGCTCTTCACGCCGCCGGATCGCGACACGCCCTTCGTGCGTCAGGCGGACCGGGCGATCGAGCTTCCCTCCGCGAAGGGGGCGGTCGCGGCCTATCTCGATCACGACGCGGTGCTCGCTGCGCTGAAGGAAGTCGGCGCCGACGCGGTCTGGCCCGGGTGGGGCTTCGTCGCCGAGGACGCGGTCTTCGTCGACCGCCTGACCGCCGAGGGCATCGAGTTCCTCGGTCCCTCCGGCGAGGCGATGCGCTCCCTCGGCGACAAGATCACGTCGAAGCTGCTCGCCGAACGCGCCGGCGTCCCGGTCACCGACTGGAGCGGCGGCGCGCTCGAGGACGAGCGGCACGCCGAACGCGAGGCCGCGCGGATCGGCTATCCCGTCGTCCTGAAGGCGACGGCCGGCGGCGGCGGACGCGGCATCCGGATCGTCGAGCAGGAGAGCGGGATCGCGGAGGCGTTCCGGTCGGCCCGGTCGGAGGCGGAGAACGCCTTCGGCAACGGCGCGCTCTTCGTCGAAGCCATGGTCACCGGCGGCCGACACATCGAGGTCCAGGTCGCCGCCGACAAGCATGGCCACGCCCGGGCCTTCGGGTGTCGCGATTGCTCGGTCCAGCGTCGCCACCAGAAGGTGCTGGAGGAAGCCCCGCCGCCCGGCCTCGCGCCGGAGCTGCTCGCGCGCCTCGAGGAATCCGCCGTCCGCCTCGTCGAGCACGTCGGCTACTGCGGCGTCGGGACCGTCGAGTTCCTGCTGACCGGAGAGGATTTCTTCTTCCTCGAAGTGAACCCGCGCCTCCAGGTCGAGCACGGCATCACCGAGATGATCGCCGGCGTCGATCTCGTCGAAATCCAGATCCGCATCGCCCGCGGCGAATCGATCGCCGACATCCCGCGGCAGAACCGCGGCCTCGCCCTCGAGGCGCGGGTCTGCGCCGAGGATCCGGACGAGGGCTTCCTGCCTTCCCCGGGCCGGATCGCGCTCTTCGAGCCCGCTCTCGGTCCCAACACCCGCGTCGACTCGGGCGTGACGACCGGCGTCGTGATCTCGAACGACTTCGACTCGCTGATCGCGAAGGTGATCACCGTCGGCGACGACCGCGCCGAGATGCTCGCGCGGATGCGGTGTGCGCTCCGCGACCTCGAGCTCGTCGTCGAGGGCGGTGCGACCAACAAGGGCTACCTGCTCTCGATCCTCGAGAGCGACGACTTCCGGGCCGGCGGCGTCGACACGCGCTGGCTCGATCGATGGGGCGCCGCGCGCCCGGCGATCGCGGAGCGGCATCCCGAGCTCGCCCAGGACGCCCTCGTCGCCGCGGCGATCCTCGCCTATCAGCGCAATCGCCGGACGCTGCGCAAGGGCGTCTTCGCCGACGGCCGGACCGACCGGCTCCCGAGCTCCGAGGGTCAGCAGATCGACCTCACCCATGGCACCCAGAGCTACCGGCTCATGGTCTACGCGATCGGGAGCTGGCGTTACCGCGTCCATCTCGAGGGCATCGCGGTCGGTGCGACGATGCGGGAAGAGAGCGCACACACGGCCCGTCTCGAGATCGACGACCGCGTTCGCCGCGTGATCTTCGACGCGAACGATCGTGGGCTGCGGCTCGAAGTCGACGGCCATGCGCTCCGCTTTGGCTCGCAGACGGCGGGGCAGGTCCGCTCGGGCACGCCGGCGGTCGTCGTCTCCGTCCAGGTCGAGGTCGGGCAGACCGTCGAAGCGGGTCAGCCGCTCGGGCTGCTCGAGGCGATGAAGATGGAGATCGGCTTCAACGCGCCGGTCGGCGGCACGATCAAGGAGATCCTCGTCGCGAAGGGGCAGCAGGTCGCCGCGGGCGACGTGATCCTCGTGATCGAGGAGTCCGCGGAGAGCGGCGACGCCGACGCGTCGAAGAACCGCCTCTCGCTTCCCGCCCAGGTCGACCCGCTCGCGCTCCTCTTCCAGCCCGAGGAGACCGAGGACGGCTTGCGACTGCTCGGAACGCCGGATCTGCTCGCTGCGGACAAGGCAGACCTGCGCAGCCGACGCGCCGCGATGGACGCGATCCGGGACGAGGTCCGTCGCGTGCTCCTCGGCTACGACGCGAATCCCGACCGCGGCGAGTCCCTCACCGCCTTCCTCGAGGCACCGCTGCCCGAGGGCATCTCGGAGAGCTTCCTGCGCGAGCTCGCCGAGATCCGCCACGAGATCGCGGCCTTCGCCGACGTCGAGCTGCTCTCGATCCGCGCGCCCTCCGCGTCGATCTCGGGGGGCTCGGGTCCGTCGAACAACGCGCGGCTGCGCATGTTCCTTCGCCGGATCGAAGCCGAGGGCAGCGGCATCGACGAGGACTACCTCGAGCTCATGCGGGCCGCCCTGCGACACTACGGTGTGTCGGACCTCGGCGACCTCGACGCACTGCGCCGGGCGCTGCTGCGAATCCTCTCCTGTCAGGCGGACAAGACGCTGCGGCTGACGCTGATGCTCGGCGTGTTGCGTCGGACGTCGGCGGTCGCCGGCGCCGGGATCGACCTCGGCGACGACGAGGGCCTCGCGCGCTCGCTCAACCGGATCGCCCGGATGCGACCGCAGGTGACGGATCCGGTCGCCGACGCCGCGCTCGAGGCGGCCTACGTGCTCTTCCAACAGCCCGGAATCGAAGCCCGCGCGAAGCGCTCGTCGCGCAGCGTCGAGGAGTGGCTCGCCCGGGCCGAGCTCGACGTCGAGGCGCCGCCCGGAGACGTTCTGCTCGAGCTCGCGTCGGCGCCGAGGCTCGTCTTCGAGCGCGTCGGCCGCTGGATCGCCGGCGAGGATCCGAATCGCCGGGCCATCGCCCTCGCGGCCCACGTCCAGCGACGTTATGCGCCCGCCCGTCCGGCGGCGTACCGGGCCGTGCGCGTCGACGGCGAGCCGATCCACTGCGTGGAGTATCCGGAGAAGGGCGTCGTGCTGGCGGCGAGCGGTCCCGGGAGCGACGCGCTGCTGTGGATGGACCGGCTCGTTCGCGGCGCCTCGGAGCTCCTCGAACACGATCCGTCGACACCGATCCTCGCGCTCGAGTATCTCGTGCCGTCCGAGTCGCAGCTCGAGTGGGAAGCCATCCTCGGCGGGCTGGAGTCGAACTGGGGCGAAGCGGGTCCGGCGGCGCGCATGACCGTCGGCTTGCTCACGCCGGACGGCGAGGGGGACGTCTACCGGACCCTCGTTCGCCGGGACGGAGGGCTCGAGCTCGCGACCGAGGACCACGATCTCCATCCGGAGACCGCGACGCGGATCGGGCTCGCCCGGTACGCGAACTTCGAGCTCGAACGACTGCAGGCCGAGGAGGGCGTCTACGCCTTCCACGGTCGCGCGCGGACTGCCCCCGGAGACGAACGGATCTTCGTGCTCGCCGATGCGCGGGACCGCTCGCCGGAGCCGGGCCGGGAGCTCTATCACCATCTGGCGACCTTCGAGCGGGTCTTCAACCGCGCGGCCCGTCGCCTGCGGACGATCCTCCAGACCCACGATCCGCGCCGGCGGCTGCAGTGGAACCGGATCGCGATCTCCGTCGCGCCGCCGGTCTTCGTCGAGGAGAACGTGGCCGCGGAGGTCGCGCGAAGACTCTCCCCGGCCACCCGCCATCTCGGTCTCGAGAAAGTACTCGTACGGCTGAACCGGCTCGATCGGGAACGGCCCGACGCGCCGCCGGTGCCCGTCGAGCTCGTCTTCATGGATACGGGGGAGCAGCTCGAGATCGACTGGCGCCCGCCCCACGATGCGCCGCTCGCGCCCGCGCAGGAGTACGAGCGGAAGGTCGTCGCCGCTCGCCGACGTCGCCTGATCTATCCCTACGAGATCGTGAAGATGCTCACGAACGAATCGGAGACCGGTGCGTTCGAGGAGTACGATCTCGATCCCGCGGCGGCGAAGCCCACGGCGGTTGCGGTCGCCGACCGGCCCTACGGACAGAACACGTCGGGGGTCGTCTTCGGTGTGATCCGTACGCCGACGGACAAGGTGCCCGAAGGCATGACCCGGGTCCTCGTGCTCTCCGACCCGACGATGGGCATGGGGGCGCTGGCGGGTCCGGAATGCGACAGGGTCGTCGCAGCGATCGACCTCGCCGAGTCCCTCGGCGTGCCCGTCGAGTGGGTGCCGGTCTCGTCCGGCGCGAAGATCGCGATGGACTCCGGGACCGAGAACCTCGACGCGACGGCGCGGGTCGTGCGTCGGATCGTGACCTTCACGCAGGCCGGCGGTGTGATCCACGTGATCGTCCAGGGCGTGAACGTCGGCGCCCAGAGCTACTGGGACGCGCTGGCGACGATGCTCATGCATTGCCGCGGCGTCCTGATCATGACGCACAACGCGTCGATGGTGCTCACGGGTCGCGCGGCGCTCGAAGCGTCGGGCGCGGTGTCCGCCGAGGACGAGGTCGCGATCGGCGGCTTCGAGCGGATCATGGGTCCGAACGGCGAGGCGCAGTACTCCGCGCGGAACCTGACCGAGGCCTATCGGATCCTCTACGAACACTATCGCTACAGCTACGTCGTACCCGGGGAGCCCGGCCCGCGCTCCTTCCCGACCACGGATCCGCGCGAGCGTTCGATCGGGGACACCCCGATCACGGCGGAGGACGCCGACGGTCTCGCGACGGTCGGTGAGCTCTTCGACGACGAGACGAACCCGGGTCGCAAGCGCGCGTTCTCGATGCGCGCCGTGATGGGGGCGCTCGTCGACACCGATGGCGGGCATCTGGAGCGCTGGAACGCCTGGGTCGGTGGCGAGACGGCGATCGTCTGGGACGCCCACGTCGGCGGCAAGCCGATCACGCTGATCGGCATCGAGAGCCGCAACGTCCCGCGCGACGGCTACCACCCGGTCGACGGTCCCGAAGCCTGGAACGGCGGCACGCTCTTCCCGCAATCGTCGAAGAAGGTCGCTCGCGCGATCAACGCGGCGAGCGGGAACCGGCCGGTCGTCGTGCTCGCGAATCTCTCCGGCTTCGACGGCTCCCCCGAATCGTTGCGGAAGATCCAGCTCGAGAACGGCGCCGAGATCGCGCGGGCGGTCGTGAACTTCGACGGGCCGATCTACTTCGTTGTGGTCTCGCGCTACCACGGCGGCGCCTACGTCGTGTTCAGTCAGGAGCTGAACGACGACATGCAGGCGGTCGCCCTCGAAGGCTCCTACGCGTCGGTGATCGGCGGTGGGCCGGCGGCGGCGGTGGTCTTCAGTCGCGAGGTCCGGGCGATGGCCCTCGACGATCCGCGGGTCAAGGACAAGACCGAGATCGTCCGGCGCCATCCGTCGGAGGAGAACCGCGCGGCGCTCGACGCGGTCCTGCGCGAAGTCACCCTCGAGAAGCAGGCGGAGACCGCGGCGGAGTTCGACGCGATCCACAGCGTCGAGCGCGCGAAGGAGGTGGGCTCGCTCACCGACATCCTGGCGGCGGAGGATCTCCGCGCGAGCGTGATCGAAGCCCTCGAAGCGGCGGCCTCCCGGGGCTGAGGTGGCCGCGGCGGCTGCGCCGGACGGAGCGGAGGCCCCGCGTGATCGATTCCTCGGCGCGCTGATCGCGCTGGCGATCCGGCTCGCCGAGGCGATCGGCGTCGAGGCGACGCTCCGCCTCGGCGAGGGCTTCGGCGCGGCGTGGTGGATCGTGCGCGGGCCGCGATCCGGCCGGGTCCGGACCCAGCTCGCGCGCGCCTTCCCGGAGCGTGATCGCGCATGGCTCGAGGCGACGGCGCGGGCCGTCTTCGTCCATCTCGGACTCGGGCTCGCCGAGGGCCTGCTGCTCGCCGGGCGCCACCGTCCGCGGCTGCTCGAGCGGGTCGACGCGGAGGGACTCGAGCACGTCGCCGCGGCGCGCGAGGCCGCGGGGGGGCGTGGGGTCCTCCTCGTCGCCCCGCACCTCGGAAGCTGGGAGCTCGCGGCGGCGAAGCTCGCCGATCTGGGCCTCCCCGTCGCGGCGGTCTACCGAGACCCCGGGCGGCCCGCCCTCGAGCGGGCGCTGCTCCGGATCCGTGGGGGGGAGGTCGAGGCGATCCCGATGGGACCGCGGGCCGGCGTGCGCTTCGTGCGGGCGCTCGAAGGCGGAACGACGGTTCTGGCGCTCCTGGATCAGCGCGGGAAGCCGGAAGAGTCCGTGCTCGCAACGTTCTTCGGACGACCGGCACCGACCCGGGTCGCGCCGATCAAGCTCGCGATGCGCGCCGGGGCCGAGGTCGTGTGCGGCTGGGCCCAGCGCGCGCCCGACCGCCGGCGCCACCGACTCACGATCCAACCCGCACTCCAGCCAGCCGGCGAGGCGGCCGATGACGAGGAGGTCCTCCGGCGGATCGTCCAGCAGGTCACCGCCGAACTCGAACAGGCAATCCGGGCGACGCCCGAGCAGTGGATCTGGACCCATCGGCGCTGGCGCGACCCGCCCGAAGCGACCGACGCGAGCTAGCGGCTCGGATCGTCGGGTCCCCGGTCCCTGCCGGCGGCGCGACGGAATCGCGAGACGACCCATGGCTTCGACCCCGACCTCCCGGTGCCTCCCGATCGCGGCGGCGCTCCTCCTCTCCCTCTCCCTCGCGGCCTGCGCGAACGGGCCGCGAGGCCGCATCGATTCGGGGCCCGGATCCGCGCCGACCGTCAAGTCCGTATGTGCGTCGGACGAGGCGACCGTCGAGCGCGAGCAGGCCGAGCTCTTCCGGAAGGCGGAGACCGAGCGCGCTGCGCAGCTCGAGCGCGAGATCGAACGGCTCCAGGCGGACCTCGAGACCGCCGAGTCGGCCCTCGTCGAAGTCGAATCGGGTCTCTCCGAGAGCAACGGCCGGGCGGACGCCGTCTCGAGCCTCGCCGTCACGCGGATCCAGGTCGAGCGCGCCGCTTCGCGCGCGCCCTGGCGCGCCGCCGAGATCGCCGGTGCGCGGCAGAAGCTCGACGAGGCCGAACGCCAGGTCGACGAAGGCCGCTTCGGAGCAGCGCTCTTCTTCGTCTATCGCGCCCGCCGCGTCGCCGAAGGCGTGCTGGACGAGGTCGAGCAGATCCTCGGCTCCGGCCGGGCGCGCATGATCAAGGCCACCCGGGTCAATCTCCGCTCCGGTCCCTCGACCGGCCAGCGCGTACTCGCCGTCCTCAGCGCCGGCACGCCGGTCATTCCGCAGGCGAGCGAAGGGGAGTGGACCCTCGTGCAGGTGACGGGCGGCCCCGCCGGTTGGATCCACCGCAGCCTGCTCGGTGAGCACGTGTCCGACGGCAGCCTTCCGGCGGCCCCCAGGCCGTAGACCGGTCTCATCACCGCGTTCAGCGCGGTCTCCTGTCCGGCTCGCGCCGCCCTCGACCGCGATGTCGCACGAGCGCGCCGGCTCCGAGGCCGACGATCGCGCTCGCCGCGCTCGCGATCGCGACCTCGGTCCGGATCGTCGGGATCCGGTCCGCTGGCAGCGTCAGCGGCATCGAGCCCCACGCGTCGCGGGGGAGCGTGTCGACCGTCCGCCCCCGCGCGTCGTGGATCACCGAGCGTCCGCCGTGGGCGACGCGGACGTGGGGCAGACCCTGCTCGAGGGCTCGGAAGGCGGCGTAGCGCGCGAGCTGCTCGGTGCCGCGCCGCGCCGGGATCCACGCATCGTCGGCGAGGGTCGCGATCACGCGGGTCCGAGGGGTCCTTCGTCTCGCGACCTCCGACGGGAAGAGCGCCTCGAAGCAGAGCACCGTCGCGATGACGTCGTCGATCGGCGTCTTCGTCGCGGAGATCGGGCTCCGCATCCGGGGCGCTTCGCGGAATCGCGGTCCCAGCGCCTCGACGAGGGGCTCGAGCGCGAAGCCCAGGAACGTGGCGGTCTCGAAGAAGGGGATTCCGAGTCGCTTCGGCGTCGACCGCGGCGCCGCGCCGTCGGGGAAGGCGTGGACGACTTCGTTCGAGTAGCGCGGCGCTCCTTCGCTCGGGAGCGACCGCGCGACGCCGGTGACGATCCGGGCGCCGAGACGCGTCGCCCAGTCCGCGATCGCCGGTCGTGGATCGCGCCGCTCCGGCCCGGGCGTCACGACGTTCTCCGGCCATAGGACGTGATCGGGGACGCGAGCCCGCGCGCGGAGCGCTCGCTCCGTGTAGGCCGCGATCCGATCGAGATGGATCGCCTGGCGCTCGGGACGCCAGCGAGCGCTGCGGGGAAGATCCGGCTGGACGGCGAGGAGCGTCACTTCGGTGCCGCCGACGTCGCGCTCGGGCGAGCGGGCCGCGGCCTGCTCGACGAGCGAGTGGAGAGCGGGAAGGAGCCCGAGGGCGACGACGATCGCGGTGAGCCCGCTTCGTTCGATCGGTCCCTTCGCGTCGGGCCACTCCGAAAGGCCGCTCGCGAAGGCCATCGTCGCCGCGGAGAGGAGGGGCACGCCTCCGATCGCCGCGAGCGGTGCCCACCCGAGCGTGTCCGGCGACTGGGCGTGCCCGAGCAGGACCCAGGGAATCGCGAAGCCTCCGTGGGACACCACGGACTCCACGAGGAAGATCGTCGCGCTCGCCGCGGCGACGCGTTCGAGAGGGGCGCGTCGACGGGTCGCGCTCCGGGCGATCCCGATCGCGAGCCACGGGATCGCGCCGTGGGTCGCGGCGAGCGCGAACGCGACGCCGAGACCGAAACCGAAGCTTCCCGTCAGCGCTTCTACGGATCCCGGTAGCCAGCTCTCGCTCGTCGCCGCCGCGAAGAACCCGAAGGTCATGGACGCACGGACGGCGGGCCCGAGCCCGTGCACCGGCGTCGCCCGCAGCCAGACGGCGAGGGCGACGGGCGAGATCACGGCGCTTCCGGGAAGTCCGGCGAGGGCCTGGCCGAGGAGGGCGCCGGCCAGGGCGGAGATCAGCAGGGGACGGCTCATGGGGAGTCCTCGAAGGGGGACGCCGCGAACCTAGGGGAGGGCGAGTCGGACGCGATGGCGAGGACGCGGGTCCACGTGCCGGGTGACGCCGCGAATTTCGTCCGTTTGATCTCCATCCGATCGAGCTCGCCGGCATGTTAGGCGCTCCCCGTCGCGTCGTTCCTTCCGAATACCGGTCCCGAGAAACGATGAGGACACCGGTGTCGATTCGACTTCCTGCCCCTTCGAGCGGTCGCCGAGGCCTCCGCCATGCGATGATCCTCCTGACGTCGATCGCCGTCGCCGTCGTCGCCGTCTCCTCGAACCCGGCGCACGCGCTCGGGCGCGAAGGCGTGATCCGGGGGGCG
>JAUIMK010000501.1 GCA_030432735.1 bacterium
GTCTCCTGCTCGTCCTCGAAGCACTCAAGATGGAGATCGAAGTGAAGGCGCCGCGGGCGGGACGCGTCGCGGCGATCCTCGTCGAGAAGGACCAGACGGTCGCCGTCGGTGACGGCCTCGTGGAGCTCGCCTGATGGAGGCCTTCGCCGAGGTCTGGGCGGCGACGGGGCTCGCGCGCATCTCCTCCTTCGGTCAGCTCGTGATGATCCCGGTCTGCCTCGTGCTCCTCTATCTGGGAATCCGGCGCCGCTTCGAGCCGCTGCTCCTCGTCCCGATCGGCTTCGGTGGCCTGCTCGCGAACGTCCCCGGAGTCGACATCGCCGGCCCCGACGGCTTCCTCGGCATCGTCTACGCGAGCGGTGTCGCCAACGGCCTCTTCCCCCTCCTGATCTTCATCGGCGTGGGGGCACTCACGGATTTCGGTCCGCTCCTCGCCCACCCGAAGACCGCGCTGCTCGGCGCCGCCGCGCAGTTCGGGATCTTCTCGACGCTCCTCGGCGCCCTCGCGCTCTCGTCCCTGGTCGACGGCATCGACTTCGACCTGGGCGACGCGGCGGCGATCGGGATCATCGGCGGTGCCGACGGTCCGACCGCGATCTTCCTCGCCAGCCGTCTCTCGCCGGAGCTGCTCGGCGCCATCGCCGTCGCGGCGTACTCCTACATGGCGCTCGTCCCGATCATCCAGCCGCCGATCATGCGCTGGCTCACGACCGAAGCCGAGCGCAGCATTCCGATGGCCCAGCTCCGCCCGGTTCGGCAGGCGGAGAAGATCGTCTTCCCGATCATCGTCCTCCTCGCCTGCGCGCTCCTCGTTCCCGACGCGACACCGCTGGTCGGCGCCTTGATGTTCGGCAACCTGCTGAACGAGTGCGGCGTCGTCGACCGGATCGCAGGGGCAGCGAAGAACGAGCTCATCAACGTCGTCACGATCCTGCTCGGCCTGGCGGTCGGCTCGAAGCTCGCCGCGGACGCGTTCCTGACCGTCGAGACCCTGGGCATCCTCGCCCTCGGGCTCGTCGCGTTCGCGATCGGAACGGCGTCCGGGGTGCTCCTGGCGAAGGGGATGAACGCGATCTCGAAGGATCCGATCAATCCGCTGATCGGTGCGGCCGGCGTGTCCGCCGTGCCGATGGCGGCGCGGGTCGTGAGCCGGGTCGGGCAGGAAGCGAACCCGCGGAACGTGCTCTTGATGCATGCGATGGGGCCGAACGTCGCGGGCGTGCTCGGGTCGGCGGTCGCGGCGGGCGTACTCCTCGCGCTGACGAAGTAGGCGCGCCCGCCTAACGATAGAACGCGTGGTTCCCGATCACGCGCGTCTTCTCCCGCGGCCGCTTCCAGGGGACCTCGATCCAGGTCGCGTGGTAGAAGAGGGCGCCATCGGTCGTGTCTTCGAGGCGCCCGGCGAGGAGCTGATAGGCGAGGGCGCCGGCGGAGCGCCAGGCGCGGCGGTGGGTCGGGACGTCGCTCCGTCCGTCGCAGAACCAGGAGAACTGGCAGCCTCGGCCCTCGCCGCCCTGCTGGACGACCCCGCAGACCGTCGACGGGAAACGCTCGTCGTCGCGTCGATTGAGGATCACGTGCCCGACCGCGCGCATCCCCTCGCGTCCCTCGGCCCGCGCTTCGAAGTACATCGCGAGGGCGAGGCACTCCGCTTGCCGCGCGTCGATTCCGGTGACGCCGGCCCCGGCCGGCGACGCGGGAACCAGCCAGCAGAGCACGACCAGGCCGATCGACGACCTCCGGAGCGATCCGCGCATCGGCCGGCGCCTAGTCCTGGCCCGGTTCCGGGTCGGGCCGCGTGAACCACCACGCCCAGAGGATGAAGACGGCCTGGAAGGGCATGCGGATCCAGTTGGCGACCGGGTTGCCGGTTCCGGGTCCCTCGGGTCCGATGTTCTCGATCAGCATGTTCACGTTCGCGGGGAAGACGGCGATCGCCAGGGCGATCGCGCCCCAGGCGGCGAGCACCCGGGTCCGGGGCTCGAGGAGATAGACCCCGATCACGATCTCGAAGAGGCCCGAGATCACGTTCAGCCACTCGGGATTCGGCAGCTTCGCGGGGACGATCGCCACGAAGAAGTCCGGGTTGAGCAGGTGCATGAAGCCTGCCGCGCAGAGCTGGAACGAGAGCAAGTAGAGGAGGATTCGCCGGACGAGTGACACGGCCGAAGCATTTCCCATTTCCGGGGCGGCGTCGATGGCGCCGCTTCCCCGCAGCGAGGGCGGAGG
>JAUIMK010000140.1 GCA_030432735.1 bacterium
GGAGCGTCGGCTGCACGATGGAGCGGATGCCCGGTCGCGGGCTCGCGTCGCCCCAGCTCTCGACCGCGGCGTTGTCCGGCAGGAGAAGCCCCGCCTGCTCGGTCGTCTCGTCGACGAGCTGCGCGAAGGAGACGACGAGGTCGACCTTCGCGAGGGCCTCCTTGAAGCCGACCGAAGCGGGCAGCGAGAAGACCGGGTTCAGGTCGTGGATGAGCAGGCACTCGACGTTGCCCGCGTTCATCTGCTCGACCAGCCCCATCACGTCGGCGAGGCTCGCGCGCTTCGGCGCGTCCTCGGCGGGATAGGTCATCTGCGAGCCGACGGCCCCGAGCACGACGTTCAGCAGGAGCACCGCCGCAGCGTTGCCCGCGCCGGCGGAGGTCGAAGCCGCGATCCCGGGCGGAAGCGCGACCGCGTGACGCGCGCCCGCGAGCTTCTCGACCATCTGGTCGAAGACGCCCTGGCTGATGCCCGCCGCGGAGACCGCAGCGCCGACGTTCGCGCCGCTGACCGCGCCGAGGGAGACGCCCTTCTTCCGGGCGACGGCCTTGGCGAGCGCGAGGGCGAGGACGCCTTCGCTGCCGGGCGCCGCCGCGACCCAGTGATCCGCGTTCGACGCCGTGAGGTTCTGGCGCGGCGTGACCGCGATCAGACGGGCACCGCCGTCCTTGTGCGTGTTGATGTCCCGAGCCTTCGTCCACTGGGCTTCGAGCTCGACGGTCGTGTCGAGGAAGTCCGCGCCGAAGTCGACGACCAGGTCGGCGCCGGAGAGGTCGAAGATCGGCGCGGCGGAGGCCCCGAAGACCTGCTCGCTCGCTTCGATCAGCGCCTGCGTTCCGAAGTTCTCGTAGGTCAGGTGTCCCGCGAGGCCGGCGGCCTGCGTGAAGCGATCGATGACACCGGTGAGCGTCGGGCCCACCGGACCGCCGAGGATCCAGGTCCGGCTCGCCGCGCTGCCGAGCTTCGCGGCGACCTTGGCCGTCGCGTCCTCCCAGCTGATCGGCTGGGCGGTGCCGTCGCCGGCCCGCATCATCGGCCCTTCGATCCGGTCCGGATGATAGGCGCGTGAGAAGCCGGCCTGACCGCGGGCGCAGAGGGCACCGCGGTTGATCGGGTGGTCGGGGTTGCCTTCCACCTTGATCGGGCGGCCCTCGCGGGTCTTCACGTGGAGACCGCAGCCGACGGGGCACTCCTGACAGGTGGAGGCGTAGTCGACGGCGATGCCGGGGGTGATCTCCTCGGGCTGGATCACGTACGGAACCAGCTTGTCGGGCGGATCACAGGCCACCGTGGCGGCGGCGCCGGCCGAAAGGCCGACGATCTTCAGGAAGTCACGACGATCGAGCTCGGACATGGGATTCCTCGAGACCTCTCGTTAGTAGTGGCACTTCAGGCAGTCCTGGGACGCCTGCTGGTTGTTCTGTCGATGGCAGTTGATGCACCAGCCCATCTCGAGCTTCGCGACCGGCACCAGGTATCCGATGTGCGAGTCCTCGACGAGATGCAGCTTGTCGATCTCCTCGACCGGGCCATGGCAGGTCTGGCACTCGACGCCCGCCTGGATGTGGCGGTTGTGGCGGAACTGGACGTGCTCGGGGAGGCGATGGAGCTGAACCCACTCGATCGGCTTCTTCTGCTTCCAGTGCTCCTTCAGGATCCGGATGCCCTCG
The DNA here is from genome assembly GCA_030432735.1 of bacterium. Lineage (GTDB taxonomy): Bacteria > Myxococcota_A > UBA9160 > UBA9160 > UBA4427 > UBA4427. The sequence goes on from JAUIMK010000140.1 coordinate 1,671, forward strand.
ATCTGGTCGTACTCGGCGGGGAACTGGCTGTGGCAACCCATGCAGAGCTCGACGGAGGGAACACCCGCCGCCTGGGACTTGTCCGTTCCGGAGTGGCAGTAGAGGCACTCGATCTGGAACTCGCCGGCGTGGTGCTTGTGGCTGAACGGGATCGGCTGGAGCGGGCCTTCGGCGGCCGGGTCCCAGGCGTCGACCGCGGACTGACAGGCGGAGGCCGAGGGCCACTGCTTGTCGTACTCCGCGGGGATCTCGATCTCGAGATGCGGGTCGTCTTCCTTGCGGGCGCGGAGTTCGTGCGCCTCGCAGACGCTGGTCGCGACGAGGACGTCGCCCCCGCCGGCCGCGTTCGCGGAGCCGGAGGTCGGCGTCGGCCAGCCGGACCAGAACACGAAAACGGCCGCAGCGAGGGCCGAGAGCGCGCCGATCAGGAGGGAGCGGCGTCGCGCTGCCCCGGTCTGCTCGTTCGACGAGTGTGTATCAGGCATAGATGGGTAAGGGCCTTCTGAGAACCGCCGTTGCGGGGGTCGGTCGAGCGGCGTCGTTCGGCCGGCATGATCGGCCTAACAGCGCTGCCCCGCGTGCAACAAACGGTTTCCTAGGAGTGCTCAGGGTTGTCCGGACACGCACCGAGGCCGCCCGGGCGCCCCTTGCCGAAGGCGCGAAGCGCTCGGCGAGTGGCGTCGGAGACGGTGGGACCGTGACCGGATCACAGTAAGACGCGGACTCGTTCAGAGAACGCGCCCGTGGGTACAACGGGCGGAAATCGGCGTCAACTTGTCGCGCCGGAGTATCCGTGGCGCCCCTATCCCGAGCGCGCAGCGAATGGTTGCAGGCGTCGTCCTGAGCCGGTGCCCGGGGCGCTCGCCCACCGGGCGGGGCCCCGCTCGGGACCTCGCGATGCAAACGAATGGACCGGCGTTTGAGCGAACGCGTTCGCAGGGACGAGCGGAGCGCGAGCACGCCGGATCCGCCCGTCGCGGGCTCGCCTCGTCGACTTCGAGTCCCGCTCGCCCGCGAGGCGACCCCCTCGTCGATCGGATAGGCTCGGCGCCCGAACGAGGCTCCGCGCGGGCCTCCCGCATCCCACCGGAGATCCCCATGATCGACTTCGAGCCCAGCGAGGAGCAGGCCCTCATCATCGAGACGGTCCGCCAGTTCGCCGAGAACGAGATCCGCCCCCAGTGCCGCGAGGCGGACGAGCGCGGTGCCCCCTCTCCGGCCGTGCTGGATGCGGCCCACGAGCTCGGCCTGGTCGCGAACTCCCTGCCCGAGTCCGTCGGCGGCGGCGGAGAGCGGTCGGCGCTCACGGGGGCGCTGATCGCGGAGGAGCTCGGCTGGGGGGACATGGCAACGGCGCTCGCGATCCTCTCCCCGGCGCTCTCTGGCCTTCCCGTCGCGGATTTCGGGGCCGAATCCCTTCAAAATGACGTCCTGCCGGGGCTGGTCGGAGACCGGTTCGCCCCGGGCTCCCTCGCGATCGTCGAGCCTCGCTTCGACTTCGACGTGTTCCACCCCCACACCACCGCCAAGGCCGACGGCGACGAGATCGTTCTCGACGGCGTGAAGTGCCAGGTGCCGTGGCTCGAGGGCACGCGCCAGGTCGTCGTCGTTGCAGCGGAAAACGACTCGCTGGCGGCCTTCCTGGTGGCCGCGGATGCCGACGGCGTGTCGACCGAGGCCGAACGGAACATGGGCCTCAACGGGCTGCCGACCGTCGAGCTCACCCTGGCCGGCGTGCGGATTCCCGCGAGCGCGCGCCTCGCGGCGGACGATGCGGCGGTTCGGAGCCTGATCGACCGGGGCCGGGTCGCCGTCGCGGCGGCCGCCCTCGGGACCGCCCGCGCCGCCTTCGAGGTCTCCCGGGACTACGCGAAGCAGCGCGAGACCTTCGGGCAGCCGATCGCGACCCGGCAGGCGATCGCGTTCATGCTCGCGGACATGGCGATCGAGATCGACGGCGCCCGGCTGCTGATCTGGGAGGCCGCCGCCGCCCTCGACCGGGGCGAGCCCGCCGGCCGCCTGGCGCGGCTGGCCCAGGATCAGATGATGCGGATCGGGCTGCGCGTGGCCGACGGGGCCGTCCAGGTCTTCGGTGGCCACGGCTACATCCGCGACTACCTGCCGGAGCTCCACCTCCGCAACCTCGCCGGTCTCTCGAGCTTCGAGACCCTCGCCCTCGTATAGAAGGAGACGACCATGCCCATCGACTTCGAACTCTCCCCCGGCTCCAAGGTCTCCCTCGAGCACTACCACCGGATCGCGCGCGAGCAGATGCGACCGATCTCGCGCAAGTACGACCTCGAGGAGCACACGCTCCCCACGGAGTGGGTCGACTTCTGGTGGAAGGAGGGGCGCAAGGGTCCCCAGGACAAGGCGGCCTTCGAGAACGACGGCTTCGTCACGGTCTGCCTGCAGGCGGAGGAGCTCTGCTGGGGCGATGCCGGGTTGTACCTGCGCATGCCGACGCCGGCGCTCGGCGGATCCGCCGTCTCAGCCGCCGGAACGAAGGAGCAGCGGAGCAAGTTCATGTCCGCGTTCCGCGAGGAAGGCGGGCATCCCATCTGGGGCGCGATGGCGATCACCGAGCCGAACGCAGGCTCCGACTCCGCCGCGATCGAGACGACCGCCGACTTCGACGAAGCGACCGGCGAATACGTGCTCAACGGCACGAAGATCTTCTGCACCGCCGGTGAAGGCGCCGCCACCGTCGACGGCGGCTTCGTCGTCGTCTGGGCCACGATCGACAAGAGCGCCGGCCGCGGCGGGATCAAGTCCTTCGTCGTCCCCGCCAACACGCCGGGCATGGAGCTGATCGGCTGCGAGAAGAAGCTCGGCATCCGCGCGTCGGACACGGCGACGCTGCGCTTCGAAGACTGCCGCGTGCCCGCGGAGAACCTGCTCGGCTCGAGCGAGGTCAAGAAGAAGGATCCGAAGAAGACGGGAGACAAGGGCTTCAAGGGCGCGATGGCGACCTTCGACGCGAGCCGTCCGATCGTCGCCGCGATGGCCACGGGCATCGGCCGCGCCGCCCTCGACTTCCTCAAGGAAGAGCTCGAACGCCAGGGCATCGAGATCCGCTACGACGCCGCCCCGCGCGAGCTGACCGCGATCGAACGGGACGTGATCGAGATGGAGGCCGAGCTGCGCGCGGCGCGACTCCTGACCTGGCGCGCCGCCTGGATGATGAACTCCGGCAAGCCGAACAACCTCGAGGCGTCGATGGCCAAGGCGAAGGCCGGTCTGGCGGTCACGAAGATCACGCAGAAGGCAGTCCAGCTCCTCGGCCCGGTCGGCTACTCGAAGAAGCTGCTCGTCGAGAAGTGGATGCGCGACGCGAAGATCAACGACATCTACGAGGGCACGCAGCAGATCAACCAGCTGATCGTCGCCCGCCGCATCCTGGACTATCCGTCCGCCATGCTGCGATAGACTCCCGCCATGCCGATCGACGACCAACTCCTCGACATCCTCTGCTGCCCCGAGACGCGCCAGCCGGTCGCCCGGGCCGAAGCCTCGGTCCTCCAGCCGCTCAACGCGGAGATCGAGGCCGGCCGCCTGCGCAATCGCGGCGGTGACAAGGTGGAGAACCGGATCGAGGAAGGCCTCCTGCGCGAGGACGGCCGCGTCCTCTACATCGTCGACGACAGCATCCCGATCATGCTGATCGGCGAGTCCATCGAGCTCGGCTGACGCACGCGCGTGGGGGCCGTGCCGGGCGTCCGGGCCGGCGGGCGCCTGGATCCTCACTTTCCCTCGGCGCGCCGACGAATGGCATGATGGACCGGGCGCCGTGCATCGCGCCTCGCGGCTTTATTGCGGTCCAGCCGCCCGCCGCCCCGGCCGCTCGGGACGACGTGCATGAAGGCGTACGTGGTGCGCTCGCATGATTCCACGCGGGCGCCTCGCCAACCTCGCGCCTGACAAGCACGGCAGCCGCACCCGACCCGAGCGAGCTCGAACGTGGCCCTCTGAGCACCCGGACCAGCCCTGGCACGGCGCCCGGCCGGCCGCGTCCAAGCAGAGCGACTATTGCGCGAACTCGCGCCGCTTGAGCTCTTTCACGTAGTCGGAGAGCTCTTCGTCCGAGGCGACGACGCGCGACACGTCCTCTTCGAAGCGCAGCGCGTCCTCCTTCATCTTCTGGAGATCGAAGGGGACCTCGAGGTATTGCGAGACCTTGCGCAGGAGCGCGAGGGCGCCGCGCGGATTCGGGGTCGCGGTGATGTAGTGGGGCAGGCCGGCCCAGAGGGAGAGGACCTCGACGCCTTCCTCCATCAGCGTGTTCGCGAGCACGCCGACGATCCCGGTCGGGCCTTCGTAGCTGGTCGGCTCGATGCCGAAGCGGTCGAGGAGCGACGCGTCGCTCGCGAAACCAGAGACGGCGACGGGCTGGGAGTAGACGACGTCCGCGAGGTAGGCGCCCAGCAACAGGCAGCGCTGTACACCCATGTCGACGGCGAGCTCCACGATCGATTCGCAGTAGCTCCGCCAGCGCATGTGCGGCTCGACGCCTAGGCCGGTGATCAGCTCGAGGCCATCCTCCGCCACGCCGTAGCGAAACTCGTTCGAAGGCCAGCTGATCGGACCGGACCGCCCGCTCACGTAGTGGACCTGCGGGCGGCGCACGGTGAAGTCGTAGTAGTCGTCGGGGTCGAGGTCGGCGAGGGGCACGCCGCGCAGATGCGCATCGACGAAGCGGATCGCCGACGAGGCCGACTCGCACGCATCGTTCCAACCCTCGAACGCCATCATCAAGGTGGGCTCGCCGAGGACCGGCTGGACATGCATGCGCAACGAACTCATGGCGGGAGGTTGGCACGATCCCGCCACCCTCCACAAGCGAAAAACACGCGACGGCCGAGAGTCCCGCGTGCGGCTTCACGACGACGCAGCCGCGCGGTGATCCCGGCAGGAACGCGCGGCGGCGACGGCCGTCAGCGATCGAAGCGATACCCGCGCCCGCGGACCGAGACGATGTGTTCGGGGTCACTCGGATCGCGTTCCAGATATTTGCGCAGACGCACGACGAAGCTGTCGATCACACGCGTCTTGGTGTCGGGGCGCAATCCCCAGACCTCCTCGAGGAGCTCGCCCCGAGTGACCGTCTCGCCTTCACGGTCGACGAGCGCGCGCAAGAGACCGGCCTCCCGCGTCGTGAGCGTCACCGTCTCTTCGGGCGTCTCGATCGCGAAGCGATCGAAGCGGATCACGCTCGTACCGACGCGGACCTCCGCGCTCGGATCCGAGCGCTCGAGCGCCCCGTCCCAGCGCCTGCGTCGCAGGAGCACGCGCACGCGTGCGAGCAGCTCGTCGAGGCGGAAGGGCTTGGTCAGGTAGTCGTCGGCGCCCTCTTCGAGCCCCCGCACGACGTCGGCACCGTCGTCCCTCGCCGTCAGCATCAGGATCGTGACGTAGTTCCCCGACGCGCGCGTCCGTCGCGTGACCTCGAAGCCCGAGAGCTCCGGCAACATCAGGTCCAGGATCACCAGATCCAGTCGCGCCGCCTCGCCGTCCGAGATGCGCTCGACCGCCGCGCGCCCGTCCGACACGACCTCGACGGCATAGCCCTCCTCCTCCAGGTTGAAGCGCAACCCGTCGGCGATGTGCGCATCGTCCTCGACGACGAGGACCCTTGCCGAAGCCGCCGTCGTGTCCGCGCCCGCGGTCATCAGGCGGGCCTCAGCGTCACGACGAAGCGACTCCCGCGCCCTGCCCCTTCGGAGAGCGCGACGATCCCCCCTCCGTGCTTCCGGAGGAGCGTACGCACGACGAAGAGACCAAGCCCCAGGCCGGAGACCTGGCGCTGGACGTCGCGTCCCGCGCGGTAGAAGCGGTTGAAGATCCGACCGAGCTCCTGCTTCGGAATGCCGATGCCCTGGTCGGAGATCTCGACGCGGACGCGACCATCCGGGACCTCGACCATGCCGACCCGGATCCGGATCGGATCCTCGGAGTACTTCACGGCGTTCTCGAGCACGTTCCGGAAGATCACGCCGAGCTCGGCCTCGTCTCCTCGGACACGAAGCGACCGCGAACGATCGAGGACGACGGCCTCCTCGTCGAGTCCGTGACGCTCGCGCAGCTCCCGGACGTTCGCCGCGAGGACGGTGCGGAGATCCACGCTCGGCCGCTGGCCCTGATGGATGCTTCCGTCCTCGGCGCGGGCCGCCGCGAGCACCTGGGTCACGGTGTACTCGAGTCGATCGAGGTCCTCGCCCATCCGCCCGATGAACTCGGCGCGCTTCTCCGGCGCGAGCTCGTGGCGGTCGAGGGTCTCGAGCCCGAGCCGGAAGGACGCTAGGGGCGTCTTCAATTCGTGGGTCACCGCGTCGATGAACGCGCGCTGGGACTGACTGAGCCGCATCTCGAGCACGAGCTTCACGCAGAGCCAGACCAGTCCGGCGAAGACCAGGAGGAAGAAGAGCGTGCCGAAGCCGAAGAGGACCATGTCGAAGGTCGACATGCCGGGCGGGGCGCTCGTGGCGTCCCGCCAGACGAGGATCTGCCACCCCACGCCGAGCGCGAGCACCAGGACCATCGAGACGATCCCGATCGCGAGCGGACCTCCGATCGATCGGCGGGGCATGAGACCTCCTGCGGCAGGGGCGCAGCCCCGCGAGTCTGGCACGGGTGGGCGAGAACCGCTTTCCTGCCTCCGCCTCGCGCCTGCTGCGCACCCGGAAGGAGCCTCCCTTGAGCGATGCCCAACCGATCACCGGCCTGCGTCCCGGTGAGCTCGCCCCCCACGCCTTCGTCTGCGGCGACCCCGCCCGGGTCGAGCGCATCTCCGCCGACTGGGACGAGAAGCGCGTCGTCGCGGAGGTGCGCGAGTACACCGTCGTGACCGGCTCGAAGGACGGCGTGCCGCTCACGGCGGCCTCCCACGGGATCGGCGCGCCCGGGACCGCGGTGCTCGTCGAAGAGATGATCAAGCTCGGCGTGAAGACGATCCTGCGGATCGGCAACTCCGGTGGCCTCGACCCGGCGCTCGAGATCGGCGACCTCGCCATCACGACCGGCTGCGTCCGCGACGACGGAACGAGCCGGACCTACGTCGTGCCCGAGTACCCTGCCGTCGCGAGCTACGACGTCGTCGCCGCGCTCGTCGAGGCGGCCCGGACCACGGACGCGCAGGTGCGCACCGGCGTGACCTGGTCCCTCGACGCGTTCTACGCGCGCAACGCCGTCGCCGGGCCGAAGGGCACGCTGCAGAGCATGAGCGTCGGCGGCTACTGGCCGACCCACCTGGAAGCCCGCATCCGCGACATGCAGGCCGCCCGGATCCTCAACTGCGAGATGGAGGCCGGCGTCCTGCTCACGCTGGCGGGCCTCTTCGGAATCCGCGCCGGCGCGATCTGCGTCGTCTCGGACAAGGCCCCCTGGCCGGGGCCCTCCGAGATCGACCTCGACGCGAACATGGGCCAGTGCATCGAGATCGCGACGAACGCGATGCTCGCGCTCGCGCGGGCGGATGCCTGACGAATTCCTGCGGCGCTAGTCGAGCGCGAGACCGACCGGGATCGGCATGATGTTCCAGGTCAGGATCGAACGCGGATCGTTCCGCGCGTGGATCACTTCCTTGACCAGGCGACGACCGTTCCAGACATAACGTCGGATCTCACCCTGGTTGTCGCTCGCCACGTAGAGCTCCTGCTGACCGTCCTCGTCGAGGTCGAGGGCGATGGCGGCGTGCTCGAAGCTCGACGAGCGGCGGTCGATCGCCTTCTTGCGCCAGGGCTGCGTCGGGTCGTCCCCCGGCCGCAGCCACCAGACGCCCTTCGCGAAGAGCGCCGCCACGATCTCCTTCTTCCCGTCGCCGTCGAGATCCGCGGGCGTGAGGAAGCGGCCGAGGCGGTCGTCGAGCTCGGCGATGACGACGCCCTGATCCGCCGGCGTGTCCGCCTCGTAGCGCCAGATCTCGGTCCGGTGGGTCATGCGCTTGGTCTCGGCGTCGACCTGGCCCTCGACGATCACGTAGAGCTCGTCCTTGCCGTTGCCGTCGATGTCGTGGACCAGGATCTCCTTCGCGTGACGGTCCCCGAGATCCGCGACGACGACGCGCCCCTCCCCCTTGCTCGGGACGTAGCGCACGACCTGGCCCGACTGGTGCGAGCCGTCGAGCTTGTTCGGCTCCGACGGCGTGGCGTAGATCTCCATCGCCCCGTCGCCGTCGACGTCCCCGAGCTCCACCTCGTGCACGAAGGTGTCCTTCTCGACGTCGAGCTCTTCGACCGCGTAGCCGTCGCCGCTCGGCCGGACGACCGCGACGACGCCTTGGTCATGGGTCGCGACGGCCATCACGTTCGTGCCCTTGCCGTCGACGTCGCCGACCTCGATGTCGCGCATGCGCGAGAACTGGCCGCCGAAATCCTTCTCCCAGAGCGTCTCGGAGCGGAAGCTTCCGTCCGCCTGCTTCGTCCAGAGCTTGAGCAGCGCCTTCTCGCCAGCGCCGGTCAGCAGCTTCGTCTCGCCGGCCGGCGTCTCGTAGGCCATCGCCTTGTGGAAGACGTTGCTGGCATCGTCGGTCATCCGCGTCACGACCCACTCGCCGCCCTTGCGCACGATGAACTCGAGCTCGGCGGGTAGCGGTTCGGTGGAGCCTTCCGGGAAGGCGGAGAGCGCGAGGACGAGACCGTTCGGGAGATCGTCCGGCGTCTCGGGCCGCGAGGTCACCTGCCGGGGCTCGGGCGACGGCGGCGCCGCCGCGCGGGCCGGCTCGGTCTTCTCCGAGGCGGCCGTCGGGCTGCCGCCGTCGTCGCCGCAGGCGAGGACGCAAAGGCCGAGGCCCAGCGCGGCGAACGTCGTTCCGAGTCGGGCGAGACCCGCTCGGTGGGCAGGGGTCGCGAGCATCGAAGTCATGGTCGGTGTTCCTTCCTTCTTCCATCGGGCCGGCGGGTCGCGCTCGAGCGCCGGTCGCCCGTCGCCGGCGGTTTGTAGCAATCCTGCCCCCGCCGGGGGAGGCGACCACCGGGCGGAGCCGCTGCGGCGAGAGCGGTGAAATCCTTTCTCCACGGGTCGGACGCTGCGCAGGATGGCCTGAGCGTGGTATCCCCTCTCTCGCGAATTCCCGGCCGAACGGGCCGGATCCGGATCGCCGCCCCGACCGGGGCGGGGCGATCCCCTCCTCCAGGACGAAAGGCGGCCCGTGGCAAAGGGCAAAGGCGGCGACGGCTTGAAAGCCCCTCGGGGCACGAGGGATTTCTACCCCGAGGACATGCGGCGACGGAGCTGGCTCTTCGATCAGTTCCGACGATCCGCCCACGCCTTCTGTTTCGAGGAAGTCGACGCGCCGATGGTCGAGCACCTCGACCTCTTCCGGCGCAAAGCGGGCGAGGAGATCGTCGACCAGCTCTACCACTTCACGCTCCACGACCGGGAGCTCGCGCTGCGCGCCGAGATGACGCCCTCGATCGCGCGCATGGTGATCGCGCGGCAGGGGGCGATGCGCTTCCCGATCCGCTGGTTCACGGTCACGCAGAACTGGCGCTACGAGCGCATGACCCGCGGCCGCCGCCGAGAGCACTACCAGTGGAACATGGACATCTGGGGGGAGCCCGGGGTCGAGGCGGAGGCGGAGCTGCTGTCGGCGATGTTCCACGCGCTCGACGGGCTCGGGCTCGCGCGCGGAAAGGTCGGTGTGCGCCTGAACAGCCGAGCCCTGCTCGAGGAGTCGCTGCGCGCGGGCGTCCTCGCGGAACGGCCGGAAGTCTTCGAGCCCCTCTGCGTCGTGATCGACAAGATCGACAAGATCGGCGCGGAGGCGGTCACCGAACAGCTCTGCGACCCGGACGGCAAGGTGGGTCTCTCGGCAGGTGAAGCGGAGACGGTGATCGAGATGCTCTCGGCGCGCTCCCTCGACGAGGCGGCGAGGTTCACCCGCGAGGACTCCGGCGCGATCACCGACCTGCGCCGGCTCTACGACCTGCTGGACGCGTACGGGATCGCGGACCACGTGCCCTTCGACGCGAGCGTCGTCCGCGGCCTCGCCTACTACACCGGCGTCGTCTTCGAGGCCTTCGACACCGCCGGCGAGCTCCGCGCGATCGCGGGTGGTGGGCGCTACGACCGGCTCGCGGAGACCCTGGGCGGCAAGCCCGTCCCGGCCGTCGGATTCGGGTTCGGCGACGCGGTGATCGCCGAGCTGCTGGCGGACGAGGGGCTCTGGCCCGAGCTCTCCCGCGATGTGCAGGACATCGTCTATGCGTTCGGTCCCGAAGAGAAACCGGCCGCGATCGGCGTCGCCACGCGGCTTCGCGCGGAAGGTCGGCGGGTCGAGCTCAGTCTCGGCCAGAGCAAGC
>JAUIMK010000502.1 GCA_030432735.1 bacterium
GCCTGGTAGACGTTTCCCTTCTCGATCTCCTGTAGGACGGTGTCGACCGCCTTCACGTATCCGCTCGCGTCGACGGTCGATTCGATCTCGAGCTCGCGGGGCGGGAACGCCTTGGATACGCGATTCGGTGTCACCCCTTCGGAGAGGATCCACTCGACGCGCGCCGCGACCTCGTCGACGACGTGCCGAGAGCGCGCGATCGCCGTCTCCCGCGGACCGGTGGCATCGCTCGCCCTCGCGTCCCCGAAGCCGAGACCGAAGACCCAGAGACGCTCCGCCTCGTGGTCGTAGGCGAGCACGCGATCCACGAAGGCGAGGGAGAGGTCCGGGAGACCGAGGTCGTCGGTGTTCCCGAACCGCATGCGCTCTTCGAGCGCGCCGCCGAGCTCGTAGCCGAAGTAGCCGACCGCGCCGCCCAGGAAGGGCATGTCGAGGCCGGCGGAGAGTCCGGCCACCTCGTGCCAGCGTCGATTCCCGGAGCGGCTCGAGGTCCGCGTCGAGTAGACGAGGGAGTCCGCGCGCGGCAGCAGCGAGCGCGCCGTCTCGATCGGATCGGCTTCGACGCGGTGGTAGCCGCGATCGAGTCCGGCCCGCACACCGCGCTGGACGTCGATCTCGACGAGCGCCGCGCCCCCGTCGGCGACCCTCGCGGAGAGCCTCAGATAGGGATCGGCGCCGGCGAAGGAGTGACGCCCCAGCCGACCGGTTTCGAGGGCGCTGTCGAGCCACCAGAAGCCCGGGTCCGCGTGGAGCCCGTCGACGATCCGCAGCCATTCGGCGGCCTGGGCAGGCCGGTCGAGGGCCGCGAGGGCGATGCGTTCGATGGGGTGGAACATCCGGACTCCGAGGGCGGCGGGAGGCTAGCCCGCCGCCTCCCCGGCGTCATGGAATCGCTTCGATTCCGCTGTGATTCCGGGCCGCTACACTCTTCCGACCCCCCGCGACGACGCCCGGATCCGACCCGGCGGAATCACCGACCTTGAAGAAACGCTGCTTCTATCACGCGGGCTGCCCGGACGGATTCGGCGCGGCCTGGGCCGTCCGCCGGGCCTGGGGCGACGATGCCTGGTACGTCGCGCGCAGCCACGACGATCGCGTCCGGTTGGAGGACTGCGAAGACGCCCTCGTCGCCTTCGTCGACATCGCGCCCGCGCGGCAGGAGCTCCGTGCGCTCGCCGACGTCGCCGCGCAGGTGATGATCCTGGATCACCACGTGACCGCCCGCGACCGGCTCGCGAGCGACCCGAGCGTCGTCAACGACTACGAAGCCGAAGGCCACGTCCTCCACTTCGACCTCGGCCACTCGGGCTCCATGCTCGCCTGGCAGGCGTTCCATCCCGACGAGGATCCGCCGGAGCTGCTTCGCTACGTCGAAGACCAGGATCTCTGGAACTGGGCCCTGCCCGACTCCGACGCGGTCAACGCGGCGATCGCCTCCTATCCGCGGGACTTCGAGACCTGGGACCGCCTCGCGGCCGAGCCGATCGAGAAGCTCGTCGCGGAGGGCAAGCCGATCCTGCGCGCCAACCGGATCGAGGTGGCGCGACGTCTCGAGCACGTGCGCCCGATCGCCCTCGGTACCGAACGGATCGAAGGCGTGAACGCGTCGATCAACCGCTCCCAGATCGGACACGAGATCGCGAAGCGCGCCGCCTTCGGCAAGGAGTGGGGGCTCGTCTACCGCGTCGAGGGGACCGAGGTCTTCGCGACGCTCTACTCGATCGGTGACGTCGACGTCTCGAAGGTGGCCGTCACGTATGGCGGCGGTGGGCACAAGAACGCCGCGGGATTCCACGTCTCCCTCGAGCGCTGGATCGCGGACTTCGTGATCTGAGGCGTCTCAGCTGCCGGGCGGCGTGATCTTCATCGGCCCGTAGGGGTCGAGGACCGTGACTGAGACGAAATCCGCCACCTGCATCAGCGCCGGCATCGTCTCCCGGAACCGGTCCGTCGACTCGTGCGCCTTGCGCGCCTCCTCCGACTCGTAGATGTCGTAGAAGTAGAAGTCGTCGGGGCTGTCCTGCGCCGTGGAGAAGACGTAGACGGGGATCCCGTCCTCGCCCTGGGTCTGCTCGAGCATGATCGTCGTCAGACGGATCACTTCGTCGCGCTGGCCCGGCTTGGCGCGCATGTGGGTCAGGAAGGCGTGCATCGTGTTCTCCTCTTGTCGCGCGGATCTCGTTTCGCGCGAGTGTGCGACAAGGTCGGCCGAC
>JAUIMK010000141.1 GCA_030432735.1 bacterium
GATGCACACCCTCGAGGTCGAGCCCGTCGGGCTCGCACGCTTCGTGAAGCGGCTGCTCGAATTCCTGCCGGACGGCGTCGGCGCCTCCCTCGAAGGCCGCTTCCTTTGAGCCCCGCGATTCCGATCGCCGCGCTCGCCGAGCGACTCGTCGTCTTCGGACTCGTCCTCTGCCTGAGCCTCGGCGTGCTCGCCGCCTGCGCGCGGCCCCCCGCGCCCACCGAGGCGGCAGCGCCCCTCGGCGCGATCGACCTCGCGCCGCGCTGCCTCGAGGTCCCGGGGCTACCGCCGCTCGCGAAGGAGGACGCGCCGGGTCGGCTTCCGGTCCTCGCCCGACGCGTGTCGTTGCCGGACGAGACGACGGCCTGGCTCGACGACGCGCCCTCATCCTTCGTGCGGATCGCGGTCTCCGTCCCCTGGCCCCGCGAAGAGGCGGACGACGCGGCCATCGCGGGGCTGCTCCTCTCGGAGGGCTGGACCGCGCGGGATCCCAAAGTCTTCCGCGACCGCGCAGCGCGCCGCGGCGCGAAGGTGCGCGTCGACACCCTGCGAGACCGTCTCTGGCTCTCGATCGCGGCACCGCCGGAGGATCCGGCCGCGATCGCGCGGCTCCTCGGCGAGCTGCTCGCCTTCGCCCCGATGGACGAAGCGATCTTCGCCGGCGTACGTCGCCGCGCGCGGCTCGCGCGGCTCGCCGTGTCCGGCCTGCCCGCCGCCCTCGCGCGCGACCGGCTCGACCGACTGCTCGCGGGGCCCGATGCGGAAGACCCGAAGCCCGCGCGGGAGGGCGAGGCGCTCCGCGCGACGCTGCGCGCGCGCTTCCTCGAGAACACCGACCGGCGCCTCTTCTTCCAGGGACTCGACGCGGACCGTGCGGCCGCGTTGGCCGCGGGGCTCCCCGGTCCGCGCGGGGCCGCCACGCACCCCGACGGGCCGGTCGCGTCCGCCGCCCGGGCGGGCGACGAGACGTCCGCGCCCGAGCCCGGGGACGTGCTCGTCGTGGACCGGAGCGGTGCACCGCAGGTCGAGATCCTGATCGCGATCCCGAACGCGCCGTCGTTCGCGGAAGACGCGGCGCTCCTCGAGGCCCTCGCCAGCGCGGTCGGCGGTAACGTCGGCGGCCGCCTCTTCGCCGATCTGCGGGAGCGACGCGGGCTCGTCTACACGATCGATGCGGCGCAGGATCCGGAGGGGCTCTTCGTCGTCACGACGCGGGCCCGCGCCCCCCGCGTCCCCGCCGTCGTGGCCGGCGTCGAGGCCCATCTGCGCGCGCTCGTCGACGTGCCCTTCCTGCCGTGCGAGGCCGCGACGCTCGCGCAGCGCATGCGCGGCGAAGCGCTCCTCGAAGGCGCGGACGCGGAGGCCCGCTACGAAGCGCTGCGCGCGGGACTCGCGGAGCCGCGCAGGATCGCAGGCGACGCGGTCACCGCCCGCGCCCTCCCCGCGATCGATCCCGAGGCGCTCGCGACCGTCGCGCGCCGGCATCTCGCGGCGACGCCGATCGTCATCCTGGTCGGCGATCGTGACGCCGTGGCGCACGCCTTCGAGGAGGTCGCTCCGGAGCGGCGCCTCCGCGGGATCGACGCCGAGGGTCGGATCGACTGACGCCGCCGAGCGCCTAACGAGTGGACTTCGAGCAGCCGACCTCGTCGAGAAAGGCCAGGGCCGTCTCCGAGGCCGGATCCCCCGCGCGGCTCATCGAGACGAGGATCCGCTGGTGATTCTGGCCCTCGACCTCGTGGCGCTTCGAGGCGGGCGCGAGCGGAGAGATGACCTCGAAGAGCCGGTTCGACTGACGCTCGAAGGTCGGCCCCTCACCCTCCGCGGTCAGCATGAGGGCCGGCGGCGCGGGCGCATCGACGTTCGTCACGACGGAGGCGCGGGCCTGCCAGTCGCCATCGCCACCGAAGCGCCGCTCGAAGTAGCTCCGGCTCGCCCCGGCCGCGTAGGTCGCTTCGTCGGCCAGGTCGTAGCCCGCACCGCTCACGAGCACCATTCCGCAGAGCGCGCCGCGATCCGTCCCGTGCCGGGACAGCGGCGCGTCCGCGAAGCCGACCCGCGCCGCGAGCCAGGCGCCGGCCGAGTGTCCACCGAGGGCGATCGCGTCGGGATCGCCGCCGTAGGCCGCGACGTTCTCCCGAGCCCACGCGACCGCCGCCGCGACGTCGTCGACCTGCGTCTTCCAGTCGACGCCGGGCTGCAGTCGATAGCTCGGCACGACGACGCCGTAGCCCCGCGCAGCATAGAAGCGCCCGAGGTTCCGCATCGGCTCGATCCCGAGGGCGCCGAGCTTCCGATCGCCGTGGGTCCAGCCGCCGCCGTGCACGAACACGAGGGTCGGCCAGCCGTCTCGACCCTCGGCCGGGAGGAAGAGGTCGAGGCGGTGCTTCTCGTCGTCGAAGTCCGGCCCCGCGCGATAGGCGAGGTCGAGATGGACGCGCTCGCTCGGCCAGTCGACGCCGCGATAGGCCATCGCCGCACCGAGGGTCTCGCGTTGCGCCGCGCAGCCCGCCAGGACGAGGAGGCTCAGCGCGACGGCCCATCGCTTCGAAGCGTTCGCGCGCACGTCAGACTCCCGGGATCGTGAACTCGACCGTCGCCACGGCCGCCTCGAAATCACCGACGAAGTGGTCGAAGTAGTGCTCTTCCGGAGCCATGAACTCGAAGCGGTAGAGCCAGTCGCCGACCGGGCAGCCGTACTCGAGGGCTCGCTTCTCGAGGCCGATCGCGTTTCGGTGGCGATAGTCGAGGCGGAAGCAGGCCTGGCCGCCGATCGTCGCCGGACGGTTCGAGATCACCTCGAAGTTCCCGGTCCCGTCGTCGAGGCGGCGGCTGTCGAGGGAGATCTCGGCGATCTCCTGGACCGTGAGGCGCCCGCTCGTGTTGCGCCCCGTGCCCTTCACGATCGCGCTCCGCGGAAAGCGCCGGACCCAGAACTCTTCGAGCTCGCTGCCGTGGACCGTGAAGAAGAAGTAGCCGCCGACCGGCGCGTAGTAGGACGACATCCAGCCCATCGGCATCGCCATGCGGATCTGCAGGGTCGGCATGTCGAAGGGTCGCGGCGTCGTCTCGTCGATCGGCACCCAGGGCGGCGCACACGCCGTCGTCGCCACCCCCAAGAGGAGCCCGAGCAGGAGCCCGGTCGTTCGCGACATCACGCGCCCCATCATCGGCCTCCTCCCGAGAGCTCTCGGATGTAGCTCTCGACGTACTCCCGATCCTGCGCGCGCGGATCCATGCGCAGGTAGCGCCGGAAGAGGTCGAGCGCCTGCCTCGAGTCCTCCGCCGCGCGGGTCGTCCCGTTCGTCTTGTAGTAGGACATCGCGAGCTCGCGGACCGCGACGGCGCTCCCTGGATCGAGGCGGAGCGCTTCCTCGTAGGCCTCGCGAACCTGCTTGATCGACGGCGTCGGCTGGTTCGGGATCGGCTTCGTCCGTTGGCCCGCGAGCGCCCTGCCGAGCAGGAGCCACGGCTCGGCGTCCCGGGCGCCGCTCTCGATCGCGCGCCGCGACGTCTTCTCGGCGGACCGGAAGAGCCCCGCGGCGAGCTCGAGCTCCGCCTGTCGGATCGTGACCGGATGGATCTTGCGCCGGAAGGCCTCGGGCGAGAGGAGCGGCGGGCGCGTCGCCTGCTGATTCGGATACTTCGTCCGGATCAGCGTCTTCATGCCGTCGACCCGAGCCACGACCTGCGGCGGCGGCGCGAAGGGCACCCAGCCCCAGACGCCCTGCGCGTGGACCTCGGCGAGATAGGCGAGGGTCGTCTCGTAGAGCCGCGGCGTGTCGCCGACCGCGTAGCCCGCCTCGTCGAGGAACTCGAGGCCCCGTTCGTCGGCGATCGTCTCGATCGTGTGGTGGAAGCCGACGGCGCTCGTCATGGAGGCCGCCTGGGCGAGAAGCTTCACGTTCCCGCCCCCCTCGACCATCGACGATCCCACCCCGATCCACGCCATGGTGTCGGCGTTGCGCCGCTTCTCCCGCTTCGCCCGGAGCGCGTTGCGGTTCACGATGTGCGCCATCTCGCGCGTGAGCATCGTGGCGAGCATCGTCTCGTCGGTCATCTGCGCGAGCAGCGCCGTGTGGAGATAGATCACGCCGTTCGCGAAGGAATAGCCGTCGATGTTGATGTCGGAGATGACCTCGACCCGCGGCTCGAGCCCCGCCTGCCTCATCCGCGCGGGCGTGGCCCGCTCGAGGACCCCGGCCAGGTACGCGTCGACCGACGGGTCCTCGAAGTGGAGCCCGGCGGACTCGATCTCGTACTGGATCTCCCGGGACTCCTTGAAGAGCGCCTGCTCGTCCGGCTCGAGCTGCGAGATCGTCCGGTCGACGCCCATCGGCGGAAGCGGGGGCGTCAAGCACCCGATCGATCCGAGGAGGAGGAGAACCGCGAGGACGCATGCTCCTTGCCGTGCGCTCATCGTTCGATTCCCTTGAGCGCCATCCCGACGAGCGCCTTGTTGCCCGCCGGATCCCGCAGGTCCGCGAGCGGCATCGACACCTTGTTGAAGAAGAGGATGTCGCCGGTCCGCGCCTCGACGAGCGCGACGAAGAGCTCCGCCGGCGTCGCGCCGGGGCCGCCGTAGGACCCGGTCATCAGGGTCGCCGCGGCGCCGACGGCGACGAGCGCCTGGCGTTCCCCCGTCGGCACGTAGTCCGTCGCGATCATCAATACGTACGCGTCGGCCCGCGTCCCGTCGAGCAGCGCCCTCGAGCCCGGTCCGAGCGTGTAGTCGAAGTTCTTCATCTGCGCGGGAAAGGTCTGCGTCATGTCGTAGGTGTGACGCAGGATCGCTTCCTTGGCGGACTCCCAGAGCAGCCACGCCTGCTCGCCCTCGCTCACCCGCGGCTTCGCGTTCGGGTTCTCGACGCCGAGCCGGAAATCCGGGCGCGGCGGGTGGCTGCCGGCGTAGGGGACGAAGGTCTTGCCCGCGCGCTCGACGATCTCGCGGACGGCGGTCTGCGCGTGCTCGTTCGCGGCGTCGCTCCAGTCCTGCACCTCCTGCTCGATGTCGCCGGACGACATCGAGTAGACGGACACGAGCGGCGGGATCAGCGTGATGCGGTCGATGTCGGCGAAGCGGAGGCTGTAGTTGGCGGGCCCGCGATAGGGCGGCGGGACGGCGGCGCAGCCGGCGGCCAGGAGGGAGACGAGCACCGCCCCGAGGACCAGGCCCCGGATTCGTCTCGTGCGGAATCGGATGGGCAAAGCGCAGGCTCTCCTTGCGAGACCGGACCCGGGGGGCGGGGACACACGGCGTGCGCCGACTATAGGGCAGCGCGCGCGAACGCCGACCGCATCGACGCGGATCGAGAGACCCGATCGACCGGTAGGGCCCGGGACATGAGATCGGTTCCGCTGTGCGGTCCGGCGCGGGCGCGAGCCCGCTCCGGTACTCGGGTCACGCGGCCGCGATCATCCGTCCGAGTCGGCGCAGGTGATGCGTGGAGCCCCCGAGCATCAGCTCGATGTGGCGGGCGTGGACGTAGTAGCGGTGGACCGGGTACTCGCGGTCGACGCCGATGCCGCCGTGGATGTGCTGGGCGGCGAAGGTCACCCGGAAGCCCGCTTCGCTCGCCAGATGTTTGGCGATCGCGACCGCCTCGTCCGCCTCGCGGCCGACGGCGATCCGCCACGCGACCTCGAGCGCGGAGAGCCGCACGGTCTGGGTGTCGATGTAGGCATCGCTCTCGCGATGGGCCACGGACTGGAACATCGCGATCGGCTGATCGAACTGCTTGCGCGTCTTCGAATACTCGGCGGTCGTCTCGAGGGCCGCTTCGAGGCAGCCGAGCATGACGTTGCAGAGCGCGGCGTTGGCGCGCACGTCGATCCACTCGATGATCTCGCGCCCGGCTCGCAGGCCCCCGAGGAGGGCGTCGGAGTCGACCTCGACCCCGTCGAAGGTGAGCTTCGCTTCCGGCCGATGGCTCGTCGTCTCGAGGGGGAGCACGCTCACGCCGGGCGCCTTCGGGTCGACGAGGAAGACCGCGGGCCCCACGTCGGTCGCCGCCGACACGAGGACGAGGTCCGCGAGCTGGCCCGCCGGCACGTACGACTTGACCCCGTTCAGGCGGAAGCCCGTCTTCGTCGCGGTTGCCTCGACGTTGGGGCGCTCGATCTCGCCCTCGGGCTCGAGGAGGGCCGCGGTCAGGATCTTCTTCCCCGCCGCGATCTCGGGCAGGATCGACTGCTTCTGCGCTTCGCTCCCGAACTCGGCGATCGCCAGTCCGCCGAGGACGACGGTCTCGAAGTAGGGGATCGCCGCCGTCGTGCGGCCGACGTGCTCGAGCACGCCGCACACCTCGAGGAAGGAGAGCCCGCCTCCGTCGTAGGCCGCGGGCACCGCGACCCCGACGAGCCCCGCCTCCCCGACGCGCGCCCAGAGCTCCGGGTCGAAGCGCGGACCGTCGCCGCGTTCGAGGGCGAGGAGCTTCTCCGCGGGCGAGCCCTCGGAGAGGATCTGCGCGGCGAGGTCGAAGATCGCCTGCTGTTCTTCGTCGTAACGGAAGTCCATGTTCGTCTCGCTCTCCGCGCTACATGCGCGGGATGCGCGGGAGCCCGAGGCCGAAGAGGCCGATCAGGTCGCGCTGGATTTCGTTGGTGCCGCCGCCGAAGGTCAGGATCAGGAGGCTGCGGTAGAGCATCTCGACCATGCCGTTCGCGATCAGCTCGTCTGCGTCGCCGTCGGGTCGCAGGTACCCGCGTTGGCCCATGACTTCCATCAGGAGACGGAACGCTTCGAGGAAGAACTCCGTCCCGTAGACCTTGATCGTCGAGGCATCGGCGGGATTCAGCTTCATGCCCTCCGACGCGGTCCAGGCCACCTTCCAGTTGAGCAGCCGGAGCGCGTGGAGCCCCGCCTTCACCTTGGCCAGGTTGACCTGCACCCACTCGTCGTCGATCACGCGCCGCCCGTCGGGCCGCTGCGTTTCCTTCGCCCACTCGACGACCGCGTCGTAGGCGCCCTCGATCATGCCCGGCGCACAGAGCGTCACGCGCTCGTGGTTGAGCTGGCCCGTGATCAGCTTCCAGCCCTGATTGAGCCCGCCGACGAGGTTCTCCACCGGCACGCGGACGTCGTCGTAGAAGACGGCGGCGATGTCGTGGCTGGAGAGCAGATCGAGCGTGTCGACGCGGATCCCCGGCGTCTTCATGTCGACCAGGAACATCGACAGCCCGCCGTGCTTGTCGGCGTTCTGATCGGTCCGCACCGCGAGCCAGCAGTAGTCGGCGTCCGAGGCGAGGCTCGTCCAGAGCTTCTGGCCGTTGATGATGTAGTCGCCGCTGCCGTCGTCGGCGAGGTCGGCGCGGGTCTGGAGCGCGGCGAGGTCGGTGCCGGCGCCGGGCTCGGAGTAGCCGATGCAGAAGTGGATCTCGCCGGCGAGGATCTTCGGCAGGAAGCGCTTCTTCTGCTCCTCGCTCCCGTTCATCATGAGCGTCGGCCCGACGGTGTTCACGGTCAGCATCGGCACCGGCGCCCGCGCCCGCATCGACTCGTCGAAGAAGACGAACTGCTCGATCTCGCTCCGGCCCTGGCCGCCCCACTCCTTCGGCCAGCCGATCCCGAGCCAGCCGTCCTTGCCCATCCGGCGCGTGATCTCGCGCGTCGTCGGGCCAATTCCGTGCTCCTTCGCGAGCTCGGCCCGGACTTCGGGGGTCAGGAGGTCGTCGTAGTAGGCGCGCAGCTCCGTGCGGAGCGCCTCCTGCTCTTCGTTGTATCCGATGTACATGGCGATTCTCCAACGGGGAGTCGGAGGATCGGGGATAGGGAATGGATGTGCCAGTGAGCTTCGGCGGCGCGCGACTCAGCCGTGCGCGCGCCGGGAGGTCGCGACGCCCAGCAGCCCGAGCCCCAGCAGCAGCGCCGTCGAAGGCTCCGGAACGACGAAGAGCAGATCGATCTCGCCCAGACCGTGGGGCACGTCATGGTCGAGGCTGAGCGTGTAGATCCGGCCCGGCGTGAGGGTCCCGTCCTGCCTGAACGGCGTCGTCGCGGGCGGAAGAGACAGGCCGAGGTGGACCTGCTCGGTGCCCGGCGTAAACAGGTACGTGGACTCCAGGCGCACGTCGGAAGCGTGCGGCGTCCCCGCGCCCTCGAGCCGCAACGAGTACGGCGTCGGCTCCCCGACACTGAACCTCACGCGCAGGGCACTCCCTGCGAATCCGTTCGCGAACTCGTACGAACCATCGTCCCCGGGGTCCCCGCCGTAGGCGTGATGGTTCCCGCCATCGGTCTCGAGAAGGCTGCGGAATCGGATCCTGGAAGAATCGATCGACGACGTGATCTCGGCGCGCCCGAGACCGGCGGGCGCCTCCTCGAAGGGGAAGGATCGGACCAGCAGACTGCGATTCCAGTCGCCGACGTCGGCCGTCTGGTCCCGATCCTCGTCGGACTCGTAGTAGCTGACGTAGCTCGCCTCGATCGAATAGTAGGCGGAGACCTCGACCTCTCGGTTCGAGGAGAGATATCCGAGCTGGGCCCCGGCCACCGACGGCCACGCCAGCGCGGCGGAGACCGCCGCGCCGATCAGGAAGCCCCACTGCCCACACCCGCGTCCGACTCGCTTCACGTTTCGACTCCCCGTCGGTGATTCCTCCCCAGGAAGGTGACCCTGGGGGTCCCCTGCGTGTCAGGGATTCTCGCTTCGCCCGTCAGGGGACGCGGCCGGGTCTCACGGGCGGGGCAGCGGGCCCGTCCACTGCGCCCGCTGCGAGATCTCGAGCAGGTTGCCGTCCGGATCGCGGACCATCGCCATCCGCGCGACCTCGCCCAGATTCATCGGCCGGACCACGACCTCGCCCCCGCGCTCCTCCACCCGCGCCGTCTCGGCGTCGCAGTCGCGGATCTGGACCGTGAGGTAGAGCCACCCACGCTGCGCCTGCGCGAATCCGCTCGGCGCATCGTCGCGCTCCTCGAAGAGCAGCACCGAATCGCCGCAGCGCACGCGACCCGGCGCCTCCTCCGCGAAGCCGAGGACGTCGCGGTAGTAGACCATCGTCCGCGCCAGGTCGCGCACGGCGATGCGAACACCGATCTGTGTCACCCCGTCCGTCCCGGTCGGCACGAAGACGACGCGATTGCCGTCCGGATCCGCCATCTCGCGCGGCGCTTCGAGGTCGTCCCTTGCGATGAGCAGCGCCTCGATCCCGGAGCGCTGGTCCCCCGTGAGCGCCTTGCGGACGTTCACCTTCACGACCGAGCCGCGTTCGTCGAAGCGGTACTGGACCTGGTCCTTCACGACCGGGAGGGCGTGGTCGAAGACGAGCCCGGCTTCGTCGCGCCAGAAATCGACGACCGCGGGATCCTCGCTCACGAGCCCGACGTCGAGCTGGCTCTTCACGATCTCGATCATGTCCGCTCCTCCGCGAGGGCCGCGTCGACCGCCTGCGCGAGGTCGGCCTGCGTCCAGGGGCCCTGCGCAGGCGGCCGCGCCCCGATCATCTTCTCCTGCACGATCGGGAAGAGGCCGACGTAGGGACCGGAGGCGGTGAAGATCCGCCCGTTCACGTGCTTCGCCGCATCGCTCAGCAGGTACGCGTAGATCGGCGCGCACTCCTCGGGCGGCGGTGAGTTCAGGCTGATCTCGGCGAGTCCGTCGGACAGGATCCCGCGCGCCTCGAGGCCGCGGATCATGTCTTCGTAGTCGGGCCCGGTCGAGAGGCGCGTCTTCGCGCCCGGGCAGACGGCGTTGCAGCGGATCCCGTATTCCGCGAGGTCCGTCGCCATGCACCAGGTGAGCGAGTTGATCGCGCCCTTGGCGGCGGGGTAGGCGCTCCCGCCGTACATGCCGAGGAAGCCGTGGCTGCTGGTGTTCACGATGACGCCTCCGCCGGCAGCGCGCAGATGCGGGATCGCGGCGCGCGAACACAGGAAGGTGCCGTCGAGGTGGACGGAGACGACGCGGGCCCAGTCGTCGAGCTCGATGTCCTGGATGCCGTTCGCGGGCTTTCCGGGGATCCCGGCGCAGTTCACCAGCCCGTCGAGGCCGCCCCAGGCATCGACCGCCGTCGCCACGATCGCCTCGGCGACGGCCGGGTCGGCCACGGAGCCCACGCAGGCCGCGCCCTCGCCCCCCGCGGCGGCGAGCTCGTCGACGAGCCCGCCGAGCCGCGCCGCCGCGGCCTCCGGACCGCCGCTCCCCTGCCCGGAGGCGTTCACGACGACGCGGGCGCCCTCGCCTGCGAGGCACAGCGCGATCGCCCGCCCGATCCCCTCGCTCGACCCCGTGACCGCGATTCGTCGACCCTCGAGGACTCCCGCCATGCGTCGATTCCTTTCTCTATGATGGGCGCGCGCCGATCGAGACCGGTCCGCCGCCGTCCGCCCATGAAAGCCCAGGAATCCCCACCATGCCCATGCCCAAAGACGTCCCGATCATCGACTGCATGATCGGCTTCCCCGCCAACGACTTCTCGCAGTACGAGTTCATCCGCAAGCAGCTGAAGGATTCGCAGTCCCGGGACTCCTTCGACTTCCCGGTCGAGTACATGTTCAAGAACGTGCCGAAGGAGCTCTACGGAACGGAGAACCCGATCGACGTCACGCTCCACGAGATGGACCGATTCAACGTCGAGAGAGGCCTGGTCGGCGTCGGCGGCGACGTCTCCGCAAAGGCCCTCAAGGACCATCCCGATCGCTTCATCGCGAGCGGCTCCGTCGACCCGAACGAGGGGATGGAAGGCATCCGCAAGATGGTCCAGCAGTACGAGGAGTTCGGCGTCCGTGCGTTCAGCGCCTTTCCCGCCGGCTGCAACCCGCAGGTCGCGATCGACGCGCCGCAGTTCTACCCGATCTACGCGAAGTGCGTGGAGCTCGGCGTGCCGATCTTCGTGTGTGCCGGCGTCCCCGGGCCGCGCTTTCCGATGGACTGCCAGCACGTCGAGAAGATCGACCGCGTGATGTACGACTTCCCGGAGCTCGTCTTCGTGACGCGCCACGGCTGCGAGCCGTGGGAGAAGCTCGCCATGAAGCTCATGCTGAAGTGGCCGAACCTCTACTACTCGACGTCGGCCTTCGCGCCCAAGCACTATCCCGAAGAGATCGTGAACTACGCGAACACGCGAGGCGCGGACAAGATCATCTACGCCGGCTACTTCCCGATGGGTCTGTCCCTCGAGCGGATCATGACGGACATGCCGAGCGTGCCCTTCCGCGATCACGTGTGGCCGAAGTTCCTGCGCGAGAACGCGGCGAAGGTGCTGAAGCTCGACGAGTAGGCGACCCGACTCGCCCCTCCCTCGCGCCCCCTGCTCGCCCCATCGGCGACCCGACTCGCCCCGAGAGACCATGGACCGAACCGAACCCGACTACGACGCCCTCGCAGGCGCCGCCGGCGCCGTGCGCCGCCTGATCACGCATCTGCGCAAGACGACCGCGGACCCGGACCTGCTCCGGCGGGTCGAGGCGCAGGCGAACGATCTCGCCGAAGCGCTCGCCCCCTTCGACCATACGGGCCCCTTCCAGCAGCGGAAGCTGATCCTCGACGACGGCGACGACGGTCGGGTCCCGCCGGCCTCGAAGGACGCCTCCGAGTACTTCCCCTACAGCCCCGTCGTCGGCCCGCTCAACCCGATCTCCCCGAACATCCAGTTCGAGCTCGTCGGGCGCGAGTACCACGCGACCCACGTCTTCGAGCCCCAGTTCAACGGCCCGCCGACCGCGGTCCACGGCGGGATCGTCGCCCTCGTCTTCGACGAGCTGCTCGGCGCCCTCGGAGCGATCCTCGAGATCGGCGGCTTCACCGGCACGCTCGAGGTCGTCTACCGCTCGCTCACCCCCCTCCACCAACCCGTGCGCATGCGGAGCTGGATCGAGGGCGAGGAA
>JAUIMK010000142.1 GCA_030432735.1 bacterium
GGTCTCCGCCATCCTGGTTGGACGAGACGCAACTCATCGCGTGGGTCGTGTTCTCGGTGCTCGGCTTCTACACGGCCTTCACGATCTTCTTCGTGCCGCACATGGCCTACGGGATCGAGATCAGTCCGTCGCCGAGCGAGCGGGCACGCATCTTCGGTGGGCGGCAGGTCGCACTGACCCTCGGCATGTTGGCCGCTTTCCTGATCGCGACGCCGCTGATCGTCGGGCACGAGCAGGCAAGGGCGAACGCGACGCTCGTCTCCGTCCTGGGCGCCGCCGTCGCGGGTGTCGCGATCCTCGTGTGCACGCTCCGCCTGCCATCGGAACGCGCGGAGTACCTGGGGAGAGGCGGGCAGAATCCCGTCGAGGCCTTCCGCGACGTCCTCGCGAACCGGCACGCGCGACTGCTTCTCTTCGTCTACTTCATCGAGATCTTCGGCATCGGGGCGACCAGCGCGATGACGCCCTACCTGCTGCTGTACGTGACGAAGGCGAAAGACTACGTCGGACTCGTCTTCCTCTTCTATACGATCCCGGCCTTCGTCTCGATCCCCCTCTGGGTCTCCCTTTCGAATCGCTTCGAGCCCCACAAGCTCTGGCGCTTCGCGATGGGGCTCCAGGCGATCGGCTACGGGACGATCCTGTTCCAGGACGAGGGGCGGCTGCTGCTCATGGTCGTGAGCTCGGTGATCAACGGCTTCGCGGGCGCGTGCGGTCAGACCCTCGGCTACTCGATCAAGGGAGACGTGATCGACTACGACGAGTACCGGACGGGAGAGCGGAAGGAGGGCGCCTACCTCGCGGCCTGGAGCCTCGCGATGAAGTTCGGCACGGGGCTGATGATCGCCCTGTCGGGTTGGGCGCTGCAGAGCTCGGGCTTCACGCCGAACGCGGAGCAGACCGAGTGGACGAAGTGGACGATCAAGGGAATGACCGGCGGTGCGCCCTTCGTCTGCCTGCTGATCGGCATGGCCGCCTTCTGGCGCTTCTCCCTCGACCGCGCCGAGCGGGACCGCATCCGCCGCGCCCTCGACGCGCGGCGCTTGGAAGGGCGGGCCTCCACGCCGTAGCGTCGATCCGCGGTCGACGTCACGCGAAGCGCGGACGCACCGTCTCGGCGAAGCGCTCCATCTGCTCGATGGAGTCTTCGATCGGGACCGTCGGATCGCCGGCCCAGAAGCGGAGCACGAAATGCTCGGCGCCCGCGTCGACGAGGCGCGCGATGTCGCCCGCCACCTGGTCCGCGGTTCCGATGAAGCGGGGCCGGCCCGTCTCGTCCGCCGGGGGAGCGGGGGCGTAGGCGTAGTCGTCGGGCATGCCCCCGGTTCCGGCGTAGCCCGTCGAGCGCGGGATCGCGTCGGGGTCGTCGACGATCCGCGTCTCGGGGCACGAGTAGGAGAAGCCGAACCCGTCGGTGCCGCGGTCGCCGCGGAGCGCCTCGATCCGCTCGCGACCGGCGCGATAGGCCGGCGCATCGGGGAAGAGCGGATGCCAGCCGTCGCCGAGCCGCGCGGCGCGCTCGATGCCGCGGCGACCGTTGCCGCCGACCCAGAGGGGCAGGGGGCGCTGGAGCGGCTTCGGCTCGCAGTGGGCGGGCGGAAAGGAGAAGTGCCGGCCGTCGTAGCCGACCTCGCCTTCGGTCTCGAAGAGGCGACGCATCACCTCGAGCACCTCGTCGGTGACCGCGCCGCGCGCCGCGTGGTCCGCACCGAGCGCCTCGAACTCGCCGCGCAGGAAGCCGACCCCCATGCCGAGGGTGAGGCGTCCGCCCGAGAGTCGATCGGCGGTCGCCGCCATCTTCGCGAGCAGTCGCGGATCGCGATAGGGCGCGACCAGCACGTCGGTCCCGAAGCGGATCCGCTCGGTGCGGCCCATCGCGACGAAGCAGCAGGTGAGTGCCTCGTACCAGTTGGCCGGCGAGTACGGCGTCGCGTAGTCGGGCAGGAGCAGGTGATCACCGACCCACGCGCTCTCGTAGCCCAGCGCCTCGGCGCAATCGACGAGACGCAGGATGCGGTCCGGCTCGCCGTGGACGCCCCAGGTCGGGATCACGACGCCGAACCCGATCGGTCGCGCTTCGTCAGGCATTCGTGCGTTCCGGCGCCGCATCGCGGCGATCCGAAGATCGCATGCGCACGTACGCGACGACCGCGCGGCCGAACGCGAGGAGGCCGAAGGCGTTGATCGCCACCCCCGCATATCGCGCGGCGGGGATGATCCACAGGGAGTCGCGTGCATCGGGCCGGAGCGCGTTGGCGATCGACAGTCCCGCGACGCCCGCGAGCAGGAACGAGAGGAGGACCGGGACGATCGGCCAGCGCGGCGCCGACCAGGCGCAGGCCGCGCCGACCCCGAGGAAGACGAGCGCGAGGGGAAGCGAGCCGGAGGGGCCGAGGGGAGGCAGGTCGATCGCCTTGAGGAGCGCCCCCGTCGTGTTCCAGGCGGCGGCGAGCCCGACGTAGATCAGGTTCCAGCGAAGCGCGACCGCCATCGGCGCGCCTCCGGTTTCGTGTCCTCGTTCGCTCATTCGTCGATCGTGCTCCCGCTTCTTCGTCGCAAGGTGTGCCTCACACTAGGGCCATTCCCGTCGCCAGCGCTCGATCCGGTCCACCTCGGCTTCGTACTCGCCCCGTTCGAAGCGGAAGGGGCCGAGCTTGCCATAGGGCCAGTCGCGAAACCCCTGGCGAAAGTCCCGCCAGACGACCGACTCCGCGGAGCTCTCGATCCGCACGAGCAGCGGCCAGCAATCCACGATGCCGCAGGCGCAGCCGAGCACGGGAAGACGCCCCTCCTCGAAGGGCGCGCCCCGCCGCGCCAGATAGTGGTTCAGGAGGGAGGGGCCGTACCGGTGGACGGGGAGGCCGCCGTAGGTTCCGGCGAGATGGCCCGCGCCCGCTTCCGTCTCGAGCGCGCGGACGGGCTCGCGAAGATCCACGCCGTCGATCATGGGCACGAGCCAGGGCGTGCGTCGATCCTCGGGATCGTCGTATTCGACGGACAGCGCGAACCGGTGGGTGTCGGGGTCGGACGGCATCGTGGGGGACTCGCGCGGCGCGATCGGTGAGGCGTGGGAGGCTAGCTCGACGAACGCGTCGCCGGGCCCACTCTCCTGTGCCCGGGGCGCGCGCGAGGTTCCGTTCGTCCGCGGCGCCTCCTCGCCGACTGGCGGGGGCTGCTCGCGAGGTCTACCTGTCCCACTCGCCTCGAGCGGCCGTCCGGCGCGCGAAGGGCCGGCCCGGCGTCGTGCCTCGACGTGCGCGCAGGGTCAGGAGGACCTGGGATGGAGACGCGACCGTATTTCCTCTTCGGCGATCTGCTCGCCACCGGGCTCGCGGGGGCCGTCTGCGGTCTGGCGGGCGCGGCGGTGGTCGTGCCGGGCTGGAACATGTTCCTCGCGATGATCCCGGCGATGGTCGTCGGCATGGCGGTCTCGCTGCCGATCTCGATCGGCTTCGGCGCGCTCTTCGGGGCCATGGAGATCATGGTGCCGACGATGTTCGGCGGCATGATGGCCGGCATGTGGGTCGGCATGGCCGAGGCGATGGGGCGCGTCGAGACGGTGGGCGAGGCGCTCGGGCAGGGGGCGCTCGTCGGCTGGGCGTGCTGGGCGATCACCTGGGTCCTGAACGGGATCATCCAGGCGCGGGGGGCACAGCATGGCTGAGCAGAGCGCGAGTCCGAGCGGCGATCCGGTTCACGCGTCCGAGTCCGAGGAGACCCGGAAGAAGTGGGATGCGGCTGCGGCGAATTTCGACGTGATGGCCGGGTACGGCCCGGAGAAACGCTGGGAGCCCTTCAAACGCGAGCTCTTCTCCGCGATGAACGGGGGTAGGATCCTCTTCCTCGCGATCGGGACGGGGCTCGACATCCCCTTCTGGCCGAGCGGCCAGACGATCACCGGGATCGACATCAGTCCGAAGATGCTCGAGGCGGCGAAGGCGCGCGCCGACGCCTACGACGGGGAGCTCGAGCTCGTCGTCGCCGACGTGCACGACCTCGACTTCCCCGACGACCACTTCGACCAGATCTTCACGTCGTGCACCTTCTGCTCGGTGCCACGGCCGGTCGACGGACTGCGTTCGCTGCTTCGGGTGCTGAAGCCCGGCGGCGAGCTCAAGATGTTCGAGCACACCGGGTCCCGGTTCTTCCCGTTCAGCATGATGATGAACCTGATGACGCCGCTCTCGCGGCGCTTCGGCCCGGAGATGAACCGCAGGACCGTCGACAACGTGCGCGCCGCGGGCTTCGAGATCGAGAAGGTCGACCCGGTCTACCTCGACGTCGTGAAGCGGATCCACGCGCGGAAGCCAGCCGCGGGCTGACGCATCCTACGGGTCGTGGTTCTCCGGCTCCTCGGGCACCTCGAGGATCGGCTCGTTCATGACCGCCTCGTCCTCCTCGTCGCGGCCCGCCTGCTCGGCCTGCTCCGTCGCCGCGTCGTGCAGCTCGTCCTCCCGGGTCTCGGCGCCGATCCGGAACGCGGCGAAGCCCGGCAACACGACCTGGTTGAGCGCCATTCCGAGCACCCGTCCGTCGAAGGGCGCCGTGAGCTCCTCCTGCTCGTTCGTCACCGGATCGATCACGCGACCGAGGCGCTGGCCGAATTCGACCGACTCCCCGAGCTCGACGCTCGAGAGCAGGATGCCGCTCCGGTTGGAGCGCACCCAGGTCGACTCGTAGTAGACGGGCTGCGGAGTCCCGAAGACCCGGATCTTCGAGATCATGCCGAGGTGGGCCATGTAGGACTCGATCGCCTCGACGCCCTCGACGACCTCCTCTTCCTGGAGCCGGAGCGGCTCCCCCGCCTCGATCGTGACCGCGGGGATGCCCGCCTGCGCCGCGGCCCGCCGGAGCGTGCCCTCGCCGCCGGTCGAATGCAGCACCGAGATGTCGCCGAAGCCGTGGGTCATCTCGAGGACGTCGTCGTTGGCGAGGTTGGCGCGGAGCTGGGGCAGGTTGCTGCGATGGAAGGATCCGGTGTGCAGGTCGACGAGCTTGTCGCACTTGCGGATCACGGCGTTGAAGAACGAGTAGGCGACGCGCGAGGCGAGGCTGCCGGCGGGGTTGCCCGGGAAATAGCGGTTCAGGTCGCGACGGTCGGAGAGGTAGCGGGAGGCGCGTTGGAATCCGGAGAGATTCACGATCGGGACGCCGATCAGCGTGCCGGAGAGCGTCGCCGGATCGGTGGTGTAGATGATCCGACGCACGATCTCGA
Source organism: bacterium (assembly GCA_030432735.1). GTDB lineage: Bacteria > Myxococcota_A > UBA9160 > UBA9160 > UBA4427 > UBA4427. Next base: position 5,216 of record JAUIMK010000142.1, read on the forward strand.
TCCCGTTCAGCTCGTCGCCGTGGACCGCCGAGGACACGCAGAGCACCGGACCCGGCTTCGTGCCGTGTACGACGAGTACTGGCGCGCCGAGCTGCACCCCCGCCTGGTTCGCGCTGGAATGCCAGTCGAGCCTCCGGAGCGTGCCCCGCGCGACGCTCTCGCCGAGGAGCTCCATGGCGTCCCGCGCCGCCGCGTCCTCCACGCCGACCTCGGCCGGCGACGGCTCGACTTCGGCGGCGGCCGCGGTCGCGGCCGCCTGCGCGCCTCCCGCGCCGACGATCGACGCGAAGACCGACCCGAACGCCACGAACGAGCGCCAGCTCGCCCTTCGGTGTGTCGATTGTGACGCGTAACACATTTCGCGGTCGAGCCTGCCCGTCGGCAAATCACTGCTCCTCGTTCGGTGCCTGCGCCTGCAGGTGAGGCTCTTCCCACCCCTCGCCGGACTTCCGGCGGGCAGATTCCCTTCGGCGGGCCGTCCCCGTCGCCTTAAGGCAACTGCGTTAGGATAAGCGCCGCTTCGCCCTCGAGCATCAAGAGGCCCCATGTCGTCCCCCCGTTCCTCTCGAAAGCGACTCTTCGCGTTCCTGCTCCTCGCGAATGTGGTCGCGTCCCACGGCTGCGCGCCGCCGAGCGTCGCCGCGAACGAGACCCCCCCCGACGAGTCCAAGCACATCGTCGGATGGGTCGAGCGCGTGACCGTCGTGCCGATCGGCTTCCCCGTCAAGGCGAAGTTGGACACCGGCGCCCGGACGAGCTCGATCCACGCCGAGGACATCGAGCGCTTCGAGCGCGACGGCGAAAAATGGGTGCGCTTCACGATCGCCGTCGAAGATCCGGACGACGTGGTTCGCCGCACGCGCCTGGAGCGGCCGCTCTTCCGGAACGTCCGCATCAAGGACCACGACGACGTCTCCGATCGGCGCGCCGTCGTCGAGCTCGGATTCTGCATCGACGGCCGAAGCGAACGCGCCCAGTTCACCCTCGCCGACCGGTCGCGCTTCATCTACCCCGTTCTGCTCGGCCGGCGCTTCCTCGCGGACCGCTACGTGATCGATCCCGCGAAGACCTTCGAGGCGAGTCCGACCTGCCCCGCGACGGAGTCCGATTCCCCCGAGCCCTCCGAGGAAGCGAACGAGTGAAGGAGCGTCGCGTCTACCTGGCCGCGCTGGTGCTCGTCGTGCTGGCAGGGAGCCTGTTCATCTACAAGCACCGCACGCTCGGCCTGCCGGTCGTGCCGGACGCCGAGTCGACCGTCTGGACGATCGAGGCGAGGGCGAGCTTCGAGGCGCGCGGGGGGCCGGTGCGTGCGCGTCTGCGCATCCCCGCCGAGACGCCCGGCTTCGAGATCCTCGACGAGGACTTCATCTCGTCGGGCTACGGCTTCTCCACGATCGAAGAGCCGCCGGCGCGCTTCTCGGAGTGGACGATTCGCCGGGCCCGGGGGCGACAAGCGGTCTACTACCGGATCTCGGTGCTCCCGGACGGATCGAAGCGTCGCCACGGCGATCCCCACCCGGGCTACCCGCGGCGCAACAGTCAGTCCGAGTCCGTCGACTCGGCCATCGCCTCGCTGCTCGATCAGGTCCGCAAGGAGTCCGCCGACATCGAGACCTTCGCCGTGAACCTCGTGCAACGACTGAACGCCGGGGCGAGCGCGAAGGACGGCGCGGTCGAGCTGCTCAACGACGGCACGGTCACGCCCATGGGCCGCGCCCGACAGGTGACGGACCTGCTGGCGGGCGCGCGGATTCCCAGTCGCATCGTGGTCGGCGTCGTGCTCCGGGACGGCGTCCGCGACGCGGGGCTCGTGCCCTACGTCGAAGTCCACAACGATCGCGAGTGGATCCCGATCGACCCGACGACGGGATCGCGCGGCTACCCCTCGGATTTCCTGCCCTGGACGCCCGCTCCGGAGGCCGCCCTCATCCGCGTCGACGGCGCCGCGGCGGGGGAGGTCACCTTCGCGATCACCCGGACCGATCGCGCCGCCGTCGACATCGCGCGGAGCCGGGCCGAGGGGAGTCAGCCCTTCTGGTACGAAGCCTCGCTGCTGGCGCTGCCCGTCCAGGTGCAGAACGTCTACCGGATCCTGATCATGGTGCCCGTCGGCGCCTTCGTGGTCGTCGTGCTCCGCACGCTCGTCGGCGTCACGACCTTCGGGACCTTCATGCCCGTGCTGATCGCGTTGGCCTTTCGCGAGACGGACCTGGCGGTCGGCATCCTCCTCTTCGTGATGATTCTCTCGGTCGGCCTCGGCCTGCGCTTCGCGTTGAACCGACTGCACCTGCTGCTCGTCCCACGCCTGACGGCGGTGTTGATCCTCGTCGTGCTGAGCATGCTCGTGATGAGCGTCCTCTCCTTCCGGATCGGCCTCGACCGAGGAATCTCGATCGCGCTCTTCCCGATCGTGATCCTCGCGATGGTGATCGAGCGGATGAGCATCATCTGGGACGAGCTCGGGGCGCGCGAGGCGATCCTCCAGGCGGTCGGCACGCTCTTCGTCGCGGTCGGCGCCTACGCCGTCGTGAGCAGCGAGCTGCTGGGACATCTCTTCTTCGTGTTCCCGGAGCTGCTGCTCGTGCTGCTGGCGCTCACGCTGCTGGCCGGTCGCTTCACCGGCTACCGGCTCGTCGAGTACTGGCGCTTCCGCTCCCTCCTCGAGGAGCCGGACGGGAGTCCCGAGAAGTGAGCTGGCGTTGGCCGGCGACGGTGCTGCGCGAGCGCGGCGTGCTGTCGATGAACGCGCGGAACCTCGAGCTGATCGCCGCGGAGAATCCGCGCCGGCTCTACCCGCTCGTCGACGACAAGACGCTGACGAAGCAGCTCGCGACGGAGGCCGGGATCGCGGTCCCCGAGTTCCTCGGCGTGATCGAGTCCGAAGGCGAGATCCGCGAGCTCGACAGGATCCTCGAAGGGCAATCGAGCTTCGTGATCAAGCCGGCGCAGGGGAGCGGCGGGAGCGGCATCCTCGTGATCGACGGTGTCCGGAGGGGCCGCTACCTGCGGTCCAACGGAACCTACCTCGACCGCGAGCAGCTCGGTCATCACGTCTCGAACGTCCTGTCCGGCATGTACAGCCTCGGCGGCCTGCCGGACCGGGCGCTCATCGAGCGGCGCGTCGAGTTCGATCCGGTCTTCGAGGACGTGACCTATCAAGGCGTGCCGGACATCCGCACGATCGTGTTCCGGGGGGTTCCGATCGCGGCGATGGTCCGACTGCCGACGCGCGCCTCGGACGGCAAGGCCAACCTGCATCAGGGCGCCGTCGGCGTCGGCGTCGACATGGCGACCGGCGTGACGACGACCGGCGTCTGCCAGTCCCGGCCCGTCGATCATCACCCGGACACGTTGATGCCGCTGGCCGGCGTCCAGATTCCGGATTGGCCCTCGCTCCTCGCGCTGGCGGCTCGATGCTACGAGCTCGCGCCGCTCGGCTACCTGGGCGTCGACATCGTGCTCGACCGCGAGCTCGGTCCGCTCGTCCTCGAGCTGAACGCGCGGCCCGGTCTCGCCATCCAGCTCGCCAACCGTCGCGGCTTGCGCTTCGCGATCGATCACGTGCGCGCGATGGAGGCGATCCCGAAGGAGGCCCGGGAACGGGCGGCGCTCGCGGCGGAGTGTGCTGCCGCGTCGGGGTGAGCCCCGGCCCGCTCCGATCCGGCGAGCGAGGGCGACCGCTAGGACGTGACGACGACCGGGAGGCGCTCCGGGCCGTACTCCTGGATGTGGTCGACGCAGACCCACTCGTAGCCTTCGGCGAGCCGGACTCCGCCGGTGGCGAAGCGCGCCAGGAACTCCTCGAGCACGACGCGTCCGATCATCCAGGTCAGGTGGTTGCCGAGGCAGACGTGGGGGCCGAGCCCGAAGGCGAGGTGGGCCTTCGGGGTCTCCCGGTCGAGCCGGAAGTGTTCCGCGTCGGGATAGACGGTCTCGTCACGGTTCGCCGCCGCCATGCCGAGCATCACCTGCTCGCCGGCGTGGATCGGGCAGCCGCTGATCGCCGTGTCCTCGCGCGCGCGTCGGAACAGGAAGGTGACCGGGGACTCCAACCGGAGCGACTCGTCGACGGCGGCGGGAATCCGGCTCGCATCCTCGCGCAGGGCCGACTCGAAGTCCGGGTCCGAGAGCAGCCGATAGAGGAGGTTCCCGAGCATGAAGCTCGCCGAGAGCGAGCCCGCCAGCATGTTGACGACGAGCGTGCGAGCGTGGTGGGCGCTGATCACGCGGCCGTCCTCGTCGCGCGCCTTCACCATCACGGTGATCAGGCCGGGCGGCGCCTCGTCTCCGGCCTCCTCGCGTTCGCGGATCATCTCGTCGATGCAGGCGGCGAGCTCCGGGAAGCTCGCCTCGATGCCTTCGCCGCGCTCGGTGCGGCCCGTCGCGGGCCAGCTGCTGTGGAGCAGCTCGTTGCACCAGCGCATCAGCGGCTCGTGCAGCGATTCGGGGATGCCCATGACGTGGGCAGAGACCGATCCGGGGAGCGGGATGGCGAAGCGCTCCATCAGGTCGATCTCCTCGCCGGCTTCGAAGGCAGCGAGTCGCCGGCGGACCTGGTCGCGGGTCCAGTCCTCCGCGGCGAGGGCTCCGCGGCGCGTGAAGACCCGCGCCAGCACGCGGCGGATCCGCGTATGGAGCGGTGCGTCGAGCTCGCCCATGAAGCTCTCCTCGATCGGAACCACGACGCCCGGCGCGCGCATGTCTCCGACCGACGAGAAGGTCTTCGCCTCGCGGAAGGCCTGGGCCGTGTCCGCATGACGTGTCGTCAGCACGACGCCTTCGGTCGGCCGGCAGATCGGCTTCTCCCGGCGGATCCTGGCCATCCACTCGAAGTCCTGGGTCCTGGACTGGTCTGTCGGATCGAAGGCGAACTCCTCGTCGACGGGCGGTCGGGACATGATCGGGGCTCCTTTCGGGATCGCGTCCTCGACGGACGGGGCTTCGGTCGTCGCGCGGGCTGCGGCGCGACGCTCAGAAAAGGACCGGGGCGTGGGCGACGCCGCGGGTCGGCACGAGCTGGTTTCGGACGATGCCCGCTTCGTCGACGCCGTAGTCGGGCAGGCGCTCGAGCAGGACCTGGAGCGAGACGCGGGTCTCGAGGCGGGCGACGGCGTTGCCGAGGCAGAAGTGGATTCCGTGGCCGAAGGTCCAGTGGCTCTTCACCGGGCGGTCGAGGTCGAGCACGTCCGGGTCGGGGAAGACCGATTCGTCGTGGTTGGCGGATCCGTAGAGGAGGAGCACCTGGTCGCCTTCCGGAATCGTCTCGCCGCCGATCTCGACGTCGCGGGTCGTCGCGCGCGCGAGACCCTGGACCGGCGAGAGGAAGCGCAGGAGCTCCTCGAGGGCGCGAGGCCAGCGATCCGGCGCTTCGACGAGCTTGCGGCGCTCGTCCGGGTGGCGCGCCAGCTCGATGATCCCGTTCGCGATCGTATTCATCGTCGTGTTCTGCGAAGCGTCGTGGAGGAGCGAGCAGAAGCCCGCGACCTCCTCGTCGGTGAGCGCGTCGCCTTCGGTCTGACCGTGGAGGATCAGCGAGATCAGATCCTCGCCGGGCTGTCGCCGCCGCTCCTCGACCAGTCCCTGCCAGTAGCTCTCCATCGCGGAATAGGCGGCCAACGCCTCGGGGCTCGTGAAGTCCGAGCCGGCGAGGGTCTCCATGTTCCAGCGAAGGAACTGGTCGCGGTCGGAGAGCGGCAGCCCCAGCAGCTCGCACATCGTGATCGTCGGGATCTGCTGCGCGTAGTCCGTCGCGCCGTCGAAGCCGCCTTCTTCCACGAGCCGGTGGAGCAGGGTGGCGGCGCTCTTCCGCACGTGAGGCTCGAGGGCAGCGACCCGCGCCGGGGTGAGCACGCGCGCGAGGATCGCCCGGTGCTCGTCGTGCCTCGGCGGATCCATGTTGAACATGTTCACGGGAATCAGGCTGATGTCGGTGTCGATCAGCGTGCCCCGGGCGGAGGAGAAGGTCCGCCAGTCGGCGAGCGCGTCGTTCACGTCCTCGGCGCGGGTGATCAGCCAGTAGTGCGGCCAGACGCGTCCGCCCGGCGTCGGAAGGCGATGGGCCGGCGCCTTGTGACGCAGCTCGGTGTAGGACGGATAGGGGTCGTCGAAGAAGCGCGGGTCGAAGGGGTCGAAGTCGAAGTCTGAATCGAGCGCGGTCATGGGCTTCCTCGTCGCGGGTCGCATCGGGGGTGTCGGGGGCTCGCGGCGTGCCGTCCGGATCCTCGGGAGCACGCGGAGAACCTGTCGGCCGGGTCCGGTGCATCGAGAACGGCTGCGTTGCAGTGCGTGTAATCGAGATTACAATCCTGAAAGTGCGATTACAAGGATCAGGAGGGCCGATGGCCGCCCGGACCTCGAGGCAAGCCCGACATCGCGATGCCCGCGAACGCCTCCAGCGGGAGGTGCTGATCGACGCCGCCGAGGGCCGCTTCGCCGCCGAAGGCGTGGACGGGACGAAGATGGAGACCGTCGCC
>JAUIMK010000143.1 GCA_030432735.1 bacterium
CCGCGACGACGCGGGCACGCTCTCCCCGGTCGAGCTCGAAGGCGAGGAGGCCTTCGGCACGTCGAGCGGTGACTTCTTCTTCTTCCAGGCGGACCGGCTGACGACGACGGCGACCGGGGGCATCGGGTTCGCCGCGAACCTGCTCGGCAGCACGACGAACTCCGGCGCGTTCTTCACGCCCCGGGGCGGCGGCACCTGGCCGATCGCGGTCGTCGGCGAGACGGTGCCGGACGCGGGCGGCAACACCTTCCGAGCGTTCCCGAGCGCACCGGACGTGAACGACGTCGGCGACGCGGTCTTCCTCGCGCGCCAGGGTCCGGCCTTCGACGACGTCATCGTCCTCGCGGTCCCGGAGCCGTCGTTCGCGACGGCGCTCGGGCTCGGCGCCGCCGCGGGCCTCGCCCTCCCCGCCGTTCGCGGGTCGGACCGACGTCGTCCGGCTCGCTGATCCCGAGCCGCATCCGACCCGTCGCGCGGTACTCTCCGCAGATGAGCGAGCTCGACCTCCTCATCGTCGTGCTCGTGTCCCTCGTCGGCTCCCTCGTGAAGTCCGTGACCGGCATGGGGTATCCGCTGATCGCCGTGCCGGCCCTCACGCTCGTCGTCGGGATCGAAGCCGCCGTGGTCGTGATCGCGATTCCGAACGCGGTCCTGAACGCATGGCTCGTCTACGACGCGTGGCCCGATCGCGACGAGACCCGGGACCTTCCGGTGCTCGTCGCGACCGCGCTCGCCGGGGGCGTGATCGGCGCGCTCGTGCTCGTGCGCGCGCCGGAACGTCCGCTCCTCGTCTTCCTCGCCGCGACCGTTCTCTTCTACGTCGTACAGCGGTTCCGCCAGCCCGAGCTGGCCCTCGCGCCGACGACGACGAAGCGTTGGGCGCCGCTCGTCGGCGGGGTGGCCGGCTTCTGCCACGGCGCGGTCGGCGTGTCGGGGCCGGTCGTGGCCGTCTGGTTCCACGGCTACCGGCTGTCGAAGAACGCCTACGTCCTCTCGGTCGCGGCGCTCTTCCTGATGGGCGGGCTGGCCCAGCTCGGCGTGCTGCTCGGCGCGGGCAGCTTCAGCGGCGATCGCTGGCTCGCGACCGGCCTCGCGCTGATCGCGACGCTCGCGGTGATCCCCCTCGGCAAGCGACTCCGGAGCCGCCTCTCCGCGACGACCTTCGAACGCACGATCGTCTGGCTGCTGGTCGGCTCCGGCCTCTCTCTCCTCTGGCGCGCCTTCGGCTGAGCTCCGCCGCCGGCACCCGCGGCGAGGCCAGAACGAGCGGGCTCCGGGCCGCCACCGACCCGGAGCCCTGATCGGGCACCGGACCTTCCGGTGCCCTCCCGAGGACGTTCACGCGAGCGTCAGAGGGTCTCCTCTCCCCGCGCGCGGACCCGCAGCCGCTCGAGTCGCTTCGCGAGGGCGACGTGGTGCCGTTCGAGGAGCGACGCGCCGAGGATCACCGCGCCGCCGAGCACCGACAGGCTCGTCCAGTGGAGGTGGGCGTAGAGGTCGATCGCCTCGAGCACGTGCGCGACGAGCGCCCCCGCGCCGACGACGGCGCCGAGCACCATGAGCCGCCGGCGCTCGAAGAGGAAGCCGTGGACGATGCCGCCGATCCCGGTGATCAGGGCCAGGAACATCGGCAGCACCCCGACGTCGAGGAAGAGGTTCCCGCCCATCGCGACGAGCGCGAGCGCGGTCGCGATCCCGCGCAGGCGCTTCGCATTCCCGGGACGGACGAGCAGCGCCAGCCCGTGGACCGTGAGCGCGAAGGGCAACGCCGCGAGCGGCAGGAAGAGGCCGTCGTGCGCGCCGAAGGTGTCGACCGTCGCGCCGGCGAAGGCGAGCCAGCCGACCGCCATCGGCACGAGGCCGCCGAGCTCGAAGGGCGCCGCCGTCTCGGGGCCCTCCTGGACCCGCGCGAAGGCGAAGAGGAGGCCTGCGATCGCGAACGCGAGGATCGATGCCATGTAGAGCGAGAGCTCGTAGTGGACGAGGCTCCGCGCGATCACGAGCACGAAGGGCAGCGCGAGCATCCCCCGTACGAGCAGCCCCTCCCGGGTCCGCATCGCCGTCGACGCCTGGAAGCGGCGAAGCTCGAGGGCGGCGAGGCCGACGAAGCCGGCGGCGACGATCGCGGCCATCACGGCGGGATGGCGGGTCGGGACGAGCAGCGCCGCGTTCGCCGTCACGAAGGCGGTCGCGAGAACGCGCGCCTCGCTGCGCGCGAGCGAGAGGAGCGCCAGCATCGACACCGGCACCGTCACGACGAGGGTCGCCGCGAGCGTCGCGAGAGCGGCGCCGCCGCTCGGGGCCACCCAGGTCGCGTAGCTGGCGATCTGGCCGGGCGGTCCGTCGAGGCTCCACTGCGAGTAGATCAGTCCGCCGAGGATCGCGAAGAGCGCCGGGACCATCCCGGCGGCCAGCGCCTGGAAGGTCCGTGCGCTGCGGCTCTCCGAGAGACGGACGGCGCAGAAGAACCCGGTGGCCGAGAGCAGGCCGGCCTGGGCGAGCAGCGCGAAATAGCGCGCCAGATCGGTTCCCGTCTCCCAGCGTTGGAAGAGGAAGGTGCCCGCGCTGGCCGCGACGACGATCGCGCCGATCACGCGCAGGACGCGACTCAGCAGCGTGATCCTCGCGGCTCGCGACTCGGGACCGTCCCGCACAGGGTCGGCTCCAGGGGAGCTGCCGTGGCGGCCCGCACGATCGCCGTGCGCGCCCGATGCCGTCGTCTCGTTGACGACGGCTGCGAAGGAGAATTCGTTTCCGGTTCGTTCCATGTTGGCCTCGGGGTCCCCCGGGCACCCGTCGGGCGCCCGGGAAGCCGGCCCTCCACCGGCGTGGTTCGGAAGATCAGACACACTCGCGTGTCAGCCCTCTTCGGTCGCGGTGACGAGCTCGGCGAGCTCGTCCCGGAGCGCCGCTTCGAGCTCCGCTTCACCGAGCTCGTGTTCGAAGCGGTCTTCGTCACCGACGCAGTCGGAGGCGAACTCGCGCTCGGTGATCCGTGCATCCCAGCGATCGAAGACGTCGTCGAGTCCACCGCCGTCTTCGCACGCGCCGACCGCGGCGAGCGCCTCGGCCCGCGACTGCCGCGTCCGCATCAGATTCCGCTTCGAGCGAAGCTGCGAGAGCCGCTCCTCGACGCGGGCGAGGTCCCGACCGAGCTGCGACTCGATCTGCTGGTGTTCGGCGACCCGCGCTTCGAGCTCGCTCGCGCGCTGTGCCGAGCGCTTCGCCCGGCGTAGACACTCGAGGGCCTTCGCCTCGTCCTCGCTCGCGAGCTTCTTCGCTCGCGCCCGCCAGTCGGGCTCGGCTTCGCGCTCCTTCGAGAGTCGATCTCGAAGGCGTTCGCCGTCGCTCCGCACGCGACGCATCTGGACGCGCGCCCGCGCCGCGTGGCGCTGCAGATCGCGAATCGCGCTGTCGGCCAGGGCCTCGTGGTTCTCGACCTGGCTCACCATCCAGTCGACGCGCGAGACGAGACTCGCGCGAAAGGTCTGCCAACGGTTCATGGGGATCTCCTGTGTCCCGGGTTCATTCCCGGTCCCCGGCAGACACTTCAAGCGCGGTGCCAAGACCGCTGAGAGAAGAAAAACGCCATACGGATCAGTGACTTGGCGCGAGATCAGCCGATCTCGGAACGAGCACGGCGAGCCCCCTCCCGGACATCGGTTGCGCGCCGGCGTGCATCCGATGTCGTCGGCGTGGCGGGACAGGCGCCCGCGCTCGGGGTCTTTCGTATCGTACGGACTTCGCGCGAGGCGAACGCCCATGGAACGACAGATCCGCGCTGCGGCGACGGAGCCGACGGAGGAACCCGGCCTCTACGGGCTCACGGATCGCTTCATCTCGTCCGAGATCCTGGGCCGCGGCGAGCCCCACGTGACCCGCGCGCGCATGCTGGTCTTCCAGTCCGCAGCGATCGCGCTGATCGCCGCGTTCTCGATGACCTACCAGATCCGCTTCGGCGCCTCGGCCCTCGGCCTCGTCGGCGCGTACATGCTGGGCGCCTGTCTGGTCACGCCCCTCCTCCTCGTGCGGGCGCGTTCGCACGTCTGGGTCTCCGCGGTCCTGACCGGCAACCTCTTCCTCGCGCTGTCCGTCGCCAACTTCGTGACCGCGGGCCACGCCGTCGCCTCGACGATCTTCATCACCGCGATCCCGCTGGTCGCGACGCTCACACAGGGCATGCGACTCGGCGCGTTCTGGGGACTGCTCACCCTCGCGGAGCTCGTCGTGCTCGCGTTCGTTCGCGAGCTCGACGTCACGCCGCTCGCCACGCCGAATCCCGCTGCCGCCAAGATCGGACACATCCGGACCTCGATGCTGGTCACGATGCTCGTCACGACGACCGGCGTGCTCCACGCCTACTACAACGACCTCGCGAGTCGCCGCGCGAGCGAGAGCGAGAGCACCCTCGCGCGCAATCGCGCCAACTACCGCGAGATGCTCGACAGCTCGCCGGACGGGCTCTTCTCGGTCTCGAAGGGCGGAACGATCGACTTCGCCAACCACACGCTGGTCCGCCTGCTCGGATTCTCCTCGAGACAGGACATCCAGGGGCGCGAGCTGTCCGAGTTCCTCGTGGGCGCCGACCTCGACGCGCTCCGCGACGAGGCCGCCGAGCTCGGGGAGTCGACCTCGATCGAGTGCGAGGTCGTCCACGCGGACGGGACGCGAATCCCGGTCGAAGTCGCGACCAGCCGGATCTACGTCTACGGCGATCGCGGTCAGGTCTTCCGGATTCGCGACGATCGGGAGTTCCGGACCGCGAATCGCGAGGCACAGATCCTGCGCACGACCTTCGACCAGGCACCGATCGGCGTCGCGGTGCTCCGACTCGACTCGGAGGTGCTGTACGCCAACGACGCGTATCTCGAGATGACCGCGTTCACCCGCGAACAACTCATGGGCAGGAAGCTCCTCGACCTGACCCGGTCGGACGAGTCCCACCAGATCCTCCTCTCGGTCCAGAGCGCCCTCGCGCGGGGGGAGACGTCCTCCTTTCCCCGGATGGATTGGCATCGTTTCGGAACGAAGCCGGGCTACGTCGACATCCGCTCCTTCACCATCCACCCGCCCGGCGAAGACGCGCCGCGATGGGTGACCTTCGTCCGCGACGTGACCGCCGTCGTCGAGCTCGAGCGCGAGGTCTCCCGCGCCGAACGCATCGAGTCCCTCGGCAAGCTCGCCGGAGGCATCGCCCACGACTTCAACAACCTGCTCACGGTCATCATGGGCCAGGTCGACATCCTCTCCGAGGACCTGAGCGTCGATCACTGGGGACACGAGTATCTGGCGACCATCATGGATGCCTGCGAGCGCTCCGCGGCGCTCACGAGCAAGGTCCTCGATTTCAGCCGCAAGCAGACGCTCCGCCCCAGCGTCTTCATGGCCGACGAGGCGATTCGCGACCTCGTCCCGCTCCTCCGTCAGCTCGTCCCGGAGCGCATCTCCCTCGATCTCGGCATCGCGCCGGACGGTGATCCGCGCGTCCGTTGCGATCCCAGCCGCTTCGAGCAGATCCTCCTGAACCTCGTGGCGAACGCGCGCGACGCGATCGGAGAATCCGGCACGATCGCCGTGCGCGTCCGCACGCACCCGGGCGACGAGGAGGGCCGAAGCAGCCTCGGCGAAGTCGAGATCGAGGTCTCCGACGACGGCAGCGGCATGTCGAAAGACGTGAAGGACCGCATCTTCGACCCCTTCTTCACCACGAAGCCCGTCGGCCAGGGCACCGGTCTCGGACTCTCGACCGTCCACGGCATCGTCCACCAGAGCGGGGGCCGGATCGAGGTCTCGAGCAGCGAAGGCCAGGGAACGACCCTCCGGGTCTTCCTCCCGTCGACGGACGCCGAGCTCACGCGCCCGGAGGCCCTGCCCCGGCGCGCGGCGTCGGTCGACGGGCACCTGCGGACGGTGCTCGTGGTCGAGGACGACGCGTCGGTCCGGGCCCTCGTCACGCGCACGCTCGAACGCCTCGGCTTCAGCGTCGTCGCCGCGCAGGACGGTCGCGAGGCCCAACGCTGGATCGAGGATCGCGAGCGCGACTTCGAGGCGCTGGTCAGCGACGTCGTGATGCCCGGGCCGAGCGGCATCGACGTCGCTCGCCTCTTCCGCGCCCGCTTCGCCCGCGAGCGCATCATCCTGATGTCGGGTTATGCCGAGGACGAGATCGGCCCGATCGACCAGCTCCCGAGCGACACCCGCTTCGTCCGGAAGCCGATCACCGCGAAGCTGCTCGCCGACGCACTCGGGTGAGGGCGCACCGGCCGTCATCCCCCACGAGCGGCTCGGGAGGAATGCCCAATTGACACTTCGAGGCTCGATCCGGTATCGACCCCAGACGGGGCGGCCGACTCGCTGGCGCGGGCAACCTGCCGGAACCGTTCGGGAATCGCGGGATGGACGAAGCGAGTGATCGACGACAGAGCCGGACGACGAAGGACCTCGAGGCCGAGCTCGACTCGCTCGAGCGCCTCGTCGGCGGCGTCTCCCACGACCTGAACAATCTCGCGACGGCGATCCGCACCTCCGTGGACACGCTGCACCGGCTCCCGCCGGAGGCCTCGAGAGCGGCACGCGAGGAGCAGCTCGCCCGGATCGATCGCGCGGCGACGCAGGCCTCGAACCTCACGGCCGCCCTCGCCTCTTTCGGACGCCGCGAAGCGCAGATCACTTCGGCGGCGCTCGGGGACGTCGTCGACGACGCCGCCCGCTTCCTCCGACGCGCGCTCCGGGCGGAGATCGTAGTCGCGTCCGATCCACCGGGCGGCGCCGACCGCCCCGAGACGCAACGACGCGTACGCCTCGACTTCGCCCACCTCGTGCGCGCCCTGATCCTGCTCTGCGCGCACGCCGCACGGCAGGAGGGGCGGATCGTGCTCGCCACCTCCGGAGAGCGCGAGATCTCCGTCGAGCTCACGCCTCCCTTCTCCGCCGCTGCGGCCGTCGGCCCTGCCGAGCGGGACGTCGAACGCGCGAAGCGCCTGCTCGAAGAGATCGAAGCATCCCTCCCGCTCTGTTATGCCGATCGGCGCGGGGGCTGGACCGCGTCGCTGCGGCTCTCGTCGGCGCCTCCCGCGAGCATCGTCGTGCCCGCCGCGGAGGGCCGCGGCGCGGCGGCCCGACGCGGCCGAGCGCTGATCGCCGAGGACCATTCGCAGGTCCGGGACGCGCTGATCGACGCGCTCTCGCGGTGCGGATTCTCGGTCGAAGCCGTCGGTGACGGGGATGCCCTCGTCGATCGCGGGATCGCCGGTGCCGGCCACCACGACGTCTTCCTGATCGACTTCGACCTGCCCGGGCGCGACGGCGCCACGGCCCTCGAAGCGCTACGTGAGGCTGGGATCCGCACGCCGGCGCTGATGATCTCCGGCAACGTCGACTTCGGCTCCCGGGTCGAGCGGATCGAGAACGCCGACTTCCTCCAGAAGCCCTTCGGGCTCGCCGACATCCGCGCCTGGGCGACGCGCCAGCTCGCGGCCCCGGCCCCGAACGCGGGAGCCGCCTCACGATGACGAACGCGAGGATCCTGCTGGTCGACGATCAGGAGATGATGCGCGAGGCCCTCGCCCAACATCTGGCGAGTCAGTCCGGCTTCGAGGTCGTCGCGTCGGTCTCGAACCACGAGCTCGCGATCGAAGCCGCGCGCGAGAGCCGACCCGACATCGCGCTGCTCGACATCGAGGTACCGGGGCTCGACTGCTTCGTCGCCGCGCGCGAGATCGAGAAGCAGTCGCCGAATACCCGCATCGTCTTCTTGAGCGCCTTCTGCCGCGACCACTACATCGAGCAGGCCCTCGAAGTGAACGCCGCCGGCTACATCGTGAAGGGCGAAGAGCCCGGCGTGCTCCACCGCGCGATCGAAACGGTCGGCGCGGGCGGCACCTATTTCTCCGAGGAGGTCGAGAACCGGCTCGTGCTCGGCGACGACGGCCTCAAGGTGGCGGCACCCGGCTCGACCCGCGCCTCCTCCCTCACCCAGCGGGAGCGCGAGATCCTCCGGTACATCGCCGTCGGCATGTCGAAGAAGGAGGTCGCTTCCCTGGTCGACCTCTCCGTACGGACCATCGACGCCCACGTCCGCAACATCATGGCGAAGCTCGACCTCCACGATCGGGTCGAGCTGGCGCGATTCGCGATTCGCGAGGGCATGGCCCCTCGCTGAACCGTAAGCGACCGGTTTTGCGAGCATTTTTTCGCCCGCGGCCGTCTTGCCACGACCCGCTTCGGTGTCACATTCGACGGACCTGTGACGGGCGTCACCGAATCGGACACGCGAATCCGGTGGGATGTCTCCGAGCGAGGAGGTGCCCCATGGCATTGGTGATGCCCGGACGAGTGGAACGAAGCGCGCGCGGCGGTGAGGTCTTCGGACGGACCGGTCCGGAGACGCGCGGGCGCGAGGCGAGGCCGCCGCGACACGCTGCGCGGATGGCGGAGGCGGCAGCGGCGCCCGGGATCGACGTCTGTCGTCTGGTGGTCGCGGCGGCGGGACTGTCCGCCGGGCTGGTCCTGCCGGCGGCGCTCGTCACGTGGGCGGCATTCGCGGTGCTCGACGGGCTCGGCGAGCGTGTGCTCGCGATGATGCCCTGACCCGGCTCCGGAGGGCGCGCGGCCGAGCGCGTCAGTCGAAGGCCGCGGCGATCTGCGGCGGGGTCGGCTCGTCGCGGGCCGCCTCGATCGCGACCTCGATGTCGTCTCCGTCCCGCGACGAGCTCTCGAGCAGGTTGCGACGGACTTCGACGATCACGCCCTCGGTGTCCTGACCGATCTCGAGACGCGGCGTCGCGGGGCGCTTGAAGCGAACCTCGGCGAAGGGCAGCTCGAAGGGGATCTCGAGCTGCAGGCCGGGAAGCGAGAAGTCGATCGCCCCCGCCTGCGCGGTCTCGTCGTCGTCCTCACCGGAACCGATCCAGAGCGCACCGCCAATTACGAGCGCGAGCACTCCGAAGTAGAAGACGTCTCCCCGACGACCGCTCATCCCGGAAACCACCCCGTACGCGCGCACTCGCCTGACGGCGGTCGCGCGATCATCGAGGGGTAGCGGGAGCGTAGCAGAGCACGCGTCGCGGCTCCCGATTCACCATTGCTCCGCACGGCGAGGATGCGACCCTCTCCGGATCGACGTGATCCAGGCGGGCGCAGCGGGCGGGGCTGCCGCGCCCGCGGAAGCGACTCGAAGGGATCGCGACGACCCGGAAGGAGCGGCATGGCGGAGATCGACGGCGGACGGATCGCGGCGCGGCAGCTCCTGGCCCTCGGGATCGATCACCTCTTCGGGGTGGTGGCGGGACCGATGATCGAGCTCTTCGGGGGCGCGCAGGCCGAGGGCATGAAGGTCGTCGGCAACCGCCTCGAGCTGAACGGCTGCTTCATGGCGAGCGGCTGGGGCTGGCAGAAGAAGAAGCCGGGCGTCTTCGTCGCGGGGTCCGGCCCCGCCGTCACGAACTGCCTGACCCCGCTCTACGTGGCGACCGAGAGCGCCATGCCCCTGGTGGTCCTCGGCGGCTCCGCCTTCTCGGGAACGACGGGGCTCGGCGGCTTCCAGGAGCTCGACCAGGTCTCCGCGGCGAAGCCGGTCTCGAAGTGGACCGGCCGCGTGGACTCGACGGAGCGGATCGGCGAGTGGATCCGACTCGCGGTCGGCAAGGCGCTCGAAGGCAAGCCCGGCGGCGTCTACCTCGACTTCCCGGCGGAGGTCGTCTCGCGCAAGCTGGACGCCGAGACGGTTCCGATCCTCGGCGCGCCGGAGATCACGACGCCGAGACCCGATCCGAACGCCGTCGACCGCGTCGCCGAGCTGCTCGCGAACGCGGCGCGTCCGCTGATCGTGATCGGCAAGGGCGCGGGCTGGGCGGATGCGAACGTGGCCCTCACGCAGCTCGCCGACCTGGGCATTCCGTACGTCTGTGCCCCCATGGCGCGCGGCACGATCCCCGACGATCACCCGAGCTTCGCGAACGCGGCGCGCTCCCATGCGATCGGCGGCGCGGACGTCGTCGTGATGATCGGGGGCCGCTTCAACTGGATCTTCGGCATGGGCCGACGCTTCGCGCCCGACGCGACGATCGTCCACGTCGACATCGAAGCGGAGGAGCTCACGAGCGGCGCCCCGGTCGACCTCGGCATCGTCGCCGACGCGAAGGCCACCGCGGAAGCGCTCGTCACCGCGCTCGAGGGCCGCACGCTCGCCACGGCGGACGGCGACTGGCTCGCCGGCATCCAGGCGAAGGCCCGCGCGAACGAGGAGAGCGCCCGCGCCGTGCTCTCCGACGATTCGATCCCGATCAACCCCTACCGCGTGGTCGCGGAGATCCGGGACGCGCTGCCCCGGGACGCGATCGTGACCTCCGAGGGCGAGACGATCATGGGCATCTGCCGCGCGATGCTCCCGTCGTACGTGAACCGCTCGCGATTCAACGCGGGGACGACGGGCTGCATGGGCGTGGGCGCGCCCTACGTCGTCGGCGCCGCCCTCGCCTGTCCGGATCGTCTCTCGGTCGGCGTCCTCGGCGACTACGCGTTCGGTGCGGCGGCGATGGTCGTCGAGACCGCTGCGCGCGTGGGCGCGAATCCGATCTTCATCGTCGTGAACAACGAAGGCATCGCGGGCCACATGCTGCAGGACATGTACATCCCGCCGGACTCGCCGCGCATCGCTTCCCTGCTGCCGGCCCGCTACGACAAGATCGGCGAGATGGTCGACGCCCACACCGAACACGTCGAGACGCCCGACGCGATCCGACCCGCCATCGACCGCGCGATCGAGAGCGGGAAGCTCTCGGTCGTTCACATCCGGGTCGATCCGAAATCGACGCGCATCTCGGGCTCGAACTATCTTCAGTAGCAGGAGGAGGATCCCCGATGCCCCAGCCCCTCGAAGGCCTTCTCGTTCTCGACTGGACGATCTGGCAACAAGGATCGGTCGCAGGCGCGATGCTGGGCGACATGGGCGCGCGCGTGATCAAGATCGAGCAGCGCGGGACCGGCGACCCGGGGCGCTGGCTCGTCGGCGCCGGTGGGGTCGACACGAGCGATGCCCCGAACTGGTACTTCGAGGCCAACAACCGCAACAAGGAGTCGATCGAGGTCGATCTCAAGCGGCCCGAAGGGCGCGAGGTCGTCCTCGCCCTGGCGGAGAAGGCCGACGTCTTCCTCCAGAACTATCGCTTCGGCGTCGCCGCCCGACTCGGCCTCGACTACGCGAGTCTGAAGGAGCGGAACCCGAAGATCGTCTACGGCAGCGCGACCGGCTACGGACCGGAGGGCGCCGAGAGCGCGGAGCCGTCCTTCGACCATCTCGGTCTCGCCCGGTCGGGGATCATGAACGCGGCGGGCGAGCCCGGCATGCCGCCGCTCGGCATCGCCGGCGGGATCGCCGACCAGATGGGCGCGGTCATGCTCGCCTACGGCGTGATGACGGCGCTGGTCGCGCGCGAGCGGTACGGGATCGGGCAGGAGGTGAATGCTTCGCATCTGGGATCGATGTCCTTCCTCCAGGGCCTCTCCCTGTCGATGAAGCTGATGGCGGGGGCGGCCATGCCCCGGACCCTCAGGAGCGAAGCGGGCAACCCGCTCTGGAACCACTACCGGTGCGGGGACGACCAGTGGATCGCGCTCGCGATGCTCCAGCCCGACCGCTACTGGGCGGATTTCTGTCGCGTGATCGAACGACC
>JAUIMK010000144.1 GCA_030432735.1 bacterium
GTGGTCTCGCTCGGGAGCTGCATCCGCCCGGCGGCGGCGTTGTTCACGAGGACGTCGACCGGACCGAAGAAGTCCCCGGCGCGCTCGACCAGTCCCTCGCGCGCGGCGGCATCGGAGAGATCGCCGGCGATCGCCGCGGCCTTGAAGCCCGCTGCCTGGAGATCGGCGGCCGCGGTCTCGAGGGTCCCCGGCAGGTCGCCATGGGCGCCCATCCGCGAGGCGTTGAGCACGACGGACGCCCCTTCGCTCGCCAGGCGCATCGCGATCGCCTTTCCGATCCCGCGACTCGCTCCCGTCACCAGCGCCACTCGGCCCTCACATCGTCCCATGCCGTCTCCTCTTCGCCCGTCGTGTTCGGGGCCCGCGCAAGATCGCGGATTCTCCAGTAGATTTCGACTCCCCGGAGGAGCGTGCCCCGATGGCCCTGAACGTCGTCCGCTACCAGAGCGCCGAAGGCCCCGCCTGGGGCGTCGTCCGCGGGGAGCGCGTCGCCCCGATCGAAGGCGACTTCCCGACCACCCGCGACTTCATGCGCGAAGGACGCGAGGCGGCCCGCGCGGTCGGGGCCGCTTCGGGGGACGGGCCCCTCGCGCTGGCCGACCTCCTGGTGCTCTCGCCGATCACACGGGACCGGCAGTTCCTCTGCCAGGCGATCAACTACTACTCGCACATGAAGGAGTCGGGCTTCGATCCGGAGACGAGCCCCTTCAACGTCTTCTTCCGCAAGGCCTCCTCCTGCATCGCCCCGGCGACGACGCCGATCCGCCAGCCCGCCCACGTCGAGTTCCTCGACTACGAGGTCGAGCTCGGCCTCGTCCTCTCGTGCGACGTCGACGGGCCGATCGAGGTCGACGAGGCGAACCTCCACGAGTACGTCGGCGGTTTCGTGCTGGTGAACGACGTCAGCGCCCGCGACGTACAGCTCCCGGAGATGCAGTTCTACAAGGGCAAGAGCTACCGGACCTTCGGCCCCTGCGGCCCCTTCCTCACCCTGGTCGACGCGGGAGACCTCGCGCGCTTCGAGGCGCTCCGTCTGCGTCTCTGGGTGAACGGGGAAGCGCGCCAGAACGCCCTGGCGACGGACATGATCCATCGCCCGGCGCCCACGCTCCGCGAGCTGTCGAGGCTCCAGGACTGGGAGACCGGCGATCTGCTGGCGACGGGCACGCCGGGGGGCTGTGCGATGCAGGCGCCGCCGAAGCCGCTGATGGCGATCGCCCAGATGGTGAGCCCGAAGCGGAGGCAGGCCATGTTGCGGCGCGTCGCGCGGGGCAACGCGCGCAGGCTCCGGCTGGGCGACGTGATCGAAGCGCGGATCGGCACCGACGACGGAACGATCGACCTCGGCGTCCAGCGCAACGAAGTCGTCCCGGCCTGACGATCGGAGCGGCCTCGCCGGACGGCCTCAGGCGGCCGCGGGCTCGTCGGCGATCGCGGCGGCTCGGCCGTCGCGCAGATAGAGCGCGCCGAGCGCCGCGGCGGACAGGATCATCGCCGCCATGAAGATCACGATCGCGAGGTCGTAGCTGCCGCGGCTGTCCGAGATGGCGCCGGCGAGGAGCGGGCCGGCGATCTGGAAGGGGATCTGGATCGGTCCCATCAGCCCCTGCGCCGGCGCGAAGCTGCGGGCCCCGACGCTTCGCGCGAGGAGCGCCACCTGCAGGGGCGAGATCCCGCCGAGCCCGAGTCCGTAGACCAGGCTGACCGCGATCAGCGAGGCGTAGGAAGACAGGGCGAGATAGCCCGCGAGGCAGGCGATCTGCATCACGAGGGAGAGGGCGAAGGCACCGTGCTCGCCCAACCGACCGCCGAGCCAGCCGAAGGCGAGCTTGCCCACCCCGGCACCGAAGGCGATCGCCGAGAGGAGACCCGACGCGCGCAGCGGATCGATCCCGCGGTCGTGGGCGAACGCGATCCCGTGGTTCATGATGCCCATCGATCCGAAGAAGACGAGGCCGCAGGCCGCTGCGATCAACCACATCGACGGGTTCGTGAGGAGGTCGCGGCTGGTCGCGACGCCCGCCTCGCCCTGCACACCGACCGCACCGACGTCGTCCCCCTCGCTCGCCCCATCCGGCCGCAGCCCGACCTCCTCCGGCCGCGAGACGACCGCGATCGCGAGGAGCGGGATCACGGCGAGATTCATCGTCGCGAGCATCCGGCACACGCCTCGCCAGCCTGCGAGCTCGAGCACGAAGCTCGAGAGCGGAACCATCGCGACCCCCGCGACCGACATCCCCATCATCGCGACGCCGAGGGCGAGGGCGCGATCCTTCTCGAACCAATTCACGATCAGGGTGTTCGTCGCGACCACGCCGAGCGCCCCCATCCCGAATCCGCAGGGCAGCGAGAAGAGCACGAGGATCTGCCAGAACTCGGTCGCGAGGGACATGCCGTAGAAGGCCGCCGCGAGCACGAGCGCGCCGGCGATCATGATGTTGCGGATCGGCAGGGTCGCCAGCGCGCGACCGACCAGCGGCATCACCACGGCCCCCCCGGCCATCGTGGCGACCGTCGGCAGCGCGGCCTCGGCGCGGCCGACCCCGAACTCCTCGGTGAAGGGCAGGATGAAGACCGGAACGGGTTGGATCACCGCTCCCAGGGCGACGAAGTTCGCGACGAAGGCGACGGCGACGATGATCCAGCCTCGGGACAAGCGATCCTCCTAGCGGTCTCCGCACGGTAGCCGACTCGCGGGCGCTTGGATCCGCTGGGCGCGGATCCGTACACTGCCCGCATGGGAGAGAATCTGCGGGCGCGGGTCGCGATGAGCGAGACGGAGATCGACGCCTACCTCTCGGTCCACCGGGCCGCGACGATGGCCACGATCGGTCCGGACGGACTGATCCATCAGGTCGCCATGTACTTCGCGTGGCTCGACGGCGCGGTCCACATGCTCTCGAAGCGAAGGGCGCAGAAGGTCGTGAACCTGCGGCGCGACCCGCGCTGCTCGGTCCACGTGGAGAGCGGGTCGCACTACGACGAGCTCGCCGGCGTGAACGTGGCCGGCCGAGCCGAGATCCTGGACGACGAGGCCACCCTCTGGCGGATCGGGATCGCGCTCAACGAGCGGCAGCACGGCCCCTTCGACGAAGCGCGCCGCCCCCTGGTCGAGAACGTCCTCCGCAACCGGGTCGGCATCCGCCTGCGTCCCGAGCGGATCGTGTCCTGGGACCACGCGAAGCTGCCGAAGGGCTCGTACCCGACCGCCTGACCGGCACGACTTCGCGGGCCTCGCCCGATCCGTTAGCGTGTGGCGACGACCTCGAGCGATCGCCGAAGAAGGAGACCCCATGTTCGACCTCACCGGGCGCACCGCCCTCGTCACCGGCGCGGGACAGGGCGTCGGCCGCGGCATCGCGAAGGCGCTCGCGAGCCAGGGCGCGAAGGTCGCGATCAACGACCTCTTCGAAGAGCGCGCCGCCGAAGCGGCCGCGGAGACCGAGGCGGCCGGCGGCACCGCGATCGCCGCTGCCTTCGACGTCAGCGACTACGACGCCGTCGTCTCGGGGGTCGCCCGCGTCGAGGCCGCGCTCGGCCCGCTCGACATCCTCGTGAACAACGCCGGCGTCCCGCCGGGCATGGGTGTCGGACAGTTCCGGGAGTCGAAGCCCGCCGACTGGCGCAAGCAGATCGAGCTGAACACCTATGGCGTCATGAACTGCAGCCGCGCGGTCGTGAACGGCATGTGCGATCGCGGTCACGGGCGGATCGTGACGATCAGCTCGGGCGCGGGCACCGTCGGCATTCCCCTCGGCGTCTCCGCCTACGGCGCGGGCAAGGGCGGCGGCATCGCCTTCATGCGCCACCTGGCGATGGAAGTCGCCGGCAACGGCGTCACGGCCAACACCGTCGCCCTCGGGCTGATCGACAATCACACCGACCCGGAGGTGACCGCCCACATGGCCAAGACCGTCCCGGTCGGCTTCTGCGCACGCCCGGAGGACATCGCGCCCTGCGTCGTCTACCTGGTCAGCGACGAGGCCCGCTGGATGACGGGACAGACGCTCCAGCTGAACGGCGGCAACGTCACGACCTGACCTCCCAGACCTTTGCGGCGCGGCCCGGCCGACGTCGCGACCGGCCCGCCGCACGCCTAGTCGTCCGGCGTCATGCTCCGCGCCTTCGCCTCGCGCTCCGCCAGACGCTTCGCGCGACGCTCCTTCCGCTCCTCGTACGCATCGCGCCCCGCCACGTAGGACGCCATCGCCTTCTCGAAGTGGTTCGGGTTGTAGAGCGTCTCGATGACCTTGAAGAGGCCGTCGCCGTGGTATTGGAGCTCGGCGAAGACCTTGGCCTCGTGACGGACGCCGTCGCCGACGTCGGCGAAGCGGGCCCAGAAGAAGGCCCAGACGCTCTCCCGCGCTTCGTCGACGATGAATTCGTCCGCCGGGAAGCGGCAGAGCTGGACCCACGGCGCGTCCTCGTCGACGCGGTGGAGCCGGTCTTCGATCGTGCGGAGGATGCCCTCGCGCTTGCCGATGGAGCCCAGCGCGCAGTCGATCCAGGTCGCATCCTTCGTGATCGCGGCGCCGAAGTGGCTCCAGTCGCGGGTCTTTCCGGCGAGGGCGAGCTGCCTCCGGAAGTGATCGAAGGCTTCTTCGATCTCTTCGCGGGGGAAGCGGCCACGGATCCCGCGATTCGCGCGGGCTTCGGCGTGTCGCTCTCCGATCGACGGCGGCGGCGCCTCCGCTTCGAAGGTCGGGATGTCCGCGAAGGCGCGCGCGGCCTCGGCACGGGCGGCGCGCGTCGTGTCGTCGAGGGCGTCCTGCTTGCACGACTCGTGGATCTTCACCCAGTCCTTCACCATCTGGACGTAGGCGTGGGGGTTGTAGAGATCCTCTTCGTAGCTGAAGAGCCCATCTCCGTCGTAGCGGAGCATCGTGAGGCAGTTCTCCTGGAGCACCTGCCCGTTCCCGGGGTCCTCCATCCGGTTCCAGATCTGCGACCAGACCCAGCCTCGATCCTCGTCGACGACGTAGGCCTTCACGGGATACTGGTTGACCCACACCCAGGGCGTGCCTTCGTTCTGGTGCATGAGCGCCGCCATCTCGCGCACCGCGGCGGCGCGGCCGCCCCACTGGCCCACCTCCTGCTCCACGTAGGTCACGTCCTCCGTGAACATCTCGCCCCAGCGCGCCCAATCCCCGGAACGCGCCGCAGCGCGCCCCTGGACCTGATAGGTCTTGAAGGCGGACTCGATCTCTTCCTTGCTCCAGCGTCCCATGGGTGCGTCCTCTCTTCGATGAGCAGGTCTCTCGCGGCGAGCGCTCGATGGTAGACTAAGGCGCGATGATGCGGATCGGACTGCAATTCGACACCAGGAGCGCCGCGGATGCCGAGGTGCTGCTCCAGGACTTCGAGCGCGCCGAAGCCGAGGGCTTCGACACGGTGTGGATCGGTCAGGTCTTCGCCCACGACGTCCTGACGCTCTTCGCGATGGCCGGCGGGCGCACGAAGCGGATCGAGCTCGGGACGTCGGTCGTGCCCCTGCCGACCCGTCACGTCGCCACCCTCGCGCAGCAGGCGCTCACGACCCAGCTCGCGACGAGCGGGCGGCTCTGCCTCGGGGTCGGGGCCGGCCACGCGATGATCCTCGACAAGAAGCTCGGCCTGCCGAGCGACCGTCCACTCGCACGGACGCGGGAGGCGCTCGAGGTCCTGCGACCCTTGTTGCGCGGTGAGTACGTGAAGTACGCAGGCGAGTTCGAACGCGTGCGCGTCGACACGCCCATCCCCGGAGCCACGGCGCCCGACGTGCTCCTGGCCGCGCTCGGTCCGAAGATGATCGAGCTCGCCGGCGAGCACGCGGACGGCGTCACGCTGGTCTTCGCGGGCCCCGACCTGATCGAGCGCGAGGTCGCGCCGCGCCTCCCGAGCGGCAAGCGGATCGTCGCGAGCGTGCCGGTCCTGCTGACCGGGGAAGTCGCGGCGATGTCGGCCCTGGTGGACGCGTACACCGCCCCCTCGATGGCGCTCCCGCCGTATCAGCGCACGATGGCGAAGCAGGGCTTCGATCGCGTGAGCGAGCTCGCGATCGTGGGCGACGAAGCGACCGTCGTGGCGGGCCTCGAGCGGCTCGAAGCGAGCGGCGCGACCGATCTCAACCCGATCCTGGTCACCGGCGAGGCCGATCCGGAATGCGCCGACCGGACGCGGTCGTTCCTGGCCGCCCGAGCGAGAGCCGGACGCGGCGAGGGCTGAGCCGATCCGGCTCGACGGCGCCCGCCCGCTCACGACTCAGAAGAGATATTCGTGCATCGGAACGCTGCTCATCGTCGACATGTCGGTGAACGAGAGCAGGTCCTTCGTGAGCGTCTTGCGATTCTCCGCGCCGCCGAAGAGCTGCTCGGGATCGGCCACCACCTCGCAGGAGGCGAAGGACTCGCTCACGATCGCGTGAAGCGTCGGCGCGCCCTCCGTCACCGCCCGGAACACGCTGTTGCGTACGTATCGCGTCAGCGGATGGAACCGGAGCGAGAGAGGCCCGTGCGAGCCGTGCCACCGCGCGTAGAACGTCTCGAGGTCGAGTCCGTCGGGCTTCGGGAACGTCGTCATGATCGTCACGCCGGGACTCGCCTCGCCCCGCGACCACGCGCGCGCCGGGTACTCCCGAAGGACGGATTCCGTCACGAGATACCCCGCATGTCGCGTCGCCAGGCCGGCCACGACGGACTCGATCCCGCCGCGGTCGTCGATCCGATCGACCCAGAGCGAGACCTGGCCGTCGATCAGGCCGTGCGCGTTCAGGTGGGCGATCGCGTCGAGCGCCGGATCCTCGACGTCGGCGACGCAGACCGTGAGGTCGCGCGCCCCCGCCGCCTCGAGTGCGGGGACCGCCGCGAAGACCTTCTCGCGCAGGTCGTCTCTTCGTCGCGGCGGATGTCCGGCCCCCGTGTCGCCGAGCAGATAGACCAGCTTCTCCATGGCGCGAGAGTGTACAGTGTCCGGACCGCCTGAAGGGCCGTGTTGGCCGGCCGCGAGGCGGAGCGCGGGGCGCGCGCGGAACGGATGCCCTTCCCGAGCCCGGACCCGCTACCGGAGATCCCGATGGCCGATTTCGAATCCTTCGCAGGGCCGATCGGAAGTCGCGTCCACGGCGTCGATCTCGAGGCGGGCCTGGTCGAGGCGACCTGGCGCGAGATCGAAGCGGTCTGGAACGAACGACACCTCCTGGTGTTCCCAGCGCAGGCGTCGCTCTCGATCGATGCCCAGGTGGACCTGCTCTCGCGGTTCGGCCCCGTGATCGAAGAACGCATGCCCGGCGACCTTCACTCGTTCGTGTCGAACGAGGACGGGCACGGGACCGACGAGATGAACGACGGCTACCGCGAGGGCCCCCTCACGGCCCACATGGACTACACCTACACGCCCTACCCCGCCGAGGTGATCTCGCTCTGGGCGGAGCGGTTGCCGGAGACCGGCTCCGAGACCGTCTTCTACAGCAACGTCGCTCCGCTCGAAGCGATGCCGCCGGCGCTGCGCGCCGAGCTGGCCGACTATCACGTGTTCTGCGCCCACGACCTCGCGGCGATGCGGCCCGACGCTCGCCTCTATCTCGAGGGACGAACGGACCCGGCGGCCCCCACGCAGAGCTACACCTGGCCGTTGATCCGGTGCCACCCCGGCAAGCCCGGCGTCGAAGCCCTGGTCTGCACGATCCAGCAGACCGAGCGGATCGTGGAGCTCTCGGACGAGGCTCGCGGCGACCCGGAGAGCCGCGCCCTGTTAGGCCGGATCTTCGACGAGTATCTCTACACCGAAGCCAATCGCTACGTCCACGCGTGGCAGCCCCACGACCTCGTCGTCTGGGACAACATCGCGCTCCAGCACGCGCGCGAGGCGTGCCCGAGGGTGTTCGGCCCCCGCGTGCTGCGTCGCGTCGCCGTCTGCGCCGCGGGAAACGCGATCCAGGACACCGTGGCATTCCTCGGCCTCGAGGACGCTTCCGTCGCCTTCTCCTGACGCCGACCCGCCCCCCTCGGACGGCGCACGCGGGCTCGCGCGGGATCCGGGTGCGAGAACGCGAGAGGCGAGGCAGACTTCCCGCCTGGACAAGATCGGGAGGATTGGCCATGGCAGCTGCTTCGTTCGACCGACCCGCGAGCCCGCGACGACGTGGGCGATCGGTGCTCGCCCCCATCCTCCTGAGCGGGCTCGTCGCCTGCACCAGCGCGACCGGGCCGAGCCAGAGCCGCCCGGTCCCAGAGGCGCCCGAGATGACGCCGAGCGGCCTCGTGCTCGCCCGCGAGACGCCGCGCTCGATGCTCTGGGTCCGCCCCGATCACCACATCGGCCAGTACGACGACATCCTGCTCACGGGCGTCGGCTTCACCTACGGACTCGGACAGACGGAGCTGAGCGCCCAGGAGGAGGCCCGGGTCCGGACGATGCTGATCGAGGCGATGGACGCCTTCACCCAGGAGCCGAGCCCGGTCGGCCGCGTCTTCCGGCCAGGCCCGTGCGTCATCGCGGTCCAGGTCGGCCTGAAGGACATGCGCCTGCACATCGACGAGTCGGGCTGGAGCGGATCCTCCACCTCGTTCGTGAATTCCTTCGGCTCGGCGACCATGATCATGGAGTTCCGGGACTCCATGTCCAGCCAGGTCCTGCTCCGCTACGCGTCGCACCGCGGCCTGGGCGGCGGACCGGGCACCGGTCGCGCCGGCGCGAACCTCCCGAGACTCGGCCGCGCCCTCGGCGATATGGTCACGGACATGACCAACGAGCTCCAGAAGATCACGCCCACCACCACGGTCCGCCCCGAGACCGAGTGCAACGACGGCATCTACAAGCTGACCGGCCGCAGCCCGTCCTAGCGGCCCCCACGACCGGAACCCGACCGGCGAGCGCCCGCAGCCGGAGCATGAGCGACCCTACCCGGCGAGCGCCCGCAGCCGGAGGCTCAGCCGACGGGGTCGAGTACGACGACCGGGATCACGCGATCCCCGGCGTTGGCCTGGTAGTCCTTGTAGGGCGGGTAGATCGCTTCGAGCTCGTCCCAGAGCCGCGTCCGTTCCTCGCCCTCGGCGACGCGCGCGCGGGCCTTCACCGCCTTCGCGCCCACCATCAGGTCGCAGTCGGGGTTGGCCTCGAGGTTCAGGAACCAGACCGGGTGGTTCGGCATGCCGCCCTTCGACGCGATGACCACGTAGGCGCCGTCGATCTCCTTGTAGATCAGCGGCAGCGACCGCTTCTCGCCGCTCTTCCGACCGATGGTCGTCAAGAGCAGGGTCGGCAGCAGGCCCGGCCCACCGAGAATCGACGAATCCCACATGTGGGCCTTCTCCGGGTCGGTCTCGTAGAGCTCGATGTGTTCCGCGATCCACGGGATTTCTGCGAAGGTCGACATGCCGGGGCTTCCTCTTCTGCTTTCGTTCGGGTTCGTCTCGTACGGGCGTCGGGAGTCTCGCGAGGTCGGACGCGCGGCGCCACCCCGGCGCGCGCGCCGCGGGTCGCCGCTACGGTCGTGCGATGCCGCCCTCCGACCTCCCGGACACTCCGGACGACCCCGACGCGCTCCCGCTCGTCGACCTCGCCGACCCCGAGCTCTGGCAGGACCCCGCCGCCGCCCTCGCCCCGGCGCGCGAGGCCGCGCCGCTCGCCCGCACGACCCGCGGAGAGCGGGTCGTCCTGCGCTACGCGGAGACCGAGCGGCTCCTCGCAGACCCGCGGATGCGCACCGTCGGCGCCCGGCTCCTCGAAGGCATCGGCGTCACCGAAGGTCCCCTCGCCAACTGGTGGCGGCTCGTGATGTTCAACACGAACCCTCCGGAGCACGGCCGGCTCCGTGGGCTCGTGAGCCGCGCCTTCACGCCACGCCGCGTCGATGCCCTCCGCCCGCGCGTCCGCGCCCTCGCCCGCGCGCACCTCGAACCGATCCTCGACGCCGGACCCGTCGACTTCGAAGCCGCGCTCGCGGACCCCCTCCCGATCGCGGTGACCTGCGAGCTGCTCGGCGTGCCCGAGGACGCGTGGCCGTCCGTCCGCGGCTGGACCGCCGAGCTCGGCCGCGTGTTCGCGACGCGACTTCCGGACGAGCAACGCGCGCGATGCGAGGACGCGGTCCGGAGCCTGACGAGCCTCCTCCGCACGCTCTTCGAGGAGCGCCAGCGCGCCCCGGCGGACGATCTCCTGACCGCCCTCGCCCTCGCGACCGAGTCCGGCGACCGCCTCTCGCCGGAGGAGTGCGAGGCGATGGCCATCAACCTGCTCTTCGCGGGGCACGACACCACGCGCGGGCTGCTCTCGATCGGCGTCGCGGCGCTCCTGCGGAACGACGAGGTCGTCGCGCGGCTCCGCGTCGAGCCGAACCGGATCGCCGCGGCGGTCGAAGAGATGCTGCGCCTCGAGCCGCCGACCCTCGGCAGCCTGCGCGCGCCGGCGGAGGACATCGTCGTCGCGGAGGGGCTCTCGCTTCCGCGCGGCGCCCCCGTCCACTTCCTCTTCCCCGGCGGAAACCGCGACCCGCGGGCCTTCGATGCCCCTGACCGGTTCGACCTCGACCGAGCCGGGCCCCGTCCCCTCTCCTTCGGGCTCGGCGCACATTTCTGTCTGGGGGCCGGGCTCGCCCGAATGGAGGCCCAGGAGGTCCTCGGCGCGCTACTCTCGGCGACGCGTCGAATCGAGTTCGTCGAGGAGCCCCGACTGGTCCCCTTCGCGACGATTCGCCGCTTCGCCTCCGGTCTCCAGATCCGGCTCACCGCGGCCTGATCCCGCGCCCGGCCCCATCTCTCGCGCCCGGACGCGGCGCTGGCACCCGCGGCTCGATCTGACATGATCGGGGACGCGGGCAGCGAGCGCCGGCAGCCCTGGCGCGTCCGTTCCAGAACACCCAGAAAGGTCCCCCATGAGCAGCGATCCCTTCGTCGTCATTTCGTCCGACACCCACGCCGGTGCCCAGGTCAACCGCTACCGCGATTACCTGGACAGCGAACACCAGCAGCTCTTCGACGACTGGCGCGGCTCGTACAAGAACCCCCAGAAGAAGCACATCGGCTCGAAGAAGCATCTCAACTGGGACGACGACGCGCGCATGACCGACATGGCCAACGACGGCGTCGTCGGCGAGATCGTCTTCCCGAACACGGTGCCGCCCTTCTTCAAGACCAGCGTGCTGATCTGCGGCAACCCGCGACCGGAGGACTACAAGCTTCGTCTCGAGGGGATCCGCGCCCACAACCGCTGGCTCAAGGACTGGTGCGACGAGTACCCGGCCCAGCGCGCGGGGATCGGCCTCGTCTATCTGAACGACATCGACGAAGCGATCAAGGACATCGAGTGGATCGCCAACGCGGGCCTGCGTGGCGGCATCCTGCTGCCGCACGTCCCCGACGACTGCACGAGCTTCATCAAGCCGCTCTATCACCCCGACTACGATCGCATGTGGGCGCTCCTCGAGGAGACGGGCCTCGTGATCAACCACCACGGTGGGACCGGCTCGCCCGACTACGGCAAGCTGCCGATCTCGCTGCCGATCCGCCTGATCGAGACGCCCTTCTTCTCGACCCGCAGCTACGGACAGCTGCTGCTCTCCGGCGTCTTCCACCGCTTCCCGAAGCTCAAGTACATCATCACCGAGTCGGGCTGCGCCTGGGTCCCGGAGACGCTCCAGCGCCTCGACTGGGCCTGGGAGCGCATCTCGAAGGGAGCGGCC
>JAUIMK010000503.1 GCA_030432735.1 bacterium
CGTCCGTCTCCTCCGAGACGCGCTTGAGCTCGAAGGTGACACCCGTCAGCACGTCGTCGATCGTGTTCGACTCGCGCCGGATCAGGCCCGCTTCGCCCTCGATGCCGAAGAGCCGGATCGCCGCATCGCGGGGCGCGTCGCGCTCTTCGACCTCGTCCTGGAAGGCGAAGTCCCCGAGGATCGTCATCGCGTTCGAAGAGCCGGTCCCCGTGGTCGTCAACACGAGCTGATAGTTGTCGTCGCCGAAGCGAATGATGTCGGCGCGAACCTTGCCGCCGTTTCCCTCGTTCGTGTTGATCTGGTCGCGGAGGTCCTGCAGGGTCAGCTCTGCATCGCCCGCACCGACGGTCACCTCGATGAGCGTCGGTTCTTCGGCCGGGACGGCGGTCTCGTCGCCGTCGGCGAGCTCGATGGACAGCGACTGGCCGGAGCCGAGGGCGATCGTCTGGTCCGCGTCGGCGAACTGGGTCGAGAACCGGCGCGCGCCCCGAGCCAGCTGCTCGATCTCGATCTCGATGTCACCCGGTGCCGCGCCCGCGCCGGCGCTCACCGTCACGATGTCTTCGTTGGTCGAGCTGCCGGTGTACTTGAGGAACTCTTCGGTGGCGGAGGCGCCGCTCCCGGCCGAATTGCGGTTGTCGAGGTTCTGCGCCGCCTCGCGGAGGGCGACCAGCTTCGTGTTGAGGTCGCGCATGAGGCTGCGCTCGTTCGCGATCTCGGCGCGACGCGACTGGATCCGATTGAGCGGAATCCGCTCGATCTCGAGCAGCCCCGAGAGCAGCGCGTTCGTATCGAGTCCGCTGGCGAGACCGCCGAAGGTCGGACGACCGATCAAGCCTGTTGCCATGTCATGAACCCCATCTGGGCGGCGCGAGAGGACTCGCCGGCGTCCGCCCGGAAACACGAAATCCAGCGCGGGTCATCGACCGGTCGATCGCGCCGGCTGAGGTCGGCGTCGCGAACGTTTCAACTCGAAAGCGGGGCATCCCCCTCGCTCGCCGCGACGGTCCCGGAGGCCGCCCGCATGACGACGCCCCATTGGCCGATGCGCGCCTTGATCTCGTACTCGAGCAGATCTGCGATCCGGAGCGGGTCCGCGTCGGTCTGGGCCTCGACGAGCTCCTCGAGCCAGGGGAAGATCTCGTTCTGGACCTCCGCGAGGGCCTGCGCCGAATCCGCGAGGATGGACGACACGGAGACCGTGATGCCCGTCAGGACCGTCAGGGAGTCGGTCACGTCGGCGAGGAGCTCGTTTCCGCGATCGCTGCGGCCGGCGCGGAAATGGAGGACGCACTGGTCGATCGCGCCTTCGACGCGGCCGCAGTAGTCGGCGCCCTGCCGGAGGACGGATCGCGCGACGACGCTCGTCGGACGTCGCTCGATCTCGACCCGGGCGACCCCGTCGAGCGACTGCTGCTCGAGGCCTGCGAGGGCCTCGGGCGAGAGGGCCTCGCCGTCGACCTCGACGGCGACGACGACGGATTCCTCGCGCTCCTTCGACACGGTCTCGGCCATCGACACGAGCTCCGCGAGATTCGCGCAATCCGACGTGTCGAATCGCTGGGGTTCGCCGTTGAGAATCAGATCCATCGTCGCCGTGCCTCCGCCCCCGCGTGCCCTCGGCCGCGGGTGCCTGCCCCTTGTCGAGAGCAATCCCGGTGCCAAGCGCGGCCGAGGCGATCTGCGGGCGTCGGGCGGCCGCCAGAGCGGCTCTCAACCGGGTACACGCCTTGCACTACTGCGGAGACGACCGCTCCGAACGGTCCAGACCGCGTGCGGAGCCGAAACCAGATTGCGAGACGAAATCCATGCGTTCAGATCGAAATCCCGAAGCGGCGAATCCTGCCGACCCGATCGCGCCCGCGAGAGCGGTCCTGCCTCCGACCGCGCCCCGATTCGTGGCCGAGGTCTCGAGCAACCACCAGTGCGACCTCGAGCGGTCCCTTCGCTTCGTCGACCGCGCCGCCGACATCGGCTGCGACGGCGTGAAGTTCCAGCTCTTCCGGATCGACGAGCTCTTCGCTCCCGAGATCCTTCGGCAGAGCGCGAGCCATCGCGCGCGCAAGCGATGGGAGCTCCCCGAACGATTCCTCGCGCCGATCGCCCACCGCTGTCGGGAGCGGGGCGTCGCCTTCGGCTGCACCCCCTTCTATCTCGACGCGGTCG
>JAUIMK010000145.1 GCA_030432735.1 bacterium
CGCGATCGGGGTCGTCCCCGCGCAAGTGTTGGGGGAGGCCGAGGCCCCCCTCGCGCTCGTACTCGAACGGTCGGGCGGGAACGCGGAGCTGATCTCGGTGGTCGCCCTGGTCGCGATGCTGAATGGTGCCCTCGTGCAGGTCGTGATGGCATCGCGGATCCTGATGAGCCTCGCGCGGGACGGATCGCTCCCGGGCTGGCTCGCCCCGATCCATCCGCGGACGGGGACGCCGGTCCGTGCGACGCTTCTCGTCGCGGCGATCGTCGGGACGCTCGCGGCGACGCTCCCGATGGAGCGACTCGCGGCGGCGACGGCGTCGGTGGCGCTGCTGGTGTTCGTGCTGGTGAATCTCTCCCTGGTCGCGGTGCGGCTACGGGAGCGGAGCGCCGGGGGGCAGCCGGTGTCGCGGTGGTCGATCGTCGTGCCATCGATCGGTGCGGCGGCTTCGACGCTCTTCCTCGTGATCGAGCTGATCGAGCGGATGAAGGGCCTCTTCTGAAGCATGCTCGGGGAGAGAGTCGGGTTCGGGGAACGGATCGGGAGGAAGGTGTCGTGGGGACGGAGCAGCGAAAACGGATCGTGATCCTCGGCGCGGCGGGGCGCGACTTCCACGACTTCAACGTGGTCTTCCGGGCGGACCCGACGGTCGAGGTGGTGGCCTTCACGGCCGCCCAGATCCCCGACATCGACGAACGGCGCTACCCGCCCGCCCTCGCCGGACCGCTCTATCCCGAAGGCATCCCGATCGTCGCCGAGGCGTCGCTCGAAGCCGTCTGCCGCGCGCACTCGGTCGACGAGGTGGTCTTCGCCTACAGCGATCTCGCCCACGAAGACGTCATGCATCGCGCCTCGCGTGCCCTCGCGTGCGGCTGCGACTTCCGCCTGCTCGGTCCAGAGCGGACCTCGCTCCGGTCCTCCCGTCCCGTCGTGTCGGTCACCGCCGTCCGAACCGGCTGCGGAAAGTCGCAGATCGCACGCTGGATCGCGCGGCGTCTCGCTGAGAGCGGGCTTCGTCCCGGGGTGATCCGGCATCCCATGCCGTACGGTGATCTGGAGAGGCAGCGCGCCCAGCGCTTCGCGCGCTTCGAGGACTTCGATCTCGCGGAGTGCACGATCGAGGAGCGAGAGGAGTACGAGCCCTACGTCGAGGCGGGCGGGGTGATCCACGCCGGGGTCGATTACGCGGAGATCCTCGAGCGCGCCGAGGCGGAGTCGGACGTCCTGGTCTGGGACGGGGGCAACAACGACTGGTCCTTCCTCGTGCCCGATCTTGACATCGCGGTCGTCGACGCGCTCCGGCCGGACCACGTCGCCACCCACTATCCGGGTGAGGTGGTGGCGCGTCGCGCGGACGTCGTCGTGGTCAACAAGGCGAATGCGGCGTCGGAGGACGCGCGGCATCGGGCGGCGGACGGCGTCCGGGCGGTGAACCCGACGGCCCGGATCCTGTTCGCGGACTCGGTCGTGTCGCTCGAAGCGCCCGACGGCGTGCGTGGCCGGCGGGCGCTGGTGATCGACGATGGTCCGACCCTCACCCACGGCGGGATGGCCTACGGCGCGGGCTACGTCGCGGCGCAGGAGGCCGGCGCCGGCGAGATCCTCGATCCGCGGCCCTTCGCCGTCGGCGAGATCGCCGAAGCCTTCGAAGCCCATCCGCACCTCGGGTCGGTCGTGCCCGCCCTCGGCTACTCCCCGGCGCAGCGTGTCGACCTCGCACGCACGATCGAAGCGAGCGGCGCGGATTGCGTCGTCGCGGGTACGCCCATCGATCTCGCGCGGCTGCTCGAGGTGGACGTTCCGATCTTCCGTGCGCGCTACGAGTACGTTCCGCCGGCAGACCCGGCCCTCGGGCTCGCGCCCGTGATCGACGACTTCGTCGCCCTGGCCCGGAGGCGGAACGCGTGAGGGTGCTCGTCGCCCTCGGCGGGAACGCGATCGCCGTTCGTGGCGAGCCGCTGACCGTGGCGCGGCAGGTCGAGCGGGTTCGCGTCGCGGCGGAGGCCCTGGCGGGTCTCGCGGGAGAAGTCGACGAGCTGATCGTCACCCACGGCAACGGTCCGCAGGTCGGCTGGCTCGCGGAACGTTCGGAGGACTGGCCCCTCGACGTGATCGGTGCGGAGACCGAGGGCATGCTCGGCTACTGGATCGAGCGCGAGCTCGGGAATCGTCTGCCGGGGCGCGCGATCGCGACGCTGCTCACGCAGGTCGAGGTGGCGGCGGACGATCCGGCGCTCGAGCGACCGACCAAGCCGATCGGGCCGGTGCGCTCGCGGGACGAGATTCCCGAAGAGGCCGCGAACGATCCGCTGCGCTACGTGCGTGAGGGAGAGGGGCTGCGTCGGGTGGTGGCCTCGCCCCAGCCCCGCGCGGTCGTCGAGCTCGCCTCGATCGAGGTGCTGGTCCGCGAGAAGCACCTGGTCGTCTGCGCCGGCGGGGGAGGCATCCCCGTCGTCCGCGACGAAGCCGACCGGCTCCGCGGCATCGAGGCGGTGGTCGACAAGGATCGCGTCGCCGCGCTGCTGGCCGATCGGCTCGCTTGCGACGGACTGCTGTTGCTGACCGACGTGGACGGAGTCTACGCGTCCTGGCCGGCCACCGACGCGCGTCCGATCGCGCGCGCGACGGCGGCGGAGCTCGACCTCGACGGGTTCGCGCCGGGCTCGATGGGACCGAAGGTCGAGTCGGCCTGTCGCTTCGCCTCGTCGCCGGGGCGCTTCGCGGCGATCGGGGCGCTCGAAGACGCTCGCGCGGTCTTTCGGGGCGAGGCGGGAACGCGGATCGTGCCCTGAAGCAGCTCGCGTCCGATTTGTGGCGCCTTGCCGCGGCCTGTAGCTTCCCGCCTCGAACGCGTCGCCCCGTTCGCGACGAGACGCGCTCTGCCGAGCTTTCGCCTTGGCATGGCATGTGCTCCTACTCGCAGGCGTCGCGCACCGGCTCGCGTCCGCGCGCTCCGCGGACGCGTACGAGGGAGGTTCGAGTCATGGAGAAGGATTGGAAGGATCGGGTCGACGAGGAGGTCGATCGACTCCGGCAGACCCGGGACGAGCTCAAGGTGCAGGTCCATCTTGGCGCGGCGGACGCGAAGGATGCCTGGTCTCAGCTCGAGCACGCCTGGCAGAAGCTCCAGTCGCGGGTCAAGCGGATCGGGGACGTCACCCAGGAATCGGCCGAAGACGTCGAGGACGCGACCAAGCTCCTGCTGGACGAGCTCCGAGAGGGCTATCAGCGGATCAAGGACGCGCTCTAGATCCAGGCGGCGCGCCGAGGAGGGGGCGTGACTCCGACGGAGATCCTGCGCTTTCGAGCGGGGCATCGCATCGCGCTCTTCGGCGCGGGCGCCGCGGCCTTCGTCGCCATGGAGGACGCGATCGCCGAGGCGAAGGAGCACGTCCACCTCGAGACGTACATCCTCCGGACGGATCGGCTCGGCCGGCACATGCTCGACCTGCTCTCGCGGCGGGCGAGGGAGGGCGTGGACGTCCGTGTCATCTACGACGCGGTCGGTTCACGCGGAATCGACCGCCGGATGCTCGCGAGCTACGCCGCCGACGGCATCGAGTTCGAGGCGTGGAACCCGCCCGCCCGTTGGCTCTGGCGTTTCCGCCCGCGGCTGCGGGATCACCGAAAGCTCCTGCTCGTCGACGGTCGCGTAGGCTTCCTCGGCGGCCTGAACGTCGGCGACGAGTACGTCGGCGACGGTCGCGATGGATTGCACTGGCGGGACGCGCACGTGCGGCTCGAAGGGCCCGGTCTGAACGAGCTCGAGGCGATCTTCGTGGAGAGCTGGTTCCGGGTCGGCGGCTCGAGCTTCGATTGGCGGTCGGGGGTGGCGCGGGAGTCCGAGGGCGGCGGCGAGCACGATGTCGCGATCCTCGCCGACGGTCCGACCTATCGCCGCCGACGCGTGCGCGACTTCTTCCTCGACGAGCTCGAGCGGGCGGAGTCCCGGGTGCTGCTCGTCAGCCCCTATTTCGCGCCGGGGCCGAAGGTGCTCGACGCGATCGAGGCGGCGAGCGATCGCGGCGTCGCGATCGAGCTGGTGATGGCCGGCAGGACCGATCATCCCCTCATGCGCCGCGCGGCGCGGGTCTTGAGTGCGCGCCTGATCGAGCGCGGTGTCCGCGTCTTCGAGGAGCCCCGGGCGATGATGCACGCGAAGCTCGCGGCGTTCGATGACCGCCTGGCGGTGGTCGGGACGTCGAATCTCGACCGCCAGAGCCTGCGGCACAGCTGCGAGGTGAACGCGGTCTTCGCCGGCGCGACGGTCCCTGGGTGGATCCGCGCGAATTTCGGGCCGGAGCGCCCCGGACTGACCGAGCTCGAAGCGCCGACCCGCGGCGGCGGCCCGCTGCGCCGAATCGCGGACCGATGGGCGATGTTCTGGGCGGAGCTCTGAGGGGCGTTCTTCGAACGGCACTCGATTCTTCACGAAGTTCACGATCTCCACATCTCCGAGACCGCCGCGACGCCTTTGCCGCGAGAATCGCCCGGTTCTGTCACCTGCATACGCGATCGTTCCGAGGCTCCCCCGAAGCGCGCTCGACAGACGAGGAAGATCGGTTGACGGACTACCACGCGATCGTCGTGGGGAGCGGCGTGGGCGGAGGGGCCGCGGCGTCCGCACTGTCGGATGCCGGTCGCCGCGTGCTCGTGCTCGAGCGCGGATTGGGGCCACCATCGGACGCGGATGGGCGTGACGAGCACCGCATGCTGATCGAACGCGTCGCCAGCGAAGATCGGCCGATCGAGATCGGTGGATCTCCGGCGCGCCCGCTGATCGGCGGGGTTCCGGGAGGAAGCAGCGCTGTCTACGGCGCTGCGCTGCTGCGTCCTTCGCCGGAAGATTTCGTGCCGGGCCGCCACTATGGTGAGCGCGTGCCGCGCGCGATCTGGGAGTGGCCCTTCTCGTTCGCCGACCTCGAGCCCTACTACGAGCGCGCCGAGGATCTCTTCGGCGTGAGCGGTGATGCGACCGCGGCGACCCCGCATCTCGGGCGGCGTGGACGACCCTATCTGCGGCCGGGACCGCCCCTCGACGCGTTCAACGCGGGACTCGCGCGGCGGCTCCGCGAGCGGGGCGCGGATCCCTTCGCGCTGCCGCTCGCGATCGACTTCGATGCGTGCCGGCGATGCGCGCGCTGTCCGGGGTACGCCTGTCCGACCGGCGCGCGCACGTCCGCACACGACACGCTCCTGGCGCCGCGCGCCCGGGCGGGGGCGATCGACTATCGGTTCGGCGTCGAGGCGGAGCGGATCGCGGTCCGGCGCGGACGGTTCGAAGCGCTGCGCTACCGCGATCGCCGAACCGGGGCGGTGGGGGAAGCGACCGCGGAGCACGTCCTGCTTGCTTCCGGCGCAATCGGCACGCCGCTGCTGCTCTCGGATTCCGGACTCGCCGGGGAGAGCGGTGAGCTCGGCCGGAACCACATGTGTCATCTCGGCGCGCTGGCGGTCACGGTCTTCCCCCGGTCGATCGGGGCCGACACCACGTACCTGAAGCGACTCGGACTCTCGGACTTCTACTTCGGCACCCCGCGATTGTCGGAGAAGATGGGCTCGGCGCAGGCGGTCCCGATCCCCGGCGTGGAGTCGCTCGCCCATCAAGTCGGGATTCCGTTGCCGCGCGCGCTGGCCGCGGCGATTCACCGCCGGACGATCCTGATGGCCGGCTACGTGGAGGATCTTCCCCGGACCGTGAACCGAGTGTGGCGAGGCGCGAGCGGCACGATCCGGATCGACCGAGCCTATGACCGTTTCGACGTCTTGCGCGGTCGGGCACTGGCGCGCGCGCTGGCCGGGCTGATGCGGCGCGTCGGGGCGGTGGTGTCGATTCCCTGGGTCGCGAAGAACGATCGCGATCATCTGGCGCACCAGGTGGGCACGTGCCGCGCCGGCGTCGATCCGGCGACGTCGGTGGTCGACGGAACGGGGCGGCTGCACGGGCACGAGGGGATCTGGATCGCGGACGGCAGCGTCCTCCCGACGTCTCTCGGTGTCGGTCCCGCGCTCACGATCGCGGCGCACGCGCTCCGCGTGGCGGATTTCGTTCTGGAGGAGAGAGCGGCATGAAGGTCGTCATTACCGGCATCACCGGAACGCTCGGCGAGGCGCTCGGACGCGCCTGCATCGCGCGCGGCGACGAGGTCGTCGGCGTCGGCCGGAAGGCGACCGCCGCCCCTTCGACCTGCTCCGTCAGCGTCGCGAACGCGCAGCATTCCACGGAGGACGCGGCGCGTCTCCTCGACCTCGATCCGGACCGGATCTATCTCTGTGCCGGACAGATCGAAGATGCCGTCGGGCCGGGCGGCGTCCCGCTCGCGTCGACGATGGAGCAGATCCACCGGGTGAACTCGCTCTTTCCGGCGCTGCTCGCGATCGAGGCGGCGAGCCGCGAATGGTCGCATCCCCTCGACATCGTGACGGTCGGCTCGATCGCGGACGGAAGCCCGTCCGCCTTCGGACCCGTCTACCACGCCTCGAAGTCGGCGCTCCATCACTTCGTGACGGGAACGGGGCCGATCCTCCATGCGGCGAATCCGCACGTACGTTTGCGGCTCTATCGGCCGGGCGTGATCAAGGGCCCGCTCTCCTGGGCACCGACGATCCGCCTGAACGCGCGCGGCCGGAAGATCCGGGCGCGGCGCTGTCGGCGGGCCCCGGAAGCCGCGGTCGTGGCGCGACGGCTGCTCGCCTGGTCGGATGGCGACGACTGGGTGGGCAGCGACCTGGAGCCCCTCTCGTTTCGATTCCTGAAGCTTCTCTGGGGGCTGGCCCCGGACTCCTACTACCGGCTCCAGATCGCGAGCTGGCGTCGCGTGTCGAAGTTCTCAGGGTCGGAGGGGCAGGGCGCCTAACGTCCGGCGGACGCCATTGCCGCGCGGAGCTGCGCGGCCAGCCGTTCGTCGCGTTCCTCGATCTCGCTGATCAGCGCCTCCTCGACGCCGAGCTCTTCGAGGATCTCCCGGGTATGCGCACCGATCGACGCGGCGTGCCGGTCCGGGAAAGAGGGGAGGGGCGCCTGTCCCTCGAACCGCGCTGGAGGCCGCGGGATCCGCATCGCCCCGATCTCCGGGTGCTCGACTTCGAGCAGGCTGCCCTGCTGGCGGACCTGGGGGTCTTCGGGGACCTCGTCCAGCGAGTTCACCCGGGCGACCGGGACGCCGAAGGCATCGAGCATCTCGCAGGCCTCCTCGGTGGAGACCCCGGCGAGGATCGAT
Source organism: bacterium (assembly GCA_030432735.1). Classification (GTDB taxonomy): domain Bacteria; phylum Myxococcota_A; class UBA9160; order UBA9160; family UBA4427; genus UBA4427. The sequence continues at coordinate 7,218 of JAUIMK010000145.1, forward strand.
TCCATCGCGGCGATGAACGCGTCCCGGTTCGCGACGCGATCGGGCAGCGTCGTGAAGCGCGGGTCGAGGTGGATCTCCGAGCCGCGCCAGACCGAGATCAGCTGGAGCGAGTCGTCCTGGACCAGGATGACCGAGACGTAGCCGTCCTTCGTCCGCAGGACGTGGAAGTAGTCCGCGAGCTCCCCCGCATCGGTCGTTCCTTCGCCCAGCAACGTGCGCGACCACATCACGTCCGGCCAGGTGTAGTAGAGGGCGGAGTCGAGCATCGAGATCGGCAGGTGCTGGCCCTGGCCGGTCCGCGAGCGCTGGAAGAGGGCCGCCGTGATCGCCTGCGCGGCGGTCAGGCCGGTGACCTTGTCGAAGAGGATCATGCGGACGTTCTCGGGACGCGTGCCGAGGTCGCCCTGCGTCGCCGTCATGCCGACGGTCGCCTGGATCAGCGGGTCATAGACGCGGCGATTCTCGTAGGGGCCGCCCTGGCCGTAGCCGGTGATCGACACGTAGACGAGACCGGGGTTGCGCGGGGCGAGGGCGTCGTACCCGAGGCCCTGCCTCTCCATGACGCCCGGGCGGTAGTTCTCGAGGAGGACGTCGGCGCTCGCGATCAGGTCGAGCAGCACGGACTTCTGGGTCTCGTCCTTCAGGTCGAGCGCGAGGGACCGCTTGTTGCGGTTCAGCACCGCGTACATGGCCCCCATCCCGGCGCGGGTCCCGCCGAGATAACGACAGGTGTCGCCGAACATCGGAGGCTCGACCTTGATCACGTCCGCGCCCTGGTCGGCGAGGACCATCCCGGCCATGGGGCCGGATACGGTCGATGTCATTTCGACGATTCGGACGCCGTTCAGGGGGCCGGGCATGCCTATCCCTCCGCGTTCCCCCGGATGGGGGAAGTCCGATTGTACGCGACGCCGCATCCGCGGGGCGACTATAATGTCGTGCCACGGAGGCGCGATGAGCAAGCCCGACGAAATGGCGGCGGCGGAGGTCTTCGCCGCGATTCTCGATCCGACGCAGCGCGGCGATCTCTATTCGCACTATCACCGTCTGCGCGATCTCGCGCCGGTCCACGCGGACGAGACGCTGCTCGGTCGCCGCGCGTGGATCGTGACGCGCTTCGCCGACGCCGATCGCGTGCTACGCGACCCCGATCTCCACAGCGACACGAGCGCGATCGAGCTCTTCGACACGGGGGCCTCGGGACGAACCTTCTACGAGGTGATGCGCAAGCTGCTCCTGTACCTCGACCCGCCGGATCACGATCGGATTCGCGGGCTGGTCACGAAGGCATTCACGCCTCGGGCGGTCGACGCGCGACGGCCACGAATCCAGGCCGAGGTGGATCGCCTGCTCGACCGCGTGGAAGACGCCGGGAAGGCGGAGCTCGTCGCGGACTTCGGCTACCCGCTGCCCATCGCGGTCATCTGCGAGATGATGGGCATCCCCGATTCGGATCGAGCGACCTTTCTCGCCTGGGCCCACGACTTCGCGCGGCGCGGCGACGTCTCCGCCGTCACCGACGAGGTGATCGAGCGCGGCGAGATCGCGAGCGCGGGCTTCCGGGACTACTTCCTCGACCTGGCCCGGTCCCGTCGCCGGAATCTCGGGGACGACCTGATCTCGGCCCTCGTCGAGGTCGAGGACGAGACCGGACGGCTAAGCGACGAGGAGGTCGTCTCGACCTGCGTGATCCTGCTCCAGGCCGGCCACGAGACGACCGCCGACCTGATCTCGATGGCGATCCGCGGGCTGCTCCTCCATCCGGATCAGCTCGCGCTGCTCCGCGCCGAACCGGCGCGGATGGCCGCGGCGGCGGACGAGTTCATTCGCTGGGACACGTCGGTCCAGATCAGTCAGCGGGTCGGCGCCCACGCGGTCGAGGTCGGCGGTCGGACCATCCCGGCGGGCGACGTCTGCGTGGTCATGAATGGAGCGGCGAATCGCGATCCGGAGCGCTTCCCCGACCCGGATCGCCTCGACGTGGAGCGCGAGACCACCGGCCATCTCGGCTTCGGGATGGGCCGCCACTTCTGCCTCGGGGCCTCGCTAGCGCGCGCGGAGATCGCGACCGCAGTCGGGACCTTCCTCGCGCGCTTTCCGCGCTTCGATTTCGGGGAGGAGCCGGTCTTCCGTCCGTCGCTCTTCCTGCGCGGGCTGGCCCGGCTTCCGATCCACCTCGGCTGAAGTCCCGTCGAGGAATGGGGGCGCGGCCTTGCGGTCGGGCGGGGATGACGGATCCTTGCGCCCGCCCGGCGCGCCGCCGGGTCCCTCATCCCCGAGAACGAGAGCGAGGAAAGTGTCGGTTCCATGGCCGAGGTCATCCTGATCAACCTGACCGGACCGGATCGCCCCGGCATCACCCGCGACCTCTCGGCGATCCTGGCCGAGCACGACGTGCGGGTGCTCGACATCGGCCAGGCCGTCATCCACGACACGCTGACCCTCGGCATCCTCGTCGAGCTGCCCCAGGAATCGGATGGCCATCCGGTCCTCAAGGACGTGCTCTTCAAGTCCCACGCCTGGGACCTCGGCGTCCGGTTCTCCCCGGTCGACCTCGAGCAGTACGAGCGGTGGGTCAGCGCGCAGGGCCAGCCGCGCCACATCATGACGCTGATCGGCAGTCGGCTCACGGCCCGGCATCTCGAGGGACTCGGCCGGATCGCGACGGAGCACGGGCTGAACATCGACAACATCACGCGATTGTCGGGCCGCGTGTCGTTGCGCGAGGAGAACGCAGTGCCCCGCTCGTGCGTCGAGCTCTCGCTGCGTGGCGAGCCCGACGATGCGTCGGCGCTCCGCGGGGATCTGCTCGCGCTGGCCCAGGACCTCGACGTCGACATCGCGTTCCAGGTCGACGACGTCTACCGCCGGAACCGGCGGCTCGTGGCGTTCGACATGGACTCGACGCTGATCCAGGCTGAGGTCATCGACGAGCTCGCCGCCGCGGCGGGCGTCGGGGACCAGGTCGCCGAGATCACCGAGGCCGCCATGAACGGGGAGCTCGACTTCACGGAGAGTCTCGAACGTCGCGTCGGTCTGCTGGAGGGCCTCGACGAGCGCGTCCTCGAGGAGATCGCGGCGCGTCTCCCGATCACGCCCGGGGCCGAGCGGCTGATCGCCACCCTGCGCTCCCTGGACTACCGGACGGCCATCCTCTCCGGCGGATTCACGTATTTCGGTCGTCATCTGCAGGCACGCCTGGGAATCGACTACGTCTTCGCCAACGAGCTCGAGATCGAGGACGGCAAGCTGACGGGCCGCGTCGCGGGCACGATCGTCGACGGAGCGCGCAAGGCCGCGCTGCTTCGCGAGCTCGCCGAGCGGGAGAATCTGCGTCTCGAGCAGACGATCGCCGTCGGGGACGGGGCGAATGATCTGCCGATGCTCGATGCGGCGGGTCTGGGGATCGCCTTCCACGCGAAGCCGAAGGTGCGCGACGCGGCCGAGCAGGTCATCTCGAATCTCGGACTCGACGGGATCCTCTACCTGATCGGGATGAGCGATCGGGAAGTGCAGCAGGCCTGAGCCGGACCCGATGCGCGAACGCCGAGGATCGGCGACGCTCCGGGTCGCATGAGCGAATCGGGAAGCAGGGAACGCGCGCCGCGGCGTGAATCGGGCTGGGGCCGCGCGACGGAAGCCCTGCAGAACCCGCAGTTCCGGCGTGTCTTCGTCGGCAACATGGCGTTCTTCCTGGCCATGGGCGGCCAGAGCATCGTTCGGCCGTGGATCGCCTACAAGCTCACGGACCAGGCCTTCGCCCTCGGGATCACGGCGGCCGCGATGGCCGTTCCGATGTTCTTCCTCTCGCCGATCGGAGGCGCGCTCGCCGATCGGGTGGAGCGGCGTCGTCTGATCGTCCTCGCCCAGAGCATGGCGCTGCTGAGCGAGGGAGTCGTCTTCGGATTGCTCGTCTCGGGTCGGCTCGAGTTCTGGCATCTGGTCGCCGCAGCGGCGTCGCTCGGCTGCTGCTTCCCGCTCGTGATGCCGGCGCGGTCGGCGATCGTCGCGAACCTCGTCGACCGGAAGACGCTCGGGTCGGCGATGGGGCTCAACATGACGGGGGTGAACGTCACGCGGGTGCTCGGGCCGGCGGCCGCGGGCTACCTGATCTCGGTGATCGGGGTCGAAGGCGCGTACCTCGTGAACGTCTCGCTCTACGTCGTGGCGATCGGGGCGATGCTCACGGTCCGGAAGCTGCCGCCGATGGGGAAGGATCTCCCGTCGCTGCACAAACACATGGTCGAGGGGTTCCGCTACCTGCTCGACGATCGGCTCGTGGGGATCCTGCTGCTCTTCGGACTGGTTCCGCAGTTCCTCGCGATGCCCTTCCAGAACATCCTCCCCGCCTTCACGGAGAAGGTCTGGGCGGTT
>JAUIMK010000504.1 GCA_030432735.1 bacterium
ACCGGCGCGCACGCGTACGAGCGCTGCGATGCCGCCGACGGCCATCGCCCCGACGCCGACGTAGCGCACCCCGCTCGACCAGAGCCCCCAGGCGCGCTCCGCCGGACCGCCCGCGAAGTCCGCCGCCGCGACCTCCGCCAGGGCGGCGCTCGACGGGGCGAAGGTCGCCACGATCTCCGGCGCCAGCGGGATCAGGATCCACCACCCGAGCGCGCCCCCGAGAAAGATCTGGGCCGCCACCTCGAGGCGAACGATGTAGCCGACCGCGAGCAGCGCCGGCGACAGATCGCCCCCGACGAAGAAGGCACGTCCGGAACCGAGCGCGAGGGCGCCTTCGAGGCTGCCGCGAAGCAGGCCGAAGCCGCTCACGGCGAGCTTGATCACTGCCCCGAAGAGCCCGCCCTGGAGCACCCGCGCCCCACCGCCCTCGTCGTCGCCGCCCGCCTCGAGCACCGCCGCGCACGCGACCCCCTCCGGATAGGGAAGCTCCGGGCTCTGCTCCACGAACACCCTTCGCATCGGAATCATGAAGAGCACGCCGAGCCAGCCGCCCGAGATCGCGATCAAGGTCGTCGGCCAGAAGGCGAACTCCGTCCAGACGCCGATCAGCAGGAGCGCGGGGACGGTGAACAGGATGCCGGCGGCCAGGGACTCTCCCGCCGAGGCGGCGGTCTGGACCTGGTTCGCTTCGAGGACCGTGCCGTTCCGCAGGACCCGCCGAAGGACGAGCATCGCGACGACGGCCGCGGGAATCGAGGCCGAGACCGTCATGCCGACCTTGAGCCCCAGGTAGACGTTCGCCGCACCGAGCACGGCAGCGAGCACGAGGCCGAGCGCGATCGCCCGCGGCGAGAGCTCGGCAGGCGTGGCTGTCTTCTCCATGTGTCCCCCCCGAGCGGCATTGAACTCGGCACGGGGCGCGGCCGCAAGCACGAAGCGGAGCCGAGCGATCCGGTCCTGCGGCCGCTCACGCGCGTCGAGGCGCTCTGCACCGGCAGATCCCGAGCATCCCGCGGGCAGATCCGGAGAATCCGAACGTTTCCGTCCCCCTTTCGCCCGTCGCGACCACTCAGTCCGTAGCCGGCTCTCGAAGCCTCTCCTCCCCGCCCCGATCGACCGAGAACCTCATGCCGAACCTCCGCTCCTTCATCGCACCCCTCTCCCGCACCCCGCTCGCCGCGGCCTCGAGCGCGACGGCGCTCGTCTTCTTCGCCGTGCTCGCCGTGGCCCCCGCCGCCTCGGCGCTCGAGATCCGACTCGATCGCGCGGACGCCTTCGACCTGGGTGACGGCGTGATCCTGCAGACCGAGGTCCGGGTCGAGAAGGTGCCGCTCGGCCTCTTCGGCGGCGGCACGATGGAATTCGAGAAGATCATTCGGACGATCGAATTCCGGAACGGCCCCGTCGCCGTCCACGGATTCGAGAAGCGGGGACGCTTCGACGTCGCCGTGCAGACCGCAGGCACCGACACCCTCGAGCGCCTCGCCTTCGCGCCGCGTCACGAGCCCCTGAGGGTCGAACGCATCCGCCTGAGGGGCCTGGCGTTCGGCGGCCGCCTGGGCTCCCTCCACCTCGATCTGGGCCTCGACCTCCCGGACGACCTCGGCTCGAGCGCCCCGATCCCGGAGCCCGCCGCGGCGCTCTTGTTCGGCGCCGGGCTGGTGGCGGTCGCTTCGACCCGCGCAGCCGGCGACCGTCGTACGACGTCGCGAGGCGGCGCGCGCTCTCGGAGAGCCTGTTAGGCCACGCCTTCGGGCGGATCGTCTCGACGGCCCCCCCCCCCCGGCGCAGGGCGTCGGGGAGCAGACGGTGGGCCGGTCCGTCCCACGCTCGACGGCCCCGCCAACAGGGATCGCCCGAGCGCGCGGATCCCTTCGGATTTGCCGGCGAGCTGCCGCTCGAGGGACGTCGCCCGGCCGTGGTTCCGGGCCACTCACCAGAGCGCTAGAATCGCCCGCGCGCGGGGTCGGAACGCCCGAGAGACCCGCTCGAGGACCCCCAGATGACGACCGACTTCCAGCTGCGCGGACTCTCCGGCGCGCTCGGCGCCGAGATCCACGGTCTCGATCTCTCCCGCCCGCTCTCCGGCGACGACGCGGACGCCCTCCTCGCCGCCTTCCATCGCTACGGCGTGCTGTGCATCCGCGATCA
>JAUIMK010000146.1 GCA_030432735.1 bacterium
GACGTCGATCCGGCGCCCGCGGCGTCGGATCGACGTCCTCCGGGCAGGCCGTCAGGAGCAGTCCGGCGCAAAGGGCGGCGAGACAGCCGGCCGCGCGCACGCGAGGTCGTCTCCGACCGAGGCGGGAATCCGAGTCCTTCATCGATTCGCCCACTCCCTCATCCCCTCTCGCCCCTCGCCCCGACGCCTCGTTCGCGGACGCGCGCGTTCGCGAGACACATCGGACCGAGCGGGGAGGATACCGAACGGGGAGAAGCGCTGCGCCCGGGAAGAGCAGCCGAACGTCTCCCCGCTCGACTCAGTCGTCCAGCAGCGCGCCGTAGACGATCGCCTTCAGCTGGCCCCGGAAGTCGAAGGTGCGCGACGGCATCAGCTGCGTGAGGAAGACGACGGTCAGATCCTCCGCAGGGTCCACCCAGAAGATCGTGCTCGCGGCGCCGCCCCAGGCGAACTCCCCCGGGCTGCCGACGTTCTGACCGCGCACGGGGTCGAGGAGGACGGAGAACCCGAGCCCGAATCCGGTGCCCTCGTAGGGCGTCTCGCCGAAACGACCGACGCTCGCCTCGGTGAGGTCGCGCCCGCCGGCGAGATGATTGCGGGTCATCAGCTCGAGGGTCTTGCGGCCGAGGATGCGCGTCCCGTCGAGGGTCCCGCCGCCGAGCAGCATGCGACAGAAGCGGAGATAGTCCGCGCCGGTCGACACGAGCCCGCCTCCCCCCGAGAAGAGCGTCACGCCTTCGGCGTACTCGCTGTCGAGCGGATCGTCGACGAGCCGAAGCGTCTTGTTCCGTCGACGCTCGTAGTTCGCGGCGAAGCGCGGCAGGTCGGCCTCGGGCACGCTGAAGCCCGTGTCGACCATTCCGAGCGGCTCGAAGATCCGCTCGCGGAAGTAGTCGTCGAGGGACCGTCCCGAGAGGATTTCGACGAGGCGCCCACACACGTCCGTCGCGACGGAGTAGTTCCAGGCCGTCCCCGGCGAGAACTCGAGGGGCAGCCGCGCGAGATCCGTGATCATTTCTTCGAGCGTGCCCTTTCGATGGCTCGCGCCGATCCCGGCCTTCCGGTAGCCGGCGTCGACGTTCGTGCTCGCCATGAAGCCGTAGGTCAGCCCGGATTGATGGGAGAGCAGGTCGCGGATCGTCATCGGCCGCTCGCACGGTACGGTCTCGTAGTGCGGATGGACGCCGCTCGAGTACACGCGGAGGTCCCGGAACTCGGGGAGGTAGCGGTGGACCGGATCCGCGAGCGAGAAGCGCGCTTCTTCGTGGAGCTGCATGAGCGCGACGCTCGTGACGGGCTTCGTCATCGAATAGATGCGATAGATCGTGTCGGGGCCGGCGGGCGTACCCCGCTCGAGATCCGCCTGACCGAGCACGCCGTGGTGGGCGAGCGCCCCGCGGCGGAAGACCAGGGTCTGGCAACCCGGGATCTTTCCGGGGTCGACGTAGGCTTCCTTCAGGTGGCGATCGACGTGAGCGAGCTGCACGCTCGAGAGGCCGACGGATTCGGGTCGCACGGTGTCCATGGGGCTCTTCCGATCGGGTTCGTTCTCCGGCGCAGTCTAGTCGGCAGCGACGTCTTCGCACGCCGGCGCGATCGCGCGGCGACCCGCGAAGACGGGCCGAAGCAGGCAGGCTCCAGCGCCCCTTTCCGGTAGCATCGGGCGTGCCCGCGAGCCGTCCGGAACGACGTGCCCCCCGCGACCCACGAACGGAATCCGATGCTGAAACGACTTCTCTTCATCGTCGGCGGAATCCTCCTCGTCCTCCTCGCGATCGTGGCCGCCGGAGCGCTGCTCCTCTGGCAGGCCTCGCGCGAGGACCCGATCGAGCACCTCTATGCGGACAACTGCGCCGTCTGTCACGGCGTCGATCTCGAAGGCGCCGCGCAGGGTCCCGCGCTGGCGGGGCGCGCCCTCGTGCACGGCGAGCGCGTTCCCGAGCTGATCGAGAGCATCCGCTCGGGCATTCCCGATCGGGGCATGCCGTCCTGGGGCGCGGTCCTCGACGAGGACGAGATCAAGAGCATCGCCCTCTACGTCGCAGAGCGGCGAGACGGCCAGCGCTTCCTCGAGATGCAGAACGACGCGCCCCTCGTCGTGCCGACCGACGTCGTGAAGACCGAGGAGCACGCCTATCGAATGGAGGTCGTCGCGGACGGCCTCACGCCCCTGCCCTTCTCGATCGCCCCACTGCCGAGCGGCGAGATCCTCCTGACCGAGAAGACCGGCGGCCTCGTCCTGATCGGAACGGACGGAGAACGCAGCGTCGTGAGGGGCACGCCGCGCGGCCACGACCCCGGCTTCGAGCTCGTCTCCCTCCCGCTCGGCCTCGGCTGGCTGCTCGACGTCGACCTGCATCCCCGATTCGAGGAGAACGGCTGGATCTATCTCCACTTCACCGACCGCTGCGACGACTGCAACGCCGTGAGCCGCGCGACGCCGCTTCCCGTGTCGATGAACAAGCTGATTCGCGGCCGGATCCGCGACGGCGCCTGGGTCGACGAAGAGACGATCTGGCAGGCCGCCCCGGACGCGTACACCGTGACCCCCGACCTCGGATCCGGCGGACGTCTCGCCTTCGATCCCGGCGGCTACGTCTTCATGAGCATCGGCATCAAGGGCCTGTCGAACTTCGACGGCATCCAGGATCTCGGAAGGCCCTACGGCAAGATCCTGCGCCTGCACGACGACGGACGCGTCCCCGACGACAACCCCTTCGTCGACGTCGAGGGCGCTCTCCCGGCGATCTGGACCTACGGCCATCGCAGCCCGCAGGGCCTCGAGTTCGACTCCGCGACCGGACGACTCTGGGAAGCCGAGATGGGCCCACGCGGCGGCGACGAGATCAATCTGCTGCGTCCGGGCCGCAACTACGGATGGCCCCTCTACTCCCTCGGCCAGGACTACGACGGCACCCCGGTCGAGTACGGCGACATCCTGGGGATCGAGGTCGACCTCGACTCGATCGAGCAGCCCGTCGTCGACATCACGCCCTCGCCCGCCATCTCGAGCTTCGTGATCTACCGGGGCGATGCGTTCCCGGGCTGGCGGGACGCGTTCCTGCTCGGCTCGCTCAAGGGCCGCGACCTCTTCCGGGTCCTCATCGAAGACGATCGCCACGTTCGAACCGAGCTGCTCGTCCGCGACCTCGCGCGCATCCGCGACGTCGAGGTCGATCTCGAGGGCCGGGTCCTCCTGCTCCTCGAGCACGCGAGCGGAGGACAGATCGTGCGCATGGTGCCGGCGGACTGAGCCCGCGCGGGAAGCGTACGCCGATCTCCCCGCGCGATCGGTCGCACGGGCTAGAGCCAGCGACGCACCTTCCCGAGATAGGCCTCGTACTCCGCGCCGAACTTCTCGCGCAGGTACGCCTCTTCGTGGCGGATCGCGATCAGGTAGATGATCCACCAGGTGAGCGGGACGAGCAGACCCGGGAGGTAGCTCCCGAAGAGCATGCCGAGCCCCGCCTGGAGCGCACCGAACGCGACGTACATCGGGTTCCGCGTGATGCGGTAGATCCCCTCGATGATCAGCTCCGGCGCCGGCTCCCAGGGCTTGGGATCCTGCCCGGTCTTGCGGAAGAGGCCGGCCGCGGCGCCGAGCAGCCCGAGTCCGACGGCGGTCAACGCCGCGCCCCCCGCGAATCGCGCGAGTCCCACCGGTCCGACCCCGAGCGGGGCAGCGAAATGGTCGAGGCCGAGCCCGACGATCAGCATCACGACCGGCACCACGGGGGGCGGAATCCGTACGTCCGCACCGCGCTCCTTCTCCCCGACATCGTTCGCTTCCGTCATCCTCGGCCCCCTCGCTCGTCGCGTCCCGGATCGGCCTCGTCGACCCGCCGCTAGAAGGCGAGCACGAGCAGCGCGAAGACGGCGAGCCCCGTCAGGTTCCCCACGCGTCCGCTCTTCTCGAGCCCCCCGGCGATCCCCCGCCCGAACGCCGCGGCGTGATCGCCGCAGGCGTTCGCCTCGCGCACGATCGGGACCTCGAAATGACTCGCGGCGGTCGCCTTCGCGACGAGGGTCGCGATCAACGCGGCACCGCTCGTGACGCCGACGGGGACGAAGAACAGCGCCGCGATGACGAGCACCCAGGGCGCCAGGATCCCGCCCCAGCTCATCCAGGTGAACTGGCGAAGGTCCGCGTCCGCCATCTTGAAATCGAACATGAAGTAGTAGTTGCGCGGCGTCTCGAGCACGGGCGAGGGCGCGTCGGCGAGCCGGGCGCCGGTGAAGTGGCCCCACTCGTGGAGCGTCGAAGCGATCACCGTCCCGGCGATCACCGCGTTCGCGACCGCCGCGACCTCGGCGATCACCCAGCCCGTCGTGAGCGCCCAGGCGACCGCCGCGCCCCACAGCGTGAGCGCCCCCATCACCATCGCGAAGTGGAGCGCCCCGACCTTCTTCAGGTTCGCGCGGTCGAGCTTCGCGGCGAACGCGCGCATCGCCGCGGGATCGGGCGCGGTCCCGGCTTCGGGGTTCGACGAGAGCTCGTCTTCGCGCGTCGCTTCGGCGGCCATGGCAGGGGCTCCTCTCGGACCGGAATCCGGGGCGGGCGGGGCACGGTCAGTACGGATTGTGCCGATTCTCCCCGGCGAACCGCAACTCGCGGCGCGATCGCCACGGACCGACGCCCAATCCGCCCTGGCGAGCGGCATTCCCGCGACGAGCCCGCACGGCGAAGGGCGGAACGCGGCCCGGTCGCGCGGGCTCTCCGACGATCTCGCGTCGATCCCGCAGCCTTCGGTGAAGGGGCGACACCGGGAAGTGACGAAACGCGTCGCCCCGCGAAGCCGGGCTCGGCGCGCGACGCAGGATCGTCTTCCCGGTGCGACGAAGCGGTCTCTTCCACGCGCCATCCTCCCGGTCGGGGGGAACACGATCATGTCGCAAACACCGTCCTCGGAACGTCTCTCTCGGAGCTCGATCCCGACCTGCGCTCCACTTCTTCGGCGATTCGTCGCCGTGCTCCTCTTGGCGATGGTCGCCCTCGCCGCCGCACCGAGCGCGATGGCCCTTTCTGGCGCCGACCCGGCCGGCCCGCGTCCGCCGATCGCGGTTCCCGAGCCGACGGGCGTGCTGCTGCCGGTCCTGATCTGCTTCGCCATCTGGGGGGCTCGCCGCTCCCAGCTCGCGAACGAGCAGGATGGGGCGCGGGAGCATCCCTAGCCCGGCGCCCGCGCACGGGTCGGATCGGCACCGTGATCGGCTAGGCTCCGGCTCCACCCGCCCTCCCGATCCCCCGCAAAGGCCTTCTGCAACGGTGCTCGCCTCCCGCTCCCGGCCGACGAGTCGACCCGGTCTCGCAGCGATCGCTGCGATCGGGATCCTGACGGGGTGCACTCCGCAGGAGCCCGCATCGCCGCCTCCGCGACCGGACGGTTCCTTCCTCGCCGTCGGCGACACCGGAGAGCCCTGGGGAGCGTTCCCGACGCTCCGCGAGCCGCAGCTCGCCGTCGGCCTCGCGCTCGAGCACGCCCACGCAGCCTCCCCCGCCGACGCCTTCGTCCTGCTCGGCGACAACTTCTATCCCGACGGGCTGCGCGCCGAAGAGCTGCCGGCGCGGGTGGTCGAGAACGTCGCGCGGCCCTACTGCGCCTTCGTCCGGCCCTCTCCCGAGCTCGACGCGCTCCTCGACGGCGCCTGTCCGCCCGCGTCGAATCCACCGCCCCTCTACGCCGTCGTCGGCAACCACGACGTCCGAGCGGCGGACGATGGGCGGCTCCAGCGGACGGCGGTCCCGGAGCTCGTCACGAACTGGGAGGTCCCGGCCCCATCCGCCATCCGCGAGCTGCCTGGGGGTATCAGCCTCGTCTTCCTGCTGTCGGAGTCGCCCTGGGACGAGGCGAAGACCCGTGCGCTGGCCGAGGCGCTGCGCCGCGCCCGAGGCCCCTTCCGGGTCATCGTCGGCCATCGCCCCCCGATCACAGGCCATCCCCAGCTCTCGGACATGGTGGCCGACGCCGCGAGGCGCGCCGGCACCGTCGTCCACGCCTACGTCGCCGGCCACGTGCACGTCCTCGGCGCCATCCCCGGGACGCGGCCCGACGCGCCGCGGCTGACCGTGATCGCGGGCTCCGGCGCCCACGCGGAACGCCAGACCGATACCGAGTACCGGATCGAGGGAGCCGACTTCCTCGAGGCGAGCCTCGGGTTCGTCCGCTTCGACGCCTTCGCGGACGCGCCGGACCCGACCCTCCGGGTCACGCTCCATCGTGCGCCTTCGCTCCCGATCCTCGCCCGCTTCCGCCCCCCGGAGATCGCCGCCGTCTACTCCCTGGGTGTCGACGGTGACCTCGAGCGGGTCTCCTCGCCCGCCGCCGACGACCCGTAGCCCGCGGGGGCGACGACCGGCGAGGCGAGCCTGCGGCTTCCCCGCTCGGGGCGTTCCCGCTCGATCGAACACGTTCGCAAACCGGGATTCGCCGGCGCCCTGCCGGTGAGTTGCCGTTTTCATTGACTTTTTTCTTGGAGATGAGACCAAACTGAGAGTAGACTCCAACGATTGACCGATCTCCACTCATGGAGCACACTCCAGCTTCCCGCGCGCTCTTCCGCCCCGTCGAGCCCGTGAGCAGAGGACCGAAGGAATGTCGCTGACCCCGGCTGCCCCCCTCGGACGCCGTGAGCGCAAGAAGCTCGAGGTCCGATCCCGGATCTACAACGCAGCGCGCGAGCTCTTCGCGAAGCAGGGATTCGAAGCGACCACCGTCGACGAGATCGCGCACACCGCGGACGTCGCCCCGGCCACCTTCTTCAACCACTTCCAGAGCAAGCAGGCCCTGCTCTCGCTGATGACGGGGGAGGTCGTCGACCACCTCCACGCGATGACCGTCGAGAGCCTCGGCGGCGAGGGCGATGCGATCGACCGCCTCCGCGACTTCGTCGCGCGCGCCGCCCGGGACATCAGCGAGAACCGCGACACCGCGCGCGAGACCCTGCTCGAGTTCGTCCGCCTCGACGGAACCCCCGCCGGCCCCCATCCCTATCTGGAGCGGCTCTTCGAGCCCTTCGTCGACCTGCTCGGCGAGGGCCAGCGTGAGGGTTCGATCCGGACCGACCATCCCGCGAGCTTCCTCGGCCAGATGACCGTCGGGATGCTCAATTCGGCGATCACGAGCTGGCTGGCCAACCCGGACTACCCCGTCGAGGAAGGCCTCCACGCCGCCACCGACTTCGCGATCGAGACCCTTCGGCCGCGCTGACCCCGATTCCGACTTCCCCTTCCTCGCCCCCGGGCGAGAAGCCCATCCAGGAGCCCCCCGGACGATGACCCCCCGACTCGACGAGACCAACATCGACATCGACTTCAGCCAGGCCCAGGCCTGGAACGACGAGACCCCCGAACGGACGCGTTGGCTGCGTGCCCACGCCCCCGTCTACTGGAGCGAGAAGACCGGCGCCTACATCGTCACGCGCTTCGCCGACGTCGTGTACGCCTCGAAGAACCACCATCTCTTCTGCTCCGGCGAGGGCGTCCTGCCCGGCCGGATCAACGCGAAGATCGGCATGATCGACGAGGACGAGCCGCGCCATGGCGAGATGCGCGGCCTGATCAACCGCGGCTTCACCCCGCGGATGGTCCGCAAGTGGGAAGAGGTCTTCAAGAAGATCACCGACGAGTCCCTCGATGCGATCGCGTCGAAGGGGGAGTGCGACTTCGTCGAGGACATCGCCGTCCCGCTCCCGCTGATCCTGATCGCCGAGATGATCGGCATCCGGCGCGAGGACCGCGATCGCTTCCACGAATGGAGCGACGCGATGATCCGCGCCCAGGGCAATCTCGACGATCCGGAGATCATCGCCGCCTCGGGCAAGGCGGCCATGGAATACATGACCTACGTGACCGGGATCATCGAGAGCCGACGCCTCGAGCCGAAGGACGACCTGATCAGCATTCTCGTGCAGGCGAAGGACGAGGGCGTCCTGGTCGAGCACGCGTCCCACGACGACAGCGTCGACGAGATCTACGACCGGGACGAGCACCACCGCGCGATGAACAACGACGAGCTCATCAAGCTGAGCATCCTGCTCATGGTGGCGGGCAACGAGACGACCCGGAACGGACTCAGCGGCGGGATGCAGCTCCTGATCGAGAACCCGGACGCGCGCCGGCGGCTGATCGAGGATCCGTCGCTGATCCCGGCCGCCGTCGAAGAGATGCTGCGCCTCGTCTCCCCGGTGCTCTCGTTCCAGCGGACCGCGACCCGGGACACCGAGCTCGGCGGCGTGCCGATCAAGCAGGGCGAGAAGATCCTGATGATCTACGGCTCGGCGAACCGCGACGAGAACCAGTTCGAGAATCCCGACACCTTCGACATCGACCGCAAGCCGCAGCACGTCGCCTTCGGGATCGGCAACCACTTCTGCATGGGTGCGAACCTCGCGCGCATGGAGCTGCGGGTCGCCTTCGAGGAGCTGCTGCGGCGCCTGCCCGACATGGAGTACGCGACCGACGGTCCCGAGCTCGGCGAGTCGGCGCTCGTGCGGAGCGTGCAGCACATGTACGTGAAGTACAGCCCCGAGGCCTAGCGCCGCCGGCGAACCGCTCGGGGCCACGCGGCGCCGCCCTCGGCTACCCCGCCGACCGGGGGTGCCCGAGGACCGTGACGCCCCCTACTCTCTCCGGATTCCCGATCGACGAAGGAATCCGACCGATGGCTGAGCGTGACGGCATGATCGACTCCTGGACGAACGCGTTCCTGCCGGATCGCGAAGCGCTCTGGGACGCGAGCCTCGCGGCGCAGGGCGTCCCGATCAAGGTGCGCCGGGATCCCGAAGATTCGTTCTGCGACGCGGAGACGATGATCGCGCGGATGGACGAGATCGGTCTCCGGACCCTCGTCCTGCCCGTCTGCGATCTCCCGCCCCATGCCGGCGTGACGGACTACGAGGCCTTCGCGACCCGCGTCGAGGAGATCGAGCCGCTCGCCGCGAAGTATCCGGGCCGCTTCGTCGCCCAGTGGAGCATCGATCCACGCGAGGGCGCCGCCGGCCTCGACCGCGCCCGGGAGATGACTGCGCTTCCCTTCGTCGTCGCGATCCACACCCACACGCACAGCTTCGATCTGCCCTTCGACGCCCCCGAGTACTACCCCTACTACACCCTCGCCCACGAGACGGGTCTGCCCTTCGTGATGCAGGCGGGCACCTCCGGCGGTCGCATGCCCTCCGCCTGCGGTCACCCGATCGGCATCGACCGCCCCGCGATCTACTTCCCCGAAGTGGACTTCGTGCTGTCGCACACGGGATGGCCCTGGGTCGAGGAGGCGATCGCGATGGCGCTCAAGTTCTCGAACGTCCATCTCGGGACGGCGTCGCTTCCCCCGAAGCGGTGGCACGCCGCCCTCGTGGACTTCATCCGCGGTCCCGGCCGGCGCAAGACGATGTTCGGGACGAGCTTCCCGACCGTCGGCCACCGACACGCCGTAGCCCAGCTCGAGGCCCTCGGTCTCGACGACGAGATCGTCTCGGCGCTGATGGGCGGAAACGCGGCTCGGGTCTTCGCGCGGATCGACGAGCTCGCCTAGCATGCCCGGCGTCCTTGCGGGCATCCGCGTCGTCGAGGTCGCCCAGTTCGTCTTCGTCCCCGTCGGTGCCGGGGTGCTGGCGGAATGGGGCGCCGACGTCGTGAAGATCGAGCACCCCGTCCGCGGCGACGCCTATCGCGGGCTCCGGCGGACCGGCGACCGACCGACCAGCGAGCCATTCCAGTTCGCGTGGGCCCACGCGAATCGCGGCAAGCGGAGCCTCGGCCTCGACCTCTCGAGCGAACGGGGGCGCGCGCTGCTCGATCGCCTGCTCGCCGAGGCGGACGTCCTGCTGACGAACCTGCTGCCGGCCTCGCGGGCCCGGCTGGACCTCGATGCCGATCGCGTCCTGCGCGACCACCCGCATCTCGTCTACGCCCGGGGAACGGCTCTCGGCGAGCGCGGCGAAGAGCGGAATCGCGGCGGCTTCGACCACGCGACGTTCTGGGCGCGCTCCGGCGCCCAGCTCGGCGCGACGATCGAGGCGGCCGATCGACCGGCGCCGATGCCCGGCGGCGCCTTCGGCGACAGCACCGCCGGAATCGTGCTCGCCGGCGGGATCGCCGCGGCCCTCTTCGCGCGGGAGCGCACGGGAAGGGGAACGACCGTCGACCTCTCGCTCCTCGGGATGGGGATGTGGTCGATGGCCTCCGCGATCTCGGGCTCGATGGCCGCCGGAACGCCCGCGCCCCGCATGCCTCGAGCGCCGCGCTTCAACCCGCTGGCGGGGACCTACGGGACCGCGGACGGGCGCTGGATCGCCCTCGGCCTGCTCCAGGGCTTTCGCCAGTGGCCCGCGTTCGCGCGCGCCGTCGGAAGGGAGGCCTGGACCAGCGATCCGCGCTTCGCGACCGCGGACGCGTTCGAGGCGAACGGGGAGGCTCTGATCGGCCAGCTCGACGCGCTCTTCGCGAGCGATGACCTCGCCACCTGGCGCGATCGCCTCGGCGAGCTCGATGCGGTCTGGGAGGTCGCGCAGGACACGCTCGAGGTCGCGGACGATCCGCAGGCGCAGGCCAACGGATACGTCGCGGAGCTCGCCGACGCTTCCGGGGAACCAGCACGGCTCGTGGCGAGCCCGATTCGATTCGGAGATGCGCCGAACACGCCGGCGCCCGCACCGGAAGCCGGGCAGCACACCGAAGAGGTCCTGCTCGAGCTGGGCCTCGACTGGGACGAGATCGCGCGACTCAAGGACGACGGCACGATCAACTGACCGAGCGCGATCCTTGCGGGACCGGGGGCGGGGGTGCGAACCTGAGTCCGCCTGGTCGGAAGTTCGCAGGCAGGAAGGGCACGATGCCGCAGGGAATCCGGAGGCCGCACGAGGCCATCAACTACGACGCGTTGACGCGGATGTATCCGCCGCCGCCGGAGTATTTCGAGACGACCTGGCTCGAGGGCCGCGAAGAGATCGAGGCGAAGCAGCTCGCCCGGCTGAAGGACCGCGCCCTGCGCGCCTACCGCGTGCCCTTCTTCCAGCGCCGCTGGGACGCCGCCGGCTTCGACCCGCGATCGATCGAGCGCCTCGCCGATCTGGACCGGATTCCGTTCTACACCGTCGACGACATCCGCAAGAGCATCGAGGCCCATCCGCCCCTCGGCGACTACCAGGGCGTCCACCCGAAGGACGCATATCGCGAGCCGATGCGGGTCTTCATGTCGGGCGGGACGACCGGCACCTCGCGGCCGACCCTCTACACGACCTGGGACCGCATGGCCGGCTCGATCCTGACCGCCCGCGCGCTCTACATGCAGGGCATCCGGCCCGGCGACACCGTCGTGAACGCCTGGGCCTACTCGACCCACAACGGCGCCTTCTCGATGGACGAGGCCCTCTACAACTGGCTGAACTGCGTCGTGCTCACGACCGGAACCGGAACGGTGACGAGCAGCCAGCGTCAGATCGAGCTCGCCGTGCAGTACGGCGCGAAGGCGATCCTCACGACCGGCGACTACCTCCTCCGCCTGGCCGACAAGGCGCGAGAGATGGGCCTCGAC
>JAUIMK010000147.1 GCA_030432735.1 bacterium
CACGAGCCCCTTCTCTGGCGACACGCACCCGGTCCCCCTCGCGATCGCGTGGCCGATCTCGCTGCTCTGGATCGTCGGCGTGACGAACGCGCTCAACCTGATCGACGGACTCGACGGTCTTTCCGCGGGGGTCGGCGGCATCATCGCCGGCACGCTCACGATCATCTGCTGGCAGGCGGAGCAGTGGCTCGGCGTCGTCGTCGGGCTCGCGCTCTTCGGCGCGCTGCTCGGCTATCTGCCGTACAACTTCCCGCCCGCCCGGATCTTCCTCGGGGACACCGGATCGCTGGTGATCGGCTTCGGCCTCGCCGTCCTCGCGCTCGAGGGCTACCGGAAGACGGCGCTGCTCGCGTTCCTCGTCCCGCTGCTCGCCCTCGCGATCCCGATCCTCGACACGGTGCTCTCGATCGTGCGGCGGGTCCGGAGCGGACGCGGCGTCTTCTCGCCAGATCGCCTCCACATGCACCACCGGCTGCTCCATCGGGAGGGGTCCCACAAGAGCGCGGTGTTGATGCTCTACTTCCTCACGGCGTGCTTCTGCATGATCGCCGTGTCCTTCTCGCAGATCGACGGCTGGATCGCGTTCCTCTATCTGGCGGCGGTGGTCGCGGTGACGATCCGGCTCCTCAGGAACCTGGACGCCTTCTCGCTCGACATCCTGGGGGATGCGCCGGAATCGAGCGAACCCGACGAGGGGAACTCCGCGGCGCGGACCCGGGAAACCGGGGAGGCCCCGGAAGAATCCGAATCCGCGTAGGTCGCCGCGACCTTTGCGAAACCCGCCTGGTCAAGGAAATCGAATCATGAACATCGCAGTCATCGGTACGGGGTACGTCGGTCTGGTGACCGGCACGTGCTTCTCCGAGTTCGGCCTGAACGTGACCTGCGTCGACGTCGACGAGTCGAAGATCGCATCGCTTCACGCCGGCGAGATCCCGATCTACGAGCCCGGTCTCCAGGACCTCGTCACGCGTAACGTCGCGGACGGTCGACTCACCTTCACGACCGACGTGGAGAACGCGATCTCCCAATCCCTCGTCCTCTTCATCGCCGTCGGTACGCCGCCCAACGAAGACGGCAGCACCGACCTGTCCCGGGTCGAGAGCGTCGCGCGTCGCATCGGCCGCGAAATGGACGGCTACAAGGTCGTCGTGACGAAGAGCACGGTTCCCGTCGGCACCTCCAAGTTCGTTCGGGAATGCATCGACGACGAGCTCGCGAAGCGCGGTGAATCGATTCGCTACAGCCTCGCCTCGAACCCCGAGTTCCTGCGCGAGGGTGCCGCGATCGGCGACTTCATGCGGCCGGATCGCGTGGTGATCGGGACCGACGGCGATGACGAGCAGGCCCTCGCGATCATGAAGGACCTGTATCGCCCGCTCTACCTGAACGAGACGCCCTTCGTCGAGACGACGATCGAGACGGCGGAGCTCTCGAAGTACGCGGCCAACGCGTTCCTCGCCACGAAGATCTCCTTCATCAACGAGATGAGCGTGCTGTGCGACGATGTCGGCGGCGACGTTCAGGCGGTCGCGCGGATCATGGGGCTCGACGGTCGGATCGGAAAGAAGTTCCTGCACGCCGGACCCGGCTTCGGCGGCTCCTGCTTTCCGAAGGACACCCGGGCGGCGGTGCATTTCGCGCGGGAGCTCGGCCACGAGCTCGGGATCATCGAGGCCGCCATCCGCGCCAACGATCGTCAGCGCCTGCGCATGATCGACAAGGTCGTCGCGGCCCTCGACGGCGAGGTCGGTGGCCGGGTCGTGGCGGTGCTCGGTCTCTCCTTCAAGCCCGAGACCGACGATCTGCGCGAGGCCCCGGCGATCGACATCATCCGAGAGCTCCAGGCGCGGGGCGCCACGGTCCGGGCCTACGATCCGCAGGCCCTCGAGGAGGCGGGCGAGCTGCTGCCGGGGATGATCTGCTGCGGCGATGCCTACGAGGCCCTCGAAGGCGCCGACGTGGCGGCGATCGTCACCGAGTGGAACCAGTTCCGGATGCTCGACCTCGAACGCATGAAGGAGCGGATGGCTCGCCCGGTCCTGGTCGACATGCGTAACATCTACGACGGCGACACCATGCGGGCCCTCGGATTCGCCTATTCCGGGGTCGGCGTCTGAACGAGCGCACCTGCGGGGAGCCTGGAGGGGCTCGGCGGGGTTCTTTCATCACATCGTCCCTGATCTTGTGACGATGGTCACTAAGCCAAGGCGGGGTTGGGACGTACGTTCCCGGGTGCGGCGAGCCCTTCGCCGCCGATCCGCGGGTGCCGGAGGGCGCTCGGATCGGATCACCACCGCGACGAGGTTCGAGATGCAAACGACTGGCACCGTCCGCAAGGACGTCATCGATTCCCTGCGTGCGATCCCGCTCTTCGGCCGGGTCTCCGAAGCCGATCTCGAGGAGCTCGCGACGCACCTGATCGAGCGCCGATTCCCGAAGAACGCGACCGTCGTGGAGGAGGGCCTCCCGGGCGACTACATGTACGTGATCCGGCAGGGCAGGGCGAAGGTCACGAAGGCCTCCGAGGATGGCCGCGAGAAGATCATGAACTTCCTCGAGGCGGGCTCCTTCTTCGGGGACATGGCGCTGCTCGGAGACGAGACGCGCTCCGCCAGCGTGAAGACCCTCGAGGATTCCGTCCTGCTCGCCCTCTCGCGGCGCGACTTCATCGACCTGCTGCGCCAGAGCCCGGACCTCTCCCTCGCCGTGATCGAGGAGCTCGCGAACCGTCTCCGCGAGACCAACGAGCAGGCGCGCTCGCTGTCCTTCCAGGGGGTCGAGGAGCGGACGCGCAACCTCTTCGAGCGAATCGCCCGGGTCGACGAGACCACGGGCGGCCTGTGCATGACGCCCGCGCTCACCCACCAGCAGATCGCCGACATGGTGGGGACCTCGCGCGAGACGGTGACCCGCGCGATCAAGCAGCTGAAGACGTCGGGCTGGCTCGCGCAGGAGGGCAAGCGCTACGTGATCCCGGTCGACGCGGACTGATCCCGAGAGCCGCGCCGCGCCGAGGTCTCCCGGCCCCGGTCGCGCACTCCGGGCGGCTGGCGTGCACGCGGGGTACGCAAGCGAGTGTCCCATCCTGCCGATAGGACTCTTCGCGTCCCGCTCTGCGGCCGGCTGCTTTGCGTGCCCTGGGGCGATGACGCACTCTCTCGCCTCCCGATTTCCCTCGGGTCCGGCAATCCGCCGGCGCACCCACCCTGGGACGGGCAAAGGAAACCGCGTCATGTCTTCGGGTCTTTCTCTTCGTTTGCGATCTCTCGGGGCCGGGGGGGCTCGTCGCCCGTCGCTGCATGTGTCGCGGCTCGGGCGCTGGACCTTCGTCCTGCTGATCGCGGCGTTGGCTGCGGGCTGCGCCGACGACGAGCAGCGCATCGCCGAGTTCCTCGAGCGCGGGGAGGCGTACGTCGCCGAGGGTGACGACAAAGAAGCGATCATCGAGTTCAAGAACGTCCTGCAGCTCGACCCGGAGAATGCGGACGCGCACGAGGCCCTCTCGCTCGCCTACCTCCGAGTGGACAAGCCCCGCGAGGCCTACTGGGAGATGTCGGAGACCGTCCGCGTCGATCCCGACAACCTCGAAGCGCGTCTCCGCTACGGAACCATCTCTGCCGCCATCGGGGACTACGACCTCTCGAGCGAGCAGGCGGAGGCGGTTCTCGCACGCGATCCCGGCAACGCGCGGGGGCTCACGCTGCGTGGACAGGCCCGCGAGAATCGCGACGATCTCGAGGGAGCGGAGGCGGACTACCGTGCCGCGGCGGCGGCGAGTCCCGATGCCGCTGCCTTCCGCTTCCTGCTCGGGGGCTTCCTCGAACGACACGGAAAGGACGCGGAGGCCGAGGTCGTCTACCGCGAGCTCCTCGAGGTCGAGCCGAGCTATCTCGCCGCATCGACGCTCACGCGCCTCGTGCTCCGGGACGAGGAACGCGCCGAGGAAGCCGATGCGCTCGTCGAGAACCTGATCCGGGTCGCCGAGCAGGCGCCCGTCGAGTCGCCCGCGGCCGACCCGAACTCCGAGGAGCAGGGCAACACGACCCTCGTCTACAACGTGCTGCGCGAGGAGGCGATCATCGGCGCCTACACCCTGAAGGCCCTCGTCCAGCGCAGCCGCGGCGACTTCGACGGCGCGATCGCGACCCTCGAGGAAGGTGTCTCCAAGAGCGAGAGCAAGATCGAGCTGATCTACCAGATGGCGCAGTTCTACCGCGCGGCCGGTCGGCCCGAGGACGAGGACCGGATGATCCGACGCGCGACCCAGGTCGCGCCGGACAACGCCGACGCGCAGCTCTTCCTCTCTGCCTACCTCGGGACCCAGGGCGATTCGGACGGGGCGCTCGAGGCCGCTCGGGCGGCGGTCGAGGCCGATCCCGAGAGCGATTCCGCGAATCTCCGCGTCGCGGAGCTGCTGATCGACGTCGGCTTCCGGGACGGGAAGCAGGAGATGATCCAGGAGGGGCGCTCGATCGTCGATGCCGTCCTCGAGCGGCGGCCCGATGGCCCCGAAGCCAACTTCGTCAAGGCGAAGATCGAGCTGGCGGAGAACGACGTCGAGGCCGCGAAGGCGAGCCTCGAGACGACGCTGCAGGCGCGGCCCGATTGGGCGCAGGCCCGCTTCGTGCTCGGTTCGACCCTCGCGGCGAGCGGCGAGATATCTCGCGCGCGCGTCGAGCTCGAGGCGGCGCTCGAGGCGCAGCCCGGTCTGCTCGATGCGCGGAAGCTCCTGACGAGCGTCTACGCGACGCTCGGTGAGCACGAGTTCGTGATCGAGAACGGTCGGGCGTATCTGCAGGACCGGCCCGACGACATGCCGATCCGAATCACCGTCGGCCAGAGCCTGATTCGCGTCGGCCGAACGGAAGAGGCGTACCAGGAGATCGCGTCGGTGCCCGAGGAGCAGTGGGACGCCGCGGCGTTCTTCGCACTCGGCCGGATCGATCTGGCCTACGGCCGTCTCGAAGAAGGCCGGCGGAAGCTCGTGCGGGCGGACGAGCTCGCGCCGGGCAACCCGCAGGTGCTGCGAACCCTGATCGCCCTCGATCGCAACGACGGCCGCATGGATCGCGCGCTCGAGCGGATCGCGGCGGCGATCGAGGCCAAGCCCGAGGACAGCGAGCTCCACGAGCTGCAGGGCGACGCGCTGCTCGCGCAGGGCGACGTCGACGCCGGTCGCGCCGCGCTCGTGCGGGCGATCGAGCTCGAGCCCCGAAACGTCTCGGCGCACATCTCGATCGCGGACATCGAGGCGCGTAGGGGCGACGCCGAAGCCGTGCTCGGCGTGCTCGAACGGGCGGTGGGCTCGGTGCCCGAGTCGGCGGAGCTGCAGTACCGCCTCGCCCAGGCCTACGACCGGGTCGGGCGAAGGGACGCTGCGCTCGCGACCTACGAGAAGACCATCGCCCTCAATCCGGAGCTCGCGATGGCCAAGAACAATCTCGCCTATCTGCTGGCGGAGCACGGCGGCGATCTCGATCGCGCGCTCGAGCTCGCGCAGTCGGCGAAGGAGGCGATGCCCGAGGATGGAAACGCGGCCGATACCCTCGGCTGGGTGCTCCTCAAGCGCGGTCTGCCGTCGGCGGCGATCGGCTACCTCGAGGAGGCGACCGAGCGCTTCCCGGAGAACGCCTTCGAGATCCAGGGCCTCGTCCACAACCACCTGGCGCAGGCCTACGAGGCGGCGCAGGACAAGGACAAGGCGATCGAGGCCAGCCGCGCGACCATCGACTACTTCGATCGGCTCGCGAAGGCGGCGAGCGAGCGTGGCCTGAAGGCGAACACGCCGGGCTGGGTCGACGAAGCGAAGACCCGGATCGAGCGGCTGGAGAACGCGTCCTAGGGACTCTCCTCGGCGCGGGTCTCCGTTGCCGTCGGAACAGACCCCGTCGCGGGCTGGCCCTCCGCCGGGGCGCGCCGATTGTGTCGTCGCTCACCGGAATCCCGGCGTATTCCGTGTGGATTCCGCCGCGATCAGGCTCGTGCGCAGGGAAGCGCCGCAGGGCCGCACCGCCGTTCAAGAGTTCCTCCCCGTGGACCGATACACACGCCGGAGGGGAACGTGTGTCCGTGGACGGGCCCGCGTCCTCCGGTCCCGGTCGCCCCCGCGACCGCAGGTCCGGTCCATGGAGGAACACATGAGGAAAAGCCTTCTCTTTTCCGTATCGCTGACGGCACTGATCTTCGCAGGCGAGGCCTTCGCGGAGGCGGCCATCGAGACTCCGATCACGCCCACCCCCGATGCCGCTGCACCGGCGACGGCGGAGGCGGGCGCCGCGACCGACGCGGACGGCGAGCTCGCGTGGGATCAGTTCGATGATCCGTCGTTCGATCCGGCCGCGGCCGGCGAGCCGCTCGCCGAGACCGAGGTCGCGGTCGATGCGCCGATGCAGTCCGCAGTCGAGCTCGGGCCGGCCGGGGAGAGCGCCAAGGGCGTCGTCCTCGATCCGTCGGTCAGCGACGGTCCGGTCGCGGTCGCGGGCGTCGTGCTCGGTCCGGTCGGCGTCGACGACCAGGGGCGCAAGGGACGGCTCCACACCGTCGCCCGCGGCGACACGCTCTGGGATCTCTCGGCGGCCTACCTCGGCACGCCCTGGGTCTGGCCCTCGGTCTGGATCGACAACGACGACATCGCGAACCCGCACCTCATCCTGCCGGGCGACAAGATCTGGATCACGGCCAACGAGATGCGCGTCGTGACCGACGCCGAGGCGGAAGCGTTCCTCGGGACGCCGGTCGCGACGGCGGAGGAAGCACCGCCGGTCGAAGAGGACCTCGACTTCGTTCCGGCGGCCGCCGACGAGGCGCAGCCGCTGGCCGCGACGGACCCCGCGGAGGACGATGCGTCGACGCTCGAGGCCTTCCCGGTCGAGATCCCGGCGGAGACGGCGCCGGCGATGCCGACCGGTCGGATGATCACGATCGCCCGGCGCGACTCCTACGGCTTCGTCACGGCGGACGCCCTCGCGGGTGCTTCGTCGATCGTCGAGAGCCCGTCGCCGCGCACCTTCCTGGCCGAGGGCGACCCGGTCTTCGTCGGTGTGGGGGAAGGGGATACCGAGGTCGGTGATCAATACATGATCTTCGAGGTGATCGACGAGGTGCGGGACGTCGAGACGAACCGTCTCCTGGGTCACCACGTCGACAATCTCGGCTGGCTCGAGATCAAGGAGCTGACCGGGGACACGTCGATCGCCGAGATCCGGCAGTCCTACGCGGAGATGCGACGAGGGGCGCGCGTGATGATGCGCGAACAGCTCCCGCGTCGCGTCTCGCTGCGCTCGACGCCGGACGCGATCGATGGCCACGTCGTCTTCCTGCCGTCGGATCGCACGCTCGCGGCCGACGGTGAATACGTCTACCTGAACCGCGGCGAGTTCCACGGTCTCGAGATCGGCACCGAGCTCGAGGTCTTCGACGAGGGAGACATCGTGAACGAGCGGGAGCGCCGGATCGACGTGCGCACGCCGGATACGCCGGTCGCGACCCTGGTGGTGGTGACCGTCGACGCGGAGAGCGCGGTCGCGTTCGTGCTCTCTGCGGATCGCGAGATCGCCGTCGGCGACGCGGTGCGCCCCGTCGTCGATCGCTCGCTCGCGCAGCGCTGAGACACGCGCATCGCGCTTCGTCGCGGTGGGCCGGATGACGGACGAGCCCGCGTCTTCGGACGCGGGCTCGTTTCGTTCGTGGCGCAGGGGGCGGGCGCGTTTCGCCCGCGGCGCGCTCGCGGGACCTCGTGTTCACGTGCCCGTGCACTCTAGCTCCGCCCGGGCCTCGCGCGAACGCGCGTGGTTTCCTTGCCTCGTTCGCCCCGACCCGGTCCCGGCGAGGTGCGTCATCGCCCGCTCCAACTCGAATCCGCTCTCTCTCTCCGACGAGCCGCGGGTCGCGGGGCTCCCGCCGGGCGAAGCGCTCGGCTGGCTCGCACTCCAGCGCCGGTTGGCCTTCGTGCCCGAACGCGTCCGCGACCGGCTCTCGTCGGGGGAGGGGCCCTCGTCGATCCTCCGGACGCCCCCGGCGCTTCTCCCCGGCCTCGCTCGCGCGCGGGCCGTCGCCCCTGCCCGCGATGCGCGGACGCTCGAGCGGATCGGCGCTCGGGTCCTGCCCTTCGGTCACGCGGACTACCCCGCGCGGCTCGCGGCCCTCGCCGACGCACCTCCCGTCCTCCTCGTCCGCGGCGATGCCACGGCGCTCTCGACGCCCGCGGTCGCGATCGTGGGCGCCCGGGCCGCGACGCGCAGCGCGCGAAGCCAGGCGCGGCGCTTCGCCCGAGCCCTGGCCGCGCGGGGGCTCTCGATCGTGTCGGGGCTCGCGCGTGGGATCGATGCCGAGGCCCACCGCGGTGCCCTCGAGGCCGGGGGGCGGTCGATCGGAGTGCTCGCCTGCGGCCTCGACCGGACCTATCCGCCGGAGCACCGCGCCCTCGCCGACGCGCTCGCCGTCGACGGGGCGGTCGTCTCGGAGGTCCCGCTCGGGACGGCACCGCGGCGGGAGCTCTTCCCGCTGCGCAACCGGATCATCAGCGGCCTCTGCCGCGGCGTGATCGTGGTCGAGGCGCGCCGACGGAGCGGCTCACTGATCACCGTCCGCCACGCCCTCGAGCAGGGGCGGGACGTGTTCGTGCTGCCAGGGGCGACGGAAGGTCCCTTCGCCGAAGGCAGCAACCGGCTCCTCCGCGAGGGCGCGATCGCCATCACCGATCCGGAGGACGTACTCGAGGATCTCGGAATCGACGCCGCCGAGGAGGGCGCCGCCGGACCCGCGAGTCGCGAGGCGCAGGGAGCGCGCGCGGCGCCCGAGCCCGACGGCCTGGCCGGCCGGATCCTCGCGGTGCTCGGAGAGGGACCTCGCTCGCGGGAGGCGATCTTTACCGAGTTCGAGACCGAGTCGGGCGCCCTCGCGGAGTGCCTTCTCGACCTGGAGCTCCGCGGGCGGATCCGGGACGAGCGGGACGGGCGGCTCCATCGCGTCGGGTAGCCGGAGTGTGCGGCACCCGATTCGGCCGCGGCCGGATCAGCGCTTCGCTACCTTCCGGCTTCGAGTGCCCGGGGTCCGTCCCGGCGCTCGCGCCCGGCTCGCGTCGGGTGCCCCCCCACCGACAGCATCGGGGCGGCTCCGCCATCTCTCGGCGTGGCCGTGCCGTCCGAAACGTCCGCGCAGCGGCGGCCAACCGTCCCGATCGGGAGCGGTCGGGCGCGCCGTGCGCCGGACCAGGGAGTGGCGCATTGGTCGCTTCGAGCGACGAGAAGCGAGCGAGTCCGGACGAGCGGGAGCCGGCGGCGCCCGTGACCGTGATCGGAGCGGGGCTCGCCGGGTGCGAGGCCGCCTGGCAGCTCGCCGAGCGCGGTGTGCCCGTCCGGCTCTTCGACATGAAGCCGGAGCGGCTGTCGCCTGCGCATGCCTCGGAGGACTTCGCGGAGCTCGTCTGCAGCAACTCGCTTCGCGCGAACACCCTGGGCAACGCCGTCGGCCTGCTCAAGGAGGAGATGCGGCGACTCGGCTCCCTCGTCCTGCGGGCGGCGGATGCGACGGCGGTCCCGGCCGGCAAGGCCCTCGCCGTCGACCGCGTGCGCTTCGCGCGCGAGATCACCGAAGCGATCGAGGGGCATCCGAGAATCGAGGTGATCCGCGAGCGCGTGGTGAAGATCCCGGACGAGCGGCCGGTGATCCTCGCGACGGGACCGCTCACCGACGGGGATCTCGCCGCCGACCTCGGTCGCGTCCTCGGCGAGGAGTATCTCTACTTCTACGACGCGATCAGCCCCACGATCTACAAGGATTCGATCGACGAGTCGATCGTGTTCCGGGCTTCGCGCTACGACACCGGGGACGACGAGGAAGGCGATTATCTGAACGTGCCGCTGTCCCGGGACGAGTACGAAGCGCTGGTCGACGCGTTGCTCGAGGCGGAGACGGTGCCCCTCCACGCGTTCGAGGCGGCGATGTATTTCGAGGGCTGTCTCCCGATCGAGGAGATGGCTCGTCGGGGGCGCGAGACGCTCGCCTACGGTCCGATGAAGCCCGTCGGGCTCGAAGATCCGCGGACGGGCCGGCGGCCGCACGCGGTCGTCCAGCTCCGTCAGGAGGATCGCGCGGGCACGCTCTGGAACCTCGTCGGATGTCAGACGAAGCTCCGGGTCGGCGAGCAGAAGCGGATCTTCCGTACGCTGCCGGGGCTCGCGGGCGCGGTCTTCGCGCGCTTCGGCTCGATCCATCGGAACACCTACGTGAACGCGCCGGTCCAGCTCGACGAACGGCTCCAGCTGAGAGCCCTTCCCGGGGTCCACCTGGCGGGCCAGATGGCCGGCGTCGAGGGCTACGTCGAATCGGCGGCGCTCGGCTACCTGGTCGGCGTGGACGTCGCGCGTGCGCAGCTGGGGCTGCCGCGGGTGGCGCCGCCCGCGGAGACCGCGCACGGCGCGCTGCTGCGTCATCTCCAGAACGCGGACGCGAAGCATTTTCAGCCGATGAACGTTAACTACGGGCTCTTTCCGGCGCTGCCGCGGGACGTCTTGCGCCCCCCGAAGCCGGAGGGCGGGCGCCGCAAGAAGCTCCCGAAACGCGAGAAGAACGAGAAGCTCGCCGAGCGCGCGCTCGACCAGCTCGCCGACTTCGCCGCCGCGGTGGCGACGGAAGCCGGGAGCACGGCATGAACTGGAGTCAGGCCGTCGACGGCTTCGGGCGACATCTGGGGATCGAGCGGGGGCTCTCGCCGAACACGCGAAGGGCCTACGAGTCGGACGTCCGTCAGCTGACGGTGCACACCGGCGCCGACATCCCGCCCTCGAAGGTCGATGCCGATCACGTGCGCGCCTGGCTCGCGAGTCTCCACCGAAGGCGGAGTCCCGCGACGATGGGGCGGAAGCTCGCGTCGGTGCGCTGCTTCTTCCGCTGGCTCGTGCGCGAGGGCGTGCGCGCCGACGATCCGACCGCGGGGCTGCCGATGCCCAAGCTCGAGAAGCGGCTTCCGCGGCCGCTCTCGATCGACGACTGCGAGCAGCTGATCACGAAGGACGAGCGTCCGGTGAATCAGCCGGCGCCCCAGGGCGGAGACCGGGCGCGGCGGCACGCGTGGATGACGTTGCGGGATCGTGCGCTGGTCGAGCTTCTCTACGGCACGGGGATTCGCGTGGGCGAGCTCGTCGCGCTCGACGTGCGCGACCTCGAGCTCCGCGCACAGGAGATCCGCGTGATGGGCAAGGGCGGCAAGGAGCGGGTCGTGCCGATCCCCGAGCAGGCGCGGTTGGCGCTCTCCGCCTGGCTCGACGTCCGGCGCCATCCGGGGCTGATGAGCGAGCCGCTCTTCATCTCCCTGCGCGCCCGGCGCGAAGAGAAGCCGCGACGGCTCGCCGCGCGCGAGGCGCGCCGGATCCTACGCGAGCGCGGGCTGCGCGCGGATCTGGGCGAGCACGTCCATCCCCACCGGCTGCGGCACAGCTACGCGACTCACCTGCTCGACATGGGCGCCGACCTGCGGGAGATCCAGGAGCAGGTGAGTCGCGT
>JAUIMK010000505.1 GCA_030432735.1 bacterium
CCGGAAGACCGCGCGTACGCATTCCCCGGCGCTCGAGGCCGGGCGAGGGCCCCACGCCGAGCCCCCTGCCGGGCGGGCCCGCAGTCATTGCAGGGCCCCTGCGAGCGCCTATCCTGCGCCCCGTTCGCGCTCCGGTCGCGTTTCGAGCGAGGGAACGCACGCCTCGCCGGGGCGCCCGGACACGTTCATTTCCGAGCCCAGTACCGAGTGGTCGTAGAAGGTACGCGTTCACGTCGGTCCGACGGAGACGCCGCCGCAGCGCCCGGCTCGAACGTTCGATGCACTCGATCCGAACCCGACCCGAATGCGAGACACCACCATGCGAACCCGAGAAGAGCTCAACGAATTCATCGCCGGCCAGCGCAAGGCCAGCTGCTTCGAAGGACTGCCCCTCGAGGGCAAGCGGGTCCTCGACATGTCGACGGTCGTGGCGGCGCCCTACGCGGCCTGCATGCTCGGCGATGCGGGCGCCGACATCATCAAGATCGAGAACCCGAAGATCCCCGATGCGCTTCGCGGCTGGAGCACGCTCACCGAGCTCGGCATCGAGCCCTATCACTCGGTCGTCGGTCGCAACAAGTTCCCCGTCACGATCAACATGAAGGCGGACGAGGGCAAGGAGATCTTCACCGCGCTCATCGAGCAGAGCGACGTGCTGATCGAGAACATGCGCGTCGGGGCGATGGATCGCCTCGGCTTCTCGCACGAGCGGATCCTCGAGATCAACCCGGGCATCATCATCGGCAAGGTCTCGGGCTACGGCATGACCGGCCCGAAGAACCAGCAGCCCGGATTCGGGACCCTCGCCGAGGCGTACAGCGGCTTCTCCTATTTGAACGGCGACCCGGAGAAGGGCCCCCTCTCGCCTCCCCACGCCCTCGCGGACTTGACGACCGGCATCCACCTCGCCTACGCCATCTCGCTCGCGATGATGCGTCAGGAGCGCGGCGTAAAGGGCGGGCAGGTGATCGACATCTCCCTCTACGAGGCGCTCTTCGGCTACTTCGGCGGCGAGTTCGTCGGCTACAAGCTGACCGGCGAGAACCCCGAGCCGATCGGGAACGAGCTCCGCTCCGCCGCCCCGCGAAGCGTCTACAAGACGAAGGACGGCCGCTTCATCGCGCTCTCCTGCTCCGCGCAGAAGCCCTGGGAGAACCTCGCCAAGGTGATGGGGCAACCCGAGCTGATCGAGGACGAGCGCTTCAAGACGAACGTCGACCGGATCGGCAACCGCTACGTCCTGAACGACATCATCCAGGAATGGCACTCGACGAAGACCGAGGCGGACGTGCTCGAGATCTGCTCGAAAGAAGGGATCACCGCGGGCCCGATTCTCACGATGGCCGACATCGACGAGGACGAGCACTACGCGGAGCGTGGCAGCTTCTACTACTGCGAAGATCCGGCGACGGGCATCGACCTCAAGATGCCGAACATCCCCTTCCGTCTGCTCGGCGAGAAGTCGACGAAGATCCGCTTCCCCGGCCTGCCGCAGGCGTCGGCGAACGAGATCGTCTACGGCGAGCTGCTCGGCTACTCGCCCGAGAAGGTCGCCGAGCTTCGGGAAGCGGGCGCGATCTAGCGCGCCGCTCGCCCGGGGGCCGTCCGCAGCCGAGCCCGAGCCGATCGCCTAGGATGTCCCCCGCGTCGTGAGCGCACACAGGGGGCTCCCTTCATGGCCGATCTCGAGGACCTCCAGCGACAGACGGATTTCACCGTCGCTGGGCGCGGTGGCGAACGCCGCATCACGTTCCTTCCCGAGCCGCCGCGGCAGACGCGGCGCTGGCCGATCATCTCCGTCGACGACCACATCGTCGAGCCGCCGCATACCTTCGAGGGCCGCTTCCCGAAGGCCCTCGCGGACCAGGCACCCCGCGTGATCGAGTCCGAGGACGGCGGCGAGGTCTGGACCTATGCCGGCGAGATCCTCCCCAACGTCGGCTTCAACGCGGTCGTCGGTCGGCCCGTGATGGAGTACAGCTTCGAGCCGGCGCGCTTCGACCAGATGCGCCGCGGTGCCTGGGACATCCACGCGCGGATCCAGGACATGGATACGGCGGGGGTGTGGGCGTCGATGAATTTCCCGTCCTTCCTACCCGGCTTCGCGGGCCAGCGCCTGCAGCTCCTGCCGAAGGATCCGAAG
>JAUIMK010000148.1 GCA_030432735.1 bacterium
CCCTCGGCCGGACGGCAGCGGATTTCGAGGTCGCGGTCGGGGCGATCGAGGACGCCGGCGCCCTCGACGAAGCGATGCGCGGCTGCGCCGGTCTGCTCCACTGCGCCGGACGATTCTCCCCGGATCGGCGGGACGCCGCGGCGCTACGGGAGACCAACGTCGAGGGCACCCGGCGCGTGCTCGAAGCGGCGGAGCGGGTCCAGGCCGACGCCGCGCTCGAACGCGTCGTCTACGTGTCGAGCATCCTCGCGCTCTTTCCCGCCGCGGGGCCCCGGATGCGCGCCAGCGACGAGGTCGCGTCGCCGTCCGGGATGTACGCGGCGACGAAGGCGGACGCGGAGCGGGTGGCGCGAGCGGCGCAGGATCGCCTGCCGCTCACGATCGTCTACCCGGCAGCGGTGCAGGGGCCCGATGATCCGACCTTCTCGATCGGTCCGAAGCTCGTGGCCGACGCGTTGGTCGACGGCAGCGTGCTGGTGACCGACGGCGGATTGCCCACGACGGACGTGCGCGACCTGGCGCGCCTCTTCGTCGCGATCTTCGACGGCGAGCCGCACGCGGAGCGGATGATGGGGCCCGCCTTCTTCGTGGAGCACGCGGACCATCACCGGCTCCTCGTCGAGCTGACCGGCCGGGATCTTCGCGCACAGCGGATGCCCGCCTGGCTCCTGCGGGCACTGGGCCGGGTCGGGGACTGGATGGGTCTGCTCGGACGCCCGGTCCAGCTGACCTCGGAAGCGGCGGCGGTGCTCACGCGAAGCGTGCCCGTCGACGATCGGGAGGCGCGCCGCCTGCTGGGACGTCCCGCGACGACGGCCGAGCAGTCCTTCCGAGACCTGATCGTCTGGATGGCCGAGGCCGGCCACGTTCCGCGCGAAGCGGCCGGGCGCCTCGCCGCCGCCGGCCGCTGAGGCGAGCGGCGGAGGCGCGGCGCGGGGCCTGCGCCAGGGCCTACTCCATGGCCTACGGAACCGGCACGAAGTCTTCGATGATGTGGGTCCAGTCTTCCTTGTATTCGATGAAGGCCGCGGTCCACCGATGGAGCGGGACGCCGTTCGCGGTCGCCGTGTAGAAGAGGGGCGTCGCGAGGGCCGTGTGGCTGTCGTCGCCGCTCCGGATGTAGGCGCGGTACCGGTTCGGGTAGAGGTCGTTCACTTCCTGGTGCACGCCCGTGATCAGGGCCCGGTAGAACTCCTGGGTCGGGATCCCGAGGAAGAAGCGGTTCGTCTCGTCTCCGTCCGTGCTGTAGAACGCTTCGGTCAGCTTCGAGTCCGCTTCGAGCCGCCACTTCACGATCTCGGTGCCCTGGTTCTGGGCGCTGCAGGTCTCGCAGCCCGCCGGGTAGAAGCGCTCGAAGTCCCAGTCCGCGGCGCGAGCCTGGTTCGCAGCGATGACCGGCGGCAGCGGCAGCAGGTTCGTCGCGATCGGCCCGGCATCGTTGAAGACGCGGAGCGTCGGCCAGTTGCCCCAGACCAGGCGAGCCAGGCTCGGTGCGAGCCCCGCCGCACCCACGCCGCCGGCGCTCGCGCCCGTGAGGAAGAGCAGGTGCGGATAGCCGAACTCGTGCTTCGCGAGGTCCAGGGTCGCGGTCAGGTTGCGGATGCCCCGGTGATGCCGGATCCCGCCGCCCTCGACGAAATTGGGGTCGTCGACGACGTTGTCGCCGACCCAGACCGAACCGTCGCAGTAGCTGGCGGCGACCATCGCGTAGCCCGCGAGCGGGTTCTCGATGAACCCGGTTCCGGGATCGAAGCCGTCGGCGAAGATGCCGACCGGCGGCGGTGCCTCGGGGTCGGACTGCTGGGAGCAGAAGTAGAAGTCCTGCCAGCAGGCGCCCCCGCCGTCGAGGAAGACCGCGACGCGGTTGGGGACGGTGCCGGGGCGCGTGTAGACGACGAAGTCGGAGCCGTCGATGCAGATCGGGCCGTCGCCATCGTCCGCGTCGAAGACGTGGCGGGTCCAGCCGTTGCCGGCGTCCTCGGAGTGGGCGGGCTCGAACTGATCGAGGTAGAGACCGAGCCCCGCCGCGCGGAGCTCGCGATAGGCGTTGGCTTCGAGGCCCCCGTCGCAGTCGTGCGCGAAGGCGGCGAGCAGGTTGAGCGACGCGGCGAGCAGGGCGAATCGGACCAGCGAACGCTTCGAGATTCCGCTTAGCATGAGGACCTCCCGGTGACGACGAGTCGGATCGACCCGGCTCGACGATTATCTACGGGGGAGCGGGCGGAGACAATCGAAAAGGAGTCCACCGGCGGGGTCGGCTGCGACTCGGGGTCGCAATCGGCGCGGAGGCCGAGGGCGCGGGGTCCACTGGCTCGGCGGCGCGTGGCGTACGAGAAGGTCGGCGGTCGCCTAACGCTTCGCTCAGTCCATGAGCGCGGTGTTGACACCCCGCATCAGCCGCGCGCGCAGGGGGTAGGTGTTCGAGGGGAGCAGCTGGGTCATGAAGACGACGGCGATGTCCTCTTCCGGGTCGATCCAGAAGAAGGTGCTCGCGGCGCCGCCCCAGCCGAAGGTGCCCTTCGAGACGGGGAGACCGGTCGAGGCGGGCTCCACGACGACGCTGCCGGTCAGGCCGAAGCCCAGGCCGAGGCCCCCGTTCGCGTAGTCGCCGGCGGTCGAGAAGGCGAGCGGCCGGTCTCCGAAGTCGACGGGGGAGAGGTGGTTCGCGGTCATCAGCTCGACCGTTCGCGGTGAGAGGATCCGCTCTCCTTCGTACTCCCCGCCTCGCAGCAGCATGAGCGCGAAACGCATGTAGTCGTCCGCGGTCGCGACGAGCCCGCCGCCACCGCCGGGCATCGCCGGCTCTTCGAGATAGGCGCTCCCGCGCGGCGGGTCGACCAGCGCCATGCCGCCGTCGGACGTCGCGCCGTAGAGCGCCGCGAAGCGCTCGACGTCCCCGGCGTCGACGTGGAAGCCGGTATCGTCCATCCCCAGTCGCGCGAAGACCTCCTGCTCGAGGAAGTCCGGGAAGGACCGTCCGTCCGTCACTTCGATCAGACGGCCGAGGACGTCCATGTTGATGCCGTAGTGCCAGGCGCTTCCCGGCTGCTGGACGAGCGGCAGCCGTCCCAGACGTTCGACCATGTCCGCGAGGGTCGCGTCCCGATCGGCGCCGGCGGCGCCGAGGGCGGTCTCTCGTGGCGTCGGTCGGAGGCCGGGGGTGATCGACTGCTCCGCGTATCGCGGACCCAGCGGGGGCGGCGCGATGAAGTGGTAGCTGAATCCGCTCGTGTGTCGGAGGAGGTCGAGGACGGTGATCTCGCGCTCGGCGGGAATCGTGGAGGTCGTTCCGTCCTCGTCCCAGACCATGACCTCCATGTCGCCGAGCGCCGGGAGGAACTTCGCCACCGGGTCGTTCAGCAGGAAGAGGCCCTTCTCCCAGGCGACCATCGTCGCGACGCCGGTCACGACCTTCGACATCGAATAGATGCGGAAGATCGTGTCTCGCTCGAGGGGGCGACCTTCTTCGAGGTCCATCGAGCCGTAGACGCTCTCGTGGACGACGCGTCCGCCCCGGGCGACCTGCAGCTGATAGCCGGGGAGCCGGCCGTCGTCGACGTAGGCCTCGAGCTCTTGATCGAGTCGCGCGAGCCGCTCGCTCGACAGGCCCACCGATTCCGGCGTCGTCTCTTCGGCTGCGGCGCGGGGCGTCGCCGTCGGGAACGGTGCGCAGCCCGCGAGGCAGAGCGACGCCGCCGTCGCGAGCGTCAGCGCGCGCATTCGCAACGAGTCAGGCATGGCGTTCGGCGTTCTCCTCGGTCGCGCGAGCCGGTCAGGGGAGCAGTGCGCCCCCGTCCACGTCGACGGTCGTGCCCGTCACGAAGTCGTTCTCGATCACGAAGCGGATCGCCTGGGCGACCTCCTCCGGTCTGCCGGGTCGCGGGATGAGGTTGTTCGCGGTGGTCCCGCTCAGGATCTTCTCGCTCTGCGCGAGATCCTCGCCGAACATCTCGGTCACGATCGAGCCCGGCGCGACGACGTTGATCCGGCGCGGCGCGATCTCCGGGGCGATCGCCCGGGCGAAGCCCTCGACCGCATTGCCGACGGTCGAGATCGCGGACATGCCGGGGTGGCACTTCCGCGCGGGGAAACCGCTGACCAGGACGATGGCCGCGTCTTCCGTCAGGTGCTCGGCGCCCAGGCGCACGGCGTTGACGTAGCCCCAGAGCTTGTCGAAGGAGCCCTCGAAGCCGTCGAGGTCCATCTCGAGGAAGGGCCCCATCGCCCGCTCTCCGCCGGTCGCGGCACACACGAGCACGTCGAGCGGGGCGAGGGACGCGAAGAGCGCGGACAGCGCCGCGCGGTCGCGGACATCGACGTCGTGGCGGGTCGCGCCTTCCCCGAGCGCCTGCTTCGCGCGCTCGCGTTTCGTCGCGGAGCGACTCGCGACAGCGACCTGCGCACCCCTTCGTTCGAGGTCCTGCGCGGTCGCCAGTCCGATGCCTGCGCTCCCGCCGAGTACGAGGGCCCGTCGGCCATCGAGTTCCATGCGTTCCTCCTGATCGGGCTCGACGATCGCAGGACCGAACCGGCCCGGCAAGGCGTTCCGGGGGCGCACGCGGCGGGGTCGTTGGGAAAGGCCGACGTGATAGAATCGCGGCCGTCGTCGCACGCCCCATGGATCGGGTGGCGACGGAAGGCGAGGAGTGGAGAATCGGATGGGTCGAACGGTCTTCCTGAACGGGCGCGTCTTCGACGGGACGGAGGTGCTCGCGTCGGGCACGAACGTCGTGGTCGAGGGGGATCGGATCACGCAGGTGAGCGCGGCGCCGGTCGAGACGGGCGCCGAGGACGTCGTGCACGACCTCGCCGGCAAGACGTTGATGCCCGGCATGGTCCAGTGTCATTTCCATACCGGCTTCGGCCCGGACGCAGGCAACCCCTCGCCCTATCTCGGCCAGGGCATGCCGGCGGCCTATCTGGGCATGGTCGCCGCGAAGAACGCGCAGATCGCCATCCAGTTCGGCGTCACGTCGATCATCGGTTCGAGCAACGGCGACGGACTCGACCTCTGCCTCAAGGAAGCGATCCTGCTCGGGCTGACCCAGGGGCCGCGCGTCGTCCCCTGTACGCACGAGTTCATGGCGAGCGGCGACTCCGCCGACGGCGACACGCGCTCCTGGTACATGGGCATCGAGCACAAGGGGCTCACGCGCCGCGTCGACGGCGTCGACGAGATGCGGCAGGCGGTCCGGGAAGAGGTCGGTCGCGGCTGTCAGATCGTGAAGCTGGCGATCAGCGACGGTCACGGCAGTCAGGTCATTCCCGACTGGAACTACATGTCGGAAGACGAGGTCGTCTGCGCCGTCGAGACGGCTCATGGTCGGAAGGCGATGGTCCGCGCCCACTGCCCGACGACGAGCGGGATCCTGATGTGTGCCAGGGCGGGGGTCGACATCATCGACCACGCGGATCTGATCGACGAAGAAGGGATCGACGCCGTGGTCGCCGCGGGTGCGTCGGTCACGCCCAGCTACCTCTGGAGCGAGCGCTACATGGCCTTCGCCGAGAGCTGGGACTACGCGAACGGACCCTTCCCGATCGGCAACGGCTTCCCGGAGACCCACGAGGCGACCCTCGCGCGGCTCGCCGGCGTCAAGGAGCAGTTCGAGTATTCCGTGTCGATGCTGCCGAAGATGCGCGCGGCGGGGATCAATCTCTGCCTGGGCGACGACTACGGCTTCGCGATGATGCCCCACGGCGACTACGCCTCGGAGATGGAGGCCTACGTCAAATACGGCACGCCTCCGATCGAAGTCATGCAGTGGGGGACCCGGAACGGCGCCCGCGCGATGGGCCGCCACGGAACGGACCTCGGTGAGGTCGCGGAAGGGAAGCTCGCCGACCTGATCGTCGTCGAGGGGGACCCGACCGAAGACGTGCTGGTCTTTCGCGATCCGAGCAACGTGATGCTCGTCCTGAAGGACGGGCAGGTCGAGAAGGACCTGCTCTCCGCCGCCTAGCGGGGTGCGCGGTATCGGGAGAGATCGCCGGTGACCCTGGTTTCCTACGGAAGCGCGCTCTCACTGCACGCGAGGGAGCGTCCCGACGCGATCGCTTTGGTGCACGACGGCGTCCGGACGACGTTCTCTGAGCTCGAGGCCGGAGCGAATCGGCGCGCACGCGCGTTCGAGAAGCTCGGCGTCGGCGAAGGGGACTTCGTGACGATCGCGCTCGCGAACGGGGTCGAGTTCCTCGAGTCCTTCTTCGCGTGCTGGAAGCTCGGTGCCACGCCGCAGCCGGTCTCGGCGCGGCTCCCCCAGCACGAGCGCGAAGCGATCATCGAGCTCGTCGATCCGAAGCTCGTGCTCGGCGTCGACCCGGCGCTCCACCCCGGCCGGCGGGTCGTGCCGGAAGGCTTCGACGTCGGCGACGAAGATCCGTCGCCGCTTCCGGACAGGGTCTCGAGATATCGCATGGCGATCTGCTCCGGCGGGAGCACGGGGCGGCCGAAGGTCGTCGTCGACCACATTCCCGCGCAGACGGATCCGCGGGCCGAGTTCCACGGCTGCGGTCCCGGGTCGAGCATCCTGGTTCCGGGGCCCCTCTACCATTCGGGACCCTTGATCAACTGCCTCTCGGTCCTGCTCACCGGCGGGAAGGTCGTGCTCATGACGCGCTTCGACGCGAAGCGCTCCCTCGAGCTGATCGCCGAGGAACGGCTCGAGCTCGCGATCTTCGTCCCGACCATGATGCTGCGGATCTGGAAGCTCCCGCCGGAGGAGCGCGCCGAGGCGGACCTGTCGACGCTCCACCGGGTGGTGTCGAGCAGCGCCTCGCTTCCGGACTGGCTCCAGCGGGAGTGGATCGAGTGGATCGGTCCCGAGCGCGTCTGGGAGGCCTATGGCGGCAGCGAACGGATCGGCGGGACGATCATCTCGGGAACCGAGTGGCTCGAGAAGCCCGGCTCCGTCGGCCGCGCGACGGAGGGGCGAAAGCTCCGCGTCCTCGATCCGGAGGGACGCGAGGTCGCGCCGGGAGAGATCGGAGACGTCTACTTCATGCCGCCCGGCGGGCCGGGCTCGACCTATCACTATCTCGGGGCCGAGCCGCGTCGGACCGAAGACGGTTGGGAGACCCTCGGTGACATGGGGTACCTCGACGAGGACGGGTATCTCTACCTC
Source organism: bacterium (assembly GCA_030432735.1). Classification (GTDB taxonomy): domain Bacteria; phylum Myxococcota_A; class UBA9160; order UBA9160; family UBA4427; genus UBA4427. Next base: position 7,125 of record JAUIMK010000148.1, read on the forward strand.
GTCGACCGCCGAACGGACCTGATCATCAGTGGGGGCTCGAACATCTACCCGGCGGAGGTCGAGGGGGCCGTCGAGAGTCATCCCTCGGTCCGTTCCTGTGCCGTGATCGGACTCCCGGACGACGACCTCGGGGCGACGGTCCACGCGATCGTCGACGCGCCGGAGCCGGTGGACGAAGAGGCGCTCCGGGCGCACGTCTCCGAGCTCCTCGTTCGCTACAAGGTTCCGCGCAGCTTCGAGTTCGTGGAGGGGCCGCTCAAGGACGACGCGGGGAAGGTCCGGCGCCGCGCGCTCCGCGAAGCGCGGGTCGCCGACGGGCGCTAGGCGCGATCAACCACCGGCGCGCGCGGTGTCGAAGTATTCCTTCAGGTAGGCCACGCGCCCGTCCCGGATCGTCAGTCGATTGTGGTAGCGATTCGAGTAGGGCCGGCCGCCGGCGCTGCCCTCGCTCTCGAGCTCGACGGCGACGGTGTCTCCCTCGGCGATCATCGACAGGACCGTGAAGCGGATGTCCATCGCCTCGAGGAAGAGGGCGAGCGTCTCCCGCGCCACCGGATGCTCGCCCGCATAGGGACCGTCTCCGAGCACCCACGTCCGGGCATCGTCGGTATAGGTGGAGAGGATCCGGTCGACGTCCCGGCTGTTCATCGCCTCGTAGTAGGCGAGGGCGGCCCGCTTCGAGGCTTCCGTCTCGTCCGTCGCGTCGTTGATTCCGCTCTCGCTCAAGGCGTGTACCAGATCGGAGAGGTCCAGGCGCGATCCTGGATCGTCGTCGGAACGTTCGGGTCACCGCACCCGGGGCTCTCCGGGGACGCGTTGCAGATCCGGGTCGAGAAGCGGCAGCTCGGGTTCTCGAAGACCCGCGCATAGTAGACCGCGCGCTGGTTCGGATCGAAGTCCGGATCGGTCCAGACGGAGCAGAGCTGACGTTCGCCGGGGCCGCTCACCTCGCAGGTCTTCGTGTCGACGCGCGCGCCGTTGTCCTTTCGGCCGGCGACGTCGACCACCCGTTGGTGGAACGTGCCGTCGGGATCCGCCCAGCCCTTTACGATCTGGACGCGCTGGAGAAGTTGGCCGGGATGGTCCGGCGTGCCGGCATCCTGCATCGCCGAGACGACGAACACCGGGGACGCTCGCTTGCCGGGCCGCACCGGGAGATCCCCCCCATCGGTACGCCCCCCGCGTATCCCTGCTCCACGAGGTTCGCCGCGTCGCAGAGGTTCTCCGGGTAGTCCCAGCCACCGAAGAGCCGGACCGTCATCCGGGAGCCGCTCGTCGCGTAGACCTCCCTCCGGCGGAGCGCGTCGAAGATCGCGTCGCGGCTGTTCTCCTCCGCCCAGACCGCCGCCAGCCCGCCGAGGTTGTAGCCGGGGCCGGGGACGCGCGCGTCGTAGGTCGCGGTCTCCCATTCCTCGGTCGCGCCGGGGGTTCCCGTGTGGATGTCGGTCGCGCCGATCATCCCGAACGCGTAGGGATTCACGCCGATCCGGTCGGCTTCCCGCAGCCCTTCGATCAAGGCGTAGCGCGCGTAGTCGAGGCGCGAGCTGCAGCCCTTTCCACCGAGCGCCCCGTTCTCCATCCGTCCTTCGCAGTCCGGCGCGCGATGGAGCTGCCGGTATTTCTCGAAGCCGCATTCCTCGTCGGCCCCGAGGACCTTCCACGCGTCCGCCTTGCACTCGGACTCGCCCTTGATCTGCATCATCTCGACGACGGGCTCCATCCGCGCGCGGAGGGCCGCGAGGCGCGCCTGCTCGGGCTTGCCGGCGCCGTCGGGGTACTCGATCGTGAACATCCGGCCGTTCGAGAGGTTCGGGTTGTGCGGGATCGCGAGCACGTCGCAGCCCGGCGTCCCCTGCAGACACTGGCGCTCGAGCTCCCCCCAGAGCCCGAGGGCGGTCGGCTCGTCCGAATAGCGGACCGGCGACTCGATCACGTGCTCGTTCCGGAAGATCACGTTGCGGTGGATCTTCGTGAGCTCCGGCGTGGCCGTGTGCTCGTAGGCGACGAAGGTGGTGAAGGCGCAGGCGGAGGTCGGATCGTCGTATTTCGCGGCGGCGCGCTGCATGTCGGCCCAGGCGTCGAGGGTGCCCTGGCGGCAGACCGCCCAGTCCTCGCCGCAGAGCGGAGGCGAGTTGAGGCTCGCGACGCGCGCGGTGATGTCCTGCGTCGCTTCGGCGGTCGATTTCGGCGCGAAGGGCCGTCGGTAGTTGAGACACACCTCGCTGTCGTAGGCCTTCGAGCCGGGCGTCGTGCAGAGCTGGACGCCGCCGAGGGCGTCGGCGTGGTCGGTGATGGCGGCGAAGTCGAGGGGGCGGCCGATCCGGAAGGGACGCGTGCCCCGACCGTTCTCGTCCAGCGGCGGCAGCGTTCGCGTCTCGCCCTTCGCGAAGGCGTAGGCGTCGCCCGGGGTGAGGCGCGTATCGAACATGTACGCGTCCATCGAGTAGGCGGTGTGGATGTGGAGGTCGCCCCAGAACACGCTCTTCTGGGGATCGTAGTGGTCGCAGCGCTCTGCTCGTGCGGCGAGCGACGGCCCGCTCGCGAGCGCGGTCAACGCGAGCGTGACGCATAGGCTGACGAGGGGCGAGTGGAGCGGGAAGAGTCGGGACCGGCGGTTCGGGGACGGCATGCGGGCGATGGTATAGAATCGAAATCGCGCGCACAGAGGGAAACGAGAGGTCCGATGCCCGCGGAGCCGGATCAGAAGAGTCGCTCCCGTCGGCTCCTGCCGTGGGTCGGGGTCGCCGCGCTGTTGTTCGTCGGCTTCGCGTTGCGCCAGACGGTGTTCGCCCCGGATCCGATCGAAGTGCGGGTCGCGCGGGTCGCGCGGGGACGGGTCGAGGCGACGGTCACGAACTCGAAGGCCGGAACCGTCGAGGCCCGCCGTCGCTCGCGGATCGCCTCCGAGATCGGAGGACAGGTCGTCGAGGTCGCCCACCGCGAAGGCGAGCGTGTCAAGGCCGGGGACCCGTTGGTCCGACTCTCGCCGCAGAGCCAGGAGGCTCAGCTCGCGCTCGCCATCCAGGGGGTAGCGGTCGCGCGTGCGGGCGCCGAGGACACGTGTCTTCGCCGCGACCGCGCGCGACGGGAGCTCGCGCGGACCGAGCGGCTCGCGGAGCGCTCCGTCGCCTCGGAGGATCGACTGGACGAGCTGCAGTATCGCTACGACTCCGCGCGGGTGGCCTGCGAGGGCGCTCGGGCAGAGCTCGCGCGCGCCGAGGCACAGCAGGCCTCGGTCGAGACCGAGCTCGCGAAGACCGTGATCAAGGCGCCCTTCGCGGGGATCGTGGCGGAGGTGAACGTCGAGATGGGCGAGTGGGTCACGCCTTCGCCGCCGCTGCTGACTTCGCCGCCGGTGATCGACCTGATCGATCCGACGTCGATCTTCGTGAGTGCGCCGATGGACGAGGTGGACTCCGGGGCGATCCGGCCCGGTCAGCCGGTCAAGGTGACCGTCGACTCGCGACCCGGGGAGACGTTCATGGGCTCGGTCCTTCGCGTCGCGCCCTACGTGCTCGACGAGGAGGCGCAGAACCGCACGCTCGAGATCGAGGTGGCGCTCGACGACCCCGCGGTGGCCGAGTCGCTCCTGCCCGGGACCTCCGCCGACGCGGAGGTCGTCCTCGACGTCCGCAAGGACGTGATCCGCGTGCCGACGTCGGCGCTCATGCGGAACGAGCGCGTGCTCCTGCTCGAGGACGGTGAGCTCGTGGAGCGGGAGATCGAGATCGGTCTGCGCAACTGGCAGTACGCGGAGGTCCGATCGGGACTCGAGGGCGGTGAGCGCATCGTCGTCGCGCTCGATCGACTCGAGATCGCGGCGGGCGTCCGCGCGGTCGCCGACGCGGAGAGCGGGGCGACGACGGGGGACGGCTCGTGAGGGCCGGGGAGCGCCCCGCGTGATTCGCGTCGAAGATCTCTGGCGCACCTACGTCATGGGTGAGACGGAGCTCCATGCGCTCCGTGGCGTGAGCGAGACGATCGAGGACGGCGAGTACGTCGCGATCATCGGCCCGTCGGGCTCCGGGAAGAGCACGCTCCTGAACGTGCTCGGCTGCCTCGATTCCCCGGATCGCGGCCGCTATCTCCTGGCGGGGGAGGACGTGGCGGGTCTCGACGAAGACGCGCTGGCCGAGACGCGGCTCCGACGGATCGGCTTCATCTTCCAGTCCTTCCATCTCGTCCCGCGACTGACTGCGCTGCAGAACGTCGAGATGCCGATGATCTTCGCCGGGATCTCCCCGGGCGAGCGAAGGCGACGGGCCCGGGCCGCGCTCGCGGCAGTCGGCCTCTCCGATCGCG
>JAUIMK010000149.1 GCA_030432735.1 bacterium
CGCGCCGGAGCAGCGACACGCCTGGTCGCTCGAGCACGAGCCCGCCCTCGCGGCCATCGAGCAGGCGGACTGCGCGACGACCGGCGATCGTTTCCGAGCCGCGGCCTACCGCGCGACCCAGGCGATCTGGCCGACCGTCGACGTCCGCTCGGACGACCTGATGAACGTCGCCCTCGCCGTCGCGCCCCGGGCGCTCTTCGCCGGCGAAGAGCCCTACGCCTTTCGCGAAGCGCTCAACCGACGCTTCGGACTCGGCCATCTCCGCCCCACCGTGGGCGACGACCTCCTCCAGGGCGCGACGCTCGACGTCGAGGACTTCGAGCGTCGAGCGCGTTGCTCCACCCTGCCCGCCCTGCTCGGCCTGGCCCGCGACGAAGGGATCCCGCTGACCCTCGTGCGGATCCAGACGCGGACCTGGCCGGACGGTCCGGAGGTCGAGGCCTGGCATCGGGCGCTCTTCGCGGCCGCGGAACGACATGGGGTGGAGACCCACGACTTCTCGGGGGATCCAGAAGTCACCCGCGCGTGGTACGGGACCGCGGATCACATCTCGCAGGCGCACGAGCGCGACTGGACGGAGCTCTTCGCGCGCCGGGTCCTGGGGCGCTCGGACTAATGCTCTTCCAGTCCTTCGAATACCTCGCCTTCCTGGCGGCCATCCTCTCGGTCTGGTGGCAGCTGCCGCGACGCGGCCAGAATGCCCTGCTCCTCGTCGCGGGCGCGATCTTCTACGGCTGGGTCCACCCGTGGTTCCTCGTGCTGCTCGTGACCAGCACGTTGACGGACTACGCCTGCGGCCTCGGCCTCGGGCGCGCGGGGAAGGGGCGGCGGCGCTGGCTCGTCCTCTCGCTCGCGGTCAACCTCGGCATGCTCGGCTATTTCAAGTACCGGGACTTCTTCCTCGACAACGTGATGGCCCTCGGACTCGGATTCTCGGAGCCCACGCTCCGGCTGATCCTGCCGGTCGGCATCAGCTTCTACACCTTCCAGACCCTCTGCTACACGATCGACGTCTACCGGGGACGGCTCGAGCCCCACCGCGACCTGCTCGACTACGCCGTCTACGTCTCGTTCTTCCCCCAGCTCGTCGCGGGTCCGATCGAACGCGCGCAACGGCTCCTGCCGCAGGTCGCGAACGAAAGGCGCTTCGATCCGGTCGCCGCCCGCGAAGGCCTCCTGCTCATGGTCTGGGGCTTCTTCAAGAAGCTCGTGGTCGCCGACAACGTCTCCATCACGGTGGATCGCATCTTCAGCCTGAACGACCCGAGCTGGCCGCTCCTCTGGGTCGGTGTCCTCGGCTTCGGCGTCCAGATCTTCGCCGACTTCTCCGCCTACACGGACATCGCCCGCGGCACCGCCCGGCTGCTCGGCTTCGAGCTCGCGGAGAACTTCCGCCACCCCTACCTCGCACGAGGGCCGAGCGAGTTCTGGCGGCGCTGGCACATCACGCTCTCCACCTGGTTTCGCGACTACGTCTACATCCCCCTCGGCGGCAATCGGCGGCGTCACTCGGTCAATCTCCTGATCGTGTTCCTGGTCAGCGGCCTGTGGCATGGCGCCAGCTGGAACTTCGTCCTCTGGGGCTTCTACTGGGGTGTGCTGCTCCTGATCGCGCAGCGGATGCCGGCCCCGCCGCGCTGGGCATGGCCGATCCAGATCGTCGTCACCTTCGCGCTGACCCACGTAGGCTGGCTGATCTTCCGCGAGCGCGACGGCGACTGGCTCTGGCGGCTCCTGACGCTGGATCCGAGATCGACCCCCGAAGCGGATTGGCGCTTCGCGGGGCTGCTCTTCGTTCACGTCGCGGTCTGCGCGGCGCCGCTCGTCCTCCAGACCGCGCTGGACGTGACCACCCGCGCTCGACTCGGTGAACGATGGGAGGAGCGGACCCTCCCCTGGCGCGCCCTCGGAGCGTCGCTCCTCTTCCTGGGCATCCTGACGCTCCGAAGCAGCCGGGGGCCGGATTTCATCTATTTCCAGTTCTGACGGGTCGCTACTCTCGATCGACGACGACTCGGCCGCGTACCCTCGCCGCCGAGTCACGACGATCTCGCAGACGATCACGCTCGACGCGGACGGCCCGCGTCGATCTCCGAAGCGGGACCGAAGCCCCGAAGCGAGCGCCATGCCGGACCCTGCGTTCGACCTGCACGACCACCGCCAGACCCAGAACATGTGGCCCCTCCTCGCGGAGTGGCGACGGACATCGCCGGTCGTCCGGCTCGATGGCGGGCAGGTCTACGTCGCGCGCATGGCCGACTGCTGGACGGTGCTGCGCGACCCCTTCACCTTCGCGAACGGCAACGGCTTCAAGGCCGTCGAGATGCCGGACGACGAACGCATGCTAGGCGAGATGGATCCGCCGCGTCATCCGGCGCTGCGTCGGATCCTGCGCGGCTCCTTCGACAAACACGCCGTCGAAGCGGCCCGCCCTTTCGCACGCGGCGAGGCGAAGCGGCTCCTCCTCGACTGGGTCCCCGGCGAGCCGCGGGACCTGATCGCGACCTTCACCGACCGGATCAGCAACCTCGTGAGCTTCCACCTCGTCGGCTTCCCGCTCGAGGACACGGACCGGATCGTCGCCTGGGCCCGCGAGCTGCTGCACAGCGAGTGGACGTCGATGAACCGGACCGATCGCGGCGACGGGCTCGCCGGGGCCTTCCCCGAGTTCGCGGCCTACCTCGACGACCTCGTCGAGTCCCATCGCGACCGGACCCACGACGCGAGCTTCATCACGCGCCTGGCGCGCAGTCACCATCTCGGCGAGCCGCTCTCACCGACGGTCCTCCGGTCGCTGACCGCGCACATCGTACTCGGCGGGATCTCGACGACGACGAACCTCCTCGGGAGCATCCTGTATCGACTCCTCCGCGACGCCGAGCTCCACGAGAGGCTCCATCGTCAGCCGACCCTCGTTCCGGCGGCAGTCGAGGAGAGCCTGCGACTCGACCCCCCGGTGCTCTTCGTGATGCGCGTCTGCCGGAAGCCCGCCGAGATCGCCGGCGTCTCCATCGACGAGGGCGACTCGGTCCTCGTCGGCATCGCCTCGGCGAACCGCGACGAAGCGGTCTTCGACGACCCCGACGCCTATCGCCTCGATCGCGGGCTCCCGCGACACATCTCCTTCTCGGGCGGAGCGCACCACTGCATCGGCGCGGCGATCGCTCGCCTGGTCGCCCAGGAAGTGACGATGGCGTTCCTCGAGTGCTTCGCCCCCGGCGACGTGAGCCTCTCCCCCGATTTCGAGTTCGAGGGCGTCCCCGTCTTTCTGGAGTACGGACCGGCTCGACTCGAGGCCGTCCGCGCGACGGCCGCGCGCGTCTCCTGAACCCGGTCGCCCGGGAAGCGAAGAGGAAGAAGGAAGAACGAATGAGCGAATCCAACGAGCCCCGTCTGGCCTTCCGGCACGTCGACGACGAGGACTGGTACGAAGTCAAGGCGCAGATGCACGGGGACGAACGGGTCTCCGTCTGGGAGAAGTACCTCGAATGGACGCCGGAGCGGCTCTGCCTCTACGCCCGCTACGCCCCGGGCATGGTGATCGAGCGCCACGGACACATGAGTGACCACATCGTCTACGTGCTCGAAGGCGAGGTCACGATCGGCGATCAGCGTTGCACCAAGGGGATGCACGTGACCCTCGAGAAGGGCGCGATGTTCGGTCCGATCATCGGCGGACCGGAAGGCGCGCTCCTCTACGAGATCATGATGGGCGATCCGCGGGCGGTGCCCGCGGACAAGGAAGCCCACGAAGCCTTCTGCAGGGAGCGCGGGATCGAGCTCCTGCCGAACCCGCCGCTCGAGTTCCCGGACTGGGTCGGCGAGCGGATGGACTGAGGGCGACGCAGCGCCCGAATCCGACGGAACGAAGAGGATCCACGGCTTGATCGAAGTCCTGCCCGCGAACATCGACCCGAACGAGTGGCCGGAGCTCAGCTACCGACTCCGCCTGACCGACGGGCTCCCGACCTTTCCGCCGGAGCGGAGCGTGGTGGACGCCCTCGTGGAAGGCGCGGGCCTGCCCGGGGATCGCGTGATCGGCGAGATCCCGCCGCGCCGGCAGGAGGCGACCGTGGAGGCGATCGCCGCGAACGCCGCCATGGCCGGCTGCCGGCCCGAGCACATGCCCGTCGTGCTTCGCGCCCTCGAGGCGATGCTCGACCCCCGCTTCAATCTCGCCGGCGTCGTCACCACGACCCATCCCTGCTGGCCCCTCGCCCTCGTGTCCGGACCGATCGTGCGCCAGCTCGAGATGGCGACCGGCGAGTCGGTCTGGAACGGCGGCGGCGCCCGCGCCAACCTCGCGATCGGTCGGGCGATTCGGCTGGCGATCTGGAATCTCGGCGGCGCGTATCCGCGCGAGCCGGTCCAGGAGATCATGGGGCACCCCGGACGAATGGCCTTCTGCCTGCCCGAGGAGCCGGACAACACGCCGTGGCCGCGCTTCCACGAGGACCGGGGCCTCGACCGCGACGAGAGCGCCGTCACCGTCTTCGCCTGCGAGTCGCCGCAGATCGCGAACCTGTGGGGCGTCGCGACGCCGGACGACGGCCCCGTCGGCGAGCGCTGGCTCGAGCTGGTGGCGGACCAGATGCGCGCGCGCGGCAACTCGAACACGCATACGATGGGCGAGATGCTCGTCGTGTTCAGTCCTTCGATGGCGCGGCAGCTCGCCGGCGAAGGCTTCACGCGTGGGCGCGTCCAGGAATTCCTCTGGCAGAACGCGCGACGGCGAATCGGCGACATTCGCGTCGAGGCGGACGGCCGACCGGCGGTGTCGGCGGCGGCCCGCTACGACTGGTGGCCCGACTGGGTCGACCAGGAAGACCCCGAGACCCGCGTGCCCGTCACCGCTTCCCCCGACGCGATCCACGTCGTCGTGAGCGGTGCCGACAGCATCCCCTGCGCCTCCGTCTGTCCGTCCTGGGGACATCTCGGCGGATTCGCGATCACCCGCTCGCTCGCGCCGGAACGCGCGAGCGACGACGCCTGACCCGAAAGGAGAATTCTCCATGATCGAACTCGTCGACCCTCGAGGCCCGGCGCCCGAACGTTCCGGAAGCCTCGCCCGCCGCAGGGGATCCCCCGACGCGCTCCGCCGGATCGGCTTCCTCAGCAACGAGCCGGAACACATGACCGGACCGCATTTCCCGGGCTACACGCGCGTCCTCGAAGCGGCGCTCCGCGAACGCCTCGGCATCGACGAGTTCCATCTCGAGGTCAAGCCCGTCCTCTCACGGCCCGCCGAGGCGGCGATGATCGAACGCTTCAGCGGCTTCGACGGAGTGATCAACGGCCTGGCCAAATGAGGCTCCTGCACGTCGGGCAGTTTGCTCGACGCGATCCATCTGGAGCGGCAGGGTACGCCCAGCCTCACCTTCGTGACGGAACCCTTCGCGTTCGCGGCGCGCTCGCACGCGAAGATGCACGGGCTCCCCGACCTGCCTCTGGTCGTCGTCCCGTCCGACTATCTCGATCGGTCGGACGCGGCGATCGCGGAGAAGCTCGGCCCCTTGATCGAGGAAGTGATCGAGCTGCTCTCGCGGAATCCGGCGCCGTCGCGCCCGGCCTGAGGCGATCGATTCAGAGCCGTGCCCGCCCGGCCGCGAGCCAGTCGGTCTCGGACCAGACGTCGTGGTTCTCGCCCCAGCGAACGCTTCCGTCGCCTTCCCAGCGCACGAGGTTCAGGACCGCATAGACCCCGTTCCCGGCGTTCGACGCCATCGTGTTCACGCACTCGCCCGCCACCGCGAAGCGCCGGCCCGCCGCGTCTTCCGCCTCGAGGTGGACGGCGACGGGCATCCCGTCTCGAAGCGTCGTCTCGCGGAGCCCTCCGGTCAGCACCGCCTCGACTCCGTCCCGCAACAGGTAGCCGTGCGTGACGAGCTCCCTCCCGTCGTCGTCCGGCTGGATGTACGCGAAGAAGGCCGAGTCCGCCGCGGTCGCGTAGGCGTTCCCGAGGCGCAGCCGCTCGGGCATGTGCCGCGGGCCCCAGGAACGATCCCGGATCGAATGGCAGTCGATCTCGACGCTTCGCCCATGGAGATCGAGCGTCCCGCCGACGTGACCGGACTGCTCGAAATGCCCTGCGAACATCCCCGGCGACGCCTCCGGCGGCACGGGGTTCGGCGGCATGATCGCGGCGAACTCGAGATCGAGGGACGAGTGGGGTCCCTGGTGCCGGATCCGATAGCGCGACAGGGGCTCCTGACATTCGATCGAGAGCCGGTCTCCGAGATGCAGCCGGCGCAGATCGGGCTCGCCCTCGAGCGACTCGGTGATCCGGTCGCCGAAGAGCCCCTGCGACTCGCCCTTCCAGCCCGCGACCGTCGCTTCGAGCTCTCCGAGATTCGGACTGAGACGCACGCGGATCGAAGCCGAGAGCGACTCCTCGGGAACGAAGAACGGGAACCAGAGGGTCTCGATCCACGACGGATCGTCCGACTCCGGCCGATGGAAGGCGTCGTCCTCCGGCGTGACGACGAGATCCGGGTCGCGGCCGATCATCGCGCGACCAGCGGCTGGGGGAGACGTTCGAAGAGGGGTCCGAGGAGCGCCTTCCGCTCCTGCGCGAGACGATGCATCCGGCGCGCGAAGTAGCGGGCGAAGTCGGCGCGCCGCTCGCCGTGGCGCGCCTCGTCGGTCGCGAGCGCGGCCCGGAGCGCGGCCTCGATCGACTGCTCGTCCGCAAGGGCGGACGGAGCGATTCCCAGCAGCAGGGCCACGTCCGCCCGCTCCGCCGTGAGGCGGTCCGCGGTCGGCGTCGGTCGCTGCGGGCGCTCGATCCCCAGGTTGTCGCAGAGCACGAGCGCCGCCGCACGAACGAGCAGCGTCTGGTACATGGTCATCTCCTCCACGTCGGTCGCTTCCGTCGGATGGGCCAGCCCCAGGCCGATCATCAGGCTGTTCCGGACCAGCACCAGCGCCCGGTAGTAGTGGACGCGGGCCAGGTCGACCGGGCGCCCGGAGGCGCTCGCGTACTCCTCGAAGCGGCGCGCGAGGGAGCCGATCGGCGTCGCCATGTCGCGAATCGCGATCGCCGCGAGATCCTCCATCGGATCACCGTAGTGCGCGACCTCCCAGTCGACGATCCCGGTGACCCGCCCCGCCTCGTAGAGGAAGTTGCCGGGCCCCATGTCGCTGTGGACGAGCGAATAGCGCTCGACCGTCGTCGGCACGTTCGCTTCGAGCCAGTCGAGGGCGAACGCGAAGAAGGGATCCGCGGCGTCCCCGAGCGCCGTCGCCGCGCCGCGCGCCTGCGCGATCGTGCCCCGCGCGCAGTCCTCGGGCGCGTCGGGGAGCGTGAGATGCGGAATGTCGAGCGCGCGCGGATCGAGGTCGTGCAGCTTCGCCGTGAGCGCCATCAGGTTCGCGGCGGTCTGTTCCTGCCTCGCCTCCGGCTCGTCCGCCGCGGGAAAGTCCGAACGGCCGGGAAGGCGCGAGAGCAGGATCGCTGACCGACCTTCGTCCGCCGCCACGACCTCGGGAACCGGGACCCCGCTCGAGGCGAGCGCACGAAGCACGACCGCGTCCCGCGCGCTCCCGCCCCCCTCCCGCTTGTCCTGGAGCACGAAGAGCGGTCGGGGCGACCCTTCGCACTCGACGTCGACGTTCCAGGCCGAACGACTGGCGCCCTCGTGGTGCGAGACGCTCTCCACCACGGAACCACCGGCCGCGCCTTCGATCCAATCGCGCAGGCCGTCGGGGAGCGATGCCCCGCCGACCCCGTTCACTCGCCCGACCCGACGACGGGGAAGAGCTGCGTGATGCCCTCGGGACCGACGTCGACCTCCTGGCCGACGACGACCGTCGGTGAGCCCTCGATGTCCATGAAGCTCTCGAGGTCGGCCCAGTGCGCGCGTCCGCGTTCGGTCTCTTCGTAGAACTTCGAGGTCGCGGCGAGGCTCTCCGCATCGGGCCAGTGGTTCTCGGCGATGCCGACATAGGGCGTCGGCCCCTGGATGAGGAGCAGGCGATTCTTCGTGATGTAGGGGTGGTCGACCAGGTCGAAGTCCCGCGTGTGCTCGGCCCAGCGCGCGAAGAACGCCTCGTCGGTCCAGCCCTCGCGCTTCTTGACGAACGTGAACGTGATCATGCCCTCTCCTCGTATCAAGTATGTCGATCTCCAGGCATCCTAGACGGACGCGGACTCGCCTACAATCGTCCCAGCGCGCTCGTCGCGTGCCGATCGGGAGAGTCATGCCGGACCGCCGCTACACGCTCGAAGAGATGCAGGATCGCTTCGCCATCATGGACCTCTACGACCGCCAGCTCGCCGCGGCCGAAGCCTTCGACATGGAGGCCTACGACACGACCTTCGCCGCCGACGCCCGGGTCGATCTCTCCGACTTCGGCCAGCCCGAGTGCAGCTACGCGGACTACCGCGCCTGGCTCCTCGGACTGCGCGGAACCATGGTCGAGGCCCAACGGATCACCGGCGGGCTCCGGTTGACCCTCGAAGGCGCGAGTGCGCGGACGCGGGTCCCCGTCGCGTGCCACGTCACGATGCAGATCGGCGAGGAACGGCGGCTGACGCATACGGGGATCTTCTACGAAGACCTGCTCGAGCGGCGAGACGAAAGCTGGCGGATCGTCCACCGGGTCGAAGCCCTCGCGTGGTCGGGCTGAGCGCGACGAGCCGACCGGATCCGGGCGGCCGGACGCCGACCGCGCGCTAGGCGTCCCACTCGAGCGGAACCGGCGAGGTGATCGCCAGCGTCCCGCCCGACGCGTATCGGATCTCGGCGTCCTCGGACAGCCGCAGGTTCGGCAGCCGCGGCAGCAGCTCCTCGAGGGTGATCGCGAGCTCGGTCCGCGCGAGGGCGTGTCCGCTGCACATGTGGATGCCGGTTCCGAACGACAGCGAATCCGCCTTCAAGCCGAGGCGATCGAAATCGACCTCGAAGGGACGCTCGAAACGCTCCCCGTCGAGACCGGCGATGGTCGTCGAGAGCAGGACCATGTCGCCCTCCCGCATCGGGACTCCGGCGAAGGTGCAGTCCTTCGCGACGATCCGTCCGAGGTTGGGCGCGCTGAAGCGGCGGAGCAGCTCTTCGACGGCGTTCGGGATCTTCCCGGGGTCGTCGATCAGCTGCTGACGGTGTTCGGGATGGGTCGCCAGGAAGAGCACCTGGTGGAGCGTCGCGCTCGTGACCGTGTCGAGTCCCGCCAGCATGAGCATCGTCGCCATGCTCGTGAGCTCCGCCTTGTCGAGTCGCCGCCCGTCGATCTCCGCGCGCAGCATCGCCTCGAGCACGTGCGCGTCCCGGGGCGCGTCGCGATCCGCCATCTCGCCCTCGATCCACTCGTCGAGGAGCTGCGCGACCTCGGTCATGCCGCCGAACACGTCCTCGGGCGTCGTGCCGCGAAAGACGCGCTGGACGCCCGAATCGAACTCGCTTCGACGGTCGGGCGACACGCCCAGCATGCTGAGGAAGATCTGGACCGGAAGGGGCTGCGCGTATTCGGCGTTGAAGTCGGCCCGGCCTTCCCCGACGAAGGCGTCGATCCGCGCGCGCGTCATGGCGCGGAACTCGAAGGCGAGCGCGTCGATGATCCGCGGGGCGAACATCTGGCGCGTGAAGATCTGCTGATAGGCGCGGTGCTCCGGCGGATCCAGGTTGTTGGGGATCAGGCGATAGGGGCTGTCGATCCGCGGCACGCTCACGCTCTTCGCCGAGAAGAGATCGGGGCGCATCCACGCCTCCTCGATCCGCGCCGCGCGGGCGAGGACCCAGTGGCCACCGAGATCCGGCGACCAGAAGACCTCGGGAAGGTCCGCTGCGCTCGCGAAGAAGGACCACGGGTCGACGGCGATCCGCGGATCGAGGCGGAAGTCGAAGGGATGGACGAGCTCGTCGGGGACGTGATCGGGAATCGCTGACATGGATCCTCCGTCGATCGCGAGGCGGACCGGGTCTCCGCGCCAGGCGCGCCTAGAGCACCGCGATCGGATTGACGGGACACCCCGTCGCGCCCGGCACGCGCATCGCGCCCAGCGTGAAGAGGAACGACCACCGATCCGCCGCGGCGCAGGCCGCGCACAGCTCGCCGAGGGCGAGGTTGTCGATCAGCGGCAGGCCCAGACCGGTGATGCCGATCTGATGGATCGGGAAGGGCCAGTCGGGGATGCCGATTCCGGGCAGCGGATCGGAGATGCCGTCGCTCCCGAGGACGGAGATCTCGCGCTCACGAAGCCAGGGGAGACATTCCGCGTGGAGTCCGACCATCCCGTCCGCCGGATCGAGAGGCCCGCCGGCGAGACGACGCCGAGCGCAGCGTCCGGTCGCGACGAGCAGGATGTCGCCGGTCTCGATCGCGACCCCCTGCCCTTCCAGCGCCTCCTCGACCTCGGCGAGGCGAATCGCCTCGTTGCCGTCCACGAACTCCACGCCACGCGCGCGGGCGACGTCGAGCAGCACACCGCGCCCCACGATGCCGTCGGCGAAGCTGAGCAGGGTGTTGCGGCGCGCGCCGTCGCTGCGGACCTCCTCCGCGGGCACGCCGTTGTACATCCGGCCGCGCACGAACATGTGGCAGAGGGCATCGATGTGCGTGACGCCGAGCCCGTGCACGTGGGCGCCGACGAAGTCGCGCGCCGCCTCGTAGCCGGGGATGCCGCTGTCGTCGCGGGCGTCCCCGGAAGCGAGCATGTGGTGCTGGGCCGGAATCGGCGTCTCGGGAGAAGGCGTGAGCTCGAGGTCGTGCGCGAGGCTGATCGAGCGTCCCTCGCGAACGCTCGATGCCGCCTGCGCGGCGTGCTCCGGCCGCAGGTGATTCAAGGTCCCGAGCTCGTCGTCGTCGCCCCAGCGCCCCCAGTTCGAGAGCGTGTCGAAGAGCCTGTCGAGCGTTTCCCTGGTCGGTGTCGCCATCGGCGCCCCCTTTGCTTCGGTCGTCCATACTCTGCCCGCGGCCTTCGGAGATCGCGGCGAAGGCTGTTCGAGCTCCGCGTTCAGTCGCGTCCCGTTGCCCGGCGGTTGCGGATCAGCCGGCCCGCGTTCCGGCCCGTCGCGGCGCCGTCCCGGAAAGCGACCTCCCCCGCCACGACCGTCGCCGCGAATCCCGTCGCGCCCTGCGAGAGCCGCAATCCGCCCCCGGGCAGATCGTCGACGACCCGGGGCACCGCGGGACCGACGGTCTCCGGATCGAAGACGTTGAGATCCGCCAGCATGCCTTCTCGAAGCAACCCGCGGTCCGCGAAGCCCCATGCCTGCGCCGGCTCGAGGGTCAACATCCGCACCCCTTCTTCGAGGCTGAAGGCGCCGACGTCGCGCACCCAGTGTCCGAGCAGATGCGTCTGGATCGACGCGTCGCTGATCTGGCTCAGATGGGCGCCCGAATCCGAGAAGGTCATCACGGTCCGCGGATGCCGCAGCACCTCGAGCAGGACCTCTTCGTCCTGGGGATAG
>JAUIMK010000150.1 GCA_030432735.1 bacterium
CCTGTGGCAGGCCAAGCGCGAGCTCGAAGAGCACGACGTGCACTTCGAGCCGGGGCTCAATGAAGATCTCGCCGCGACCACGATCTTCGGGACGCAGCAGGCAGTGCTCATGGACGGGCCGAAGGTCGATGGCGTCTTCGGCATGTGGTACGGCAAGGGGCCCGGCGTCGACCGCTCCTGCGACGCGCTCAAGCACGCGAACTACGCCGGGACGTCCCAGTACGGGGGCGTGCTCGCGCTGATGGGCGACGACCCGGGCGCCAAGTCGTCTTCGATCGCGCACCAGAGCGAGCCGGCGATGATCCACTGCGGCATCCCGGTGCTGAATCCCTCGAGCGTGCAGGACTACCTCGACTTCGGCATCTACGGCTGGGCCCTGTCGCGTTATTCGGGTTGTTGGATCGGCTTCAAGTGCCTGACCGACACGATCGAGAGCAGCGGGTCGGTCGCGGTCTCGCCGAGCCGCGTTCAGCTCGTCACGCCGACGGACTGGGAGCCGCCGCCCGGCGGCATCCACATCGGCTGGTCGAACATCCCGCAGATGGTCGAAGAGCGTCTCTTCGAGCATCGCCTCGTCGCGCTCCAGGCCTTCCTGCGCGCGAACCCGATCGACCGCGTCGCGCTCGAGTCGCCCAAGCGGCGGCTCGGGATCGTCACGACCGGCAAGGCGTACGGTGATCTCCGTCAGGCGCTCGAGGATCTCGGGCTCGACGACGAGAAGGCGAAGGAGCTCGGCGTCTCGATCTACAAGGTCGGCTTGACCTGGCCGATCGAACGCGAGGGCGCCCGCGCCTTCGCCCGGGGTCACGACGACCTGCTGATCATCGAGGAGAAGAAGGGCATCCTCGAAGAGCAGATCGCCACGACGCTCTACAACCTGCCGGAGCGTCCGCGGCTCCTCGGCAAGCTGGACATCGACGGCTCGCCGCTCGTGCCGCAGATCGGCGAGCTCACGCCCGGGATCGTCGCCGGCATCCTCCGCCGTTGGATCACGCGCGAGGCGCCGGACTGGGCGGCGCGCCTCACGCCGGATCCGGAGGCGCCCGGCCTGCAGGTGGCGCAGGGGGGACTCACGCGCCTGCCGTCCTTCTGCTCGGGCTGTCCGCACAACCGCTCGACCGTCGTGCCCGAGGGCTCGATCGCCCTCGGCGGCATCGGCTGTCACGGCATGGCCGTCTTCCTTCCCGAGCGGCGCACCCTCGCGGTCAACCAGATGGGCGCCGAGGGCGTCAACTGGATCGGACAGGCGCCGTACTGCGAAGTCGACCACATCTTCCAGAACATGGGCGACGGCACCTACTTCCACTCCGGGTTCCTCGCGATCCGAGCGGCCGTCGCCGCGGGCGTGAACATCACGTACAAGATCCTCGTGAACGGTGCGGTCGCCATGACCGGCGGACAGCCGATCGAGGGCGAGGAGATGGCCGGCGAGATCACCACCCCGGAGATCGCGCGCCAGCTCGCGGCGGAGGGGATCGACCGGATCGCCGTCCTCTCGGACGACATCCAGAAATACGTCCCGGGCACGTTCCCGGTCGGCGTGACGGTGCACGACCGCAAGGAGCTCGACGTCGTCCAGAAGGAGCTGCGCGAGATTCCCGGCGTGACCGCGATCCTCTACGACCAGACCTGCGCCGCCGAGGCGCGCCGTCTCCGCAAGCGGGGCGATTTTCCCGACCCGGACCGGCGGATCGTGATCAACGAGCTGGTCTGCGAGGGCTGTGGGGATTGCTCGGTCCAGAGCAACTGCATCTCGATCGAGCCCGTCGAGACCGAGTTCGGCCGTAAGCGCACGATCAACCAGTCGTCCTGCAACAAGGACTACTCCTGCCTCGAGGGCTACTGCCCGAGCTTCGCGTCCGTGATCGGCGGGCAGATCCGAAAGGTCGAAGCGAAGGCGATCGACGCCGGGGAGGGCGCGAGCTCGCTCTTCGCGGACCTGCCCGAAGCGCCGGTGGCTCCGCTCGAGCAGCCCTTCAACATCTTCGTCGCCGGCATCGGCGGGACCGGCGTCATCACGATCGGTGCCCTGGTCGGGATGGCCGCGCATCTCGAGGGCAAGGGCGTGTCGCTCCTCGACGTGACGGGCCTCGCCCAGAAGAACGGCGCGGTGGCGAGCCACGTGCGCGTCGCGAAGACGCCGGAAGAGCTGCATTCGACGCGGATCCCGGCGGGCGGCGCGGACCTCGCCCTCGGCTGCGACATCGTCGTGGCGACCGGTCAGGACGGGATGCAGAAGCTCTCGCCCCGCCGCACCACCGCCATCGTGAACACGCACGTGGCGCCGACGGCCGACTTCGCGACGAATGCGGATCTCGACATGTCGTCGGCGGGGATGGAGTCGCGCATCACCGCCGCCGTCGGATCGGAGCGCGCCGAGTTCGTCGAAGCGACGAAGCTCGCGACGGCGCTGCTCGGCGACGCCATCGGCGCGAACCTCTTCCTCGTCGGCTACGCGCTCCAGAAGGGATTGATCCCGGTCGGGCTCCCCGCCCTCGAGCGGGCGATCGAGCTCAACGGGCGCGCGATCGAGATGAACAAGCGCGCGTTGTCCTGGGGGCGGCTGGCGGCGCACGACCCGGAGAAGGTCCGTGAGCTCGCGGCCTCCCGGGTCCGCGACTCCCAGGCGACGCCCCGATCGGAGAGCCTCGAAGACCTGATCGCGCGCCGGGTGCGATTCCTGACCGACTACCAGAACGAAGCCTACGCGCGACGCTACGCCGAGCGGGTCGAGCAGGTCGTCGCGGCGGAGCGCGCCATCGGTGCCGAGGACCACCCGCTGGCGGAGGCCGTCGCCCGCTACCTCTTCAAGCTGATGGCGGTGAAGGACGAGTTCGAGGTCATGCGGCTGTGGGCGAGCGACGCGTTCCAGCGCCAGCTGGATGCGGAGTTCGAGGGCAACTACAAGCTCCAGTTCCACCTGGCGCCCCAGCTCTTCTTCCCGCGCGACGAGAACACCGGACGGGTCCGGAAGCTCAACATCGACCGGCGGGTCTTCGCTGTGCTGAAGCTCCTCCGGCACTTCAAGTTCCTGCGCCACTCCTTCCTCGACATCTTCAACAGGACGGCCCACCGCAAACGCGAATGGGCCCTCCTGGCGGAGTACGAGACGACCCTCGACGAGCTCCTCCGGGACCTCACGCTGGGCAACCGGGCGCTCGCCGTCGAGATCGCCAGCATCCCGGAGCACATCCGGGGCTTCGATACGGTGAAGGACGCTCAGCTCGAGGCGGCGAAGGAGAAGGAGGCGGAGCTCCTCGACGCCTTCCGGCGGTCCTGAAGGGGCTCGGGCGGCCGCTCCGCGGCCCGCTGCGGGCCGCGCGCAGCTTCGACGCAACTCCTCGTCCTGCGTGGGAAATCCGACGGCAGGAGACTGACTCCGGGTGACCCCTCGGCCTCTGGCGGGGCCACTGGGAATAGAGGAAGCTCTGCCCCCGCGGAGACCCGGGCGGCGCCCGCTGCTCGATCTCCGCACTCGTCCCGCTTCCTCGGAGCGCCCCCCGTCGATCGTCCGGCCCGAGCGCCGAACGCTCGTGGGCGTGCTCCGGAAACGAGCACGATCGGACCCGGTGGAGATCCGGGCCGACACGCCGACGAACGATGGGTATGCACGGTGCCCGCTGAAACCCGAGCCCCGCGAGGCTCGGTCGAGAGAGAGACCCCGATGTCCAACCTGAGCCCGAAGGAGATGCGGCAGCTCGTCGCGAGCCGCAAGATCGAGCGCGTGGTCGTGCTCGGCGCGAACGGCACGATGGGATATGGGAGCGCCGCGCTCTTCACCCAGGCCGTTCCCGAAGTGACGTTCCTCGCCCGCACGAAGGAGAAGGCCGAGGAGGGCCTCGCCGCCGCGATCAAGCAGGTCCGCTCTCCCACGGTCGCGAACCGCGCCCGGACGGGGAGCTACGACGACGATCTCGCGAGCGCCTGCGCCGGGGCGGACCTCATCTTCGAGGCCCTGACCGAGGATTTCGACCTGAAGAAGGACATCTTCGACAAGGTCGAGGCCGCGCGTCGGGACGACTCGATCGTCGCGACGGTGACGTCGGGCCTCTCGATCAACAAGCTCTGCGAAGGGCGCTCCGACTCGTTCCGCAAGAACTTCCTCGGGCTCCACTTCTTCAACCCCCCGAACGTGATCGTCGGAACCGAGCTGATCGCCGGCGACGATACGGACCCGGAGCTCGTCGACTTCATCGACGCGTACTCGACGCTGCTCCTCGGGCGGGAGATGGTCCGCACGGCGGATACGCCGGCCTTCGCGGGCAACCGGGTCGGCTTCAAGGTCATGAACGAGGTCGCGCAGCTGGCCGGAGAGATCGGCGTCGCGCTGACCGACAAGCTGATCGGGCCCTACACGGGCCGCGCCATGACGCCCCTCGCCACGATCGATCTCGTCGGCTGGGACATCCATCGCGCGATCGTCGACAACGTCTACGAGAACACGAACGACGAGGCGCACGAGACGAACAAGCTGCCCGCCTACATGGCCGACCTCATGGGGAAGGGCGTCCTCGGCAACAAGTCCGGGGGCGGCTTCTTCAAGAAGGACGGCAAGAAGCGGCTCGTTCTCGACCCGGCGAGCGGTGACTACACGCCGGCGGACGAGATCGTGCTCCCGGAGCTCGGCTACATCGACGAGGTGGCCGCGCTCCACCGCGACGGACGCTACAAGGAAGGCATGGCGGTGTTCGCCGCCGCCGGCGGAGAGCACGCGAAGATCGCCCGCAAGGTGATCGCCGGCTACGTCGCCTACGCCTTCCACCGGGTGGGCGAGGTCACGGAGACGATCGACGGGATCGACCGGATCATGGGCATGGGCTTCAACGTGGCGCCGCCGTCGGTCCTCGTGGACGCGTTCGGAGCGCAGACGACGGTCGACCTGATCGCGGAAGCCGGCCTCGAGGTTCCCGCCGCGCTGGCGCAGGCCGCGAAGACGGGCGAGCCGAAGCGTTTCTTCAACCACACCCGCATCAACGTCGGCAAGTTCTTCGTCGCCGAGTAGGAAACGCGGAGTCGCGCGGCGTCTGCGGGCGCACGGCGACCCGTCCAATCAGACGGCTCGGAGCGCGTGCTCGACGAGCGTCCCGGAGGAGATGACATCATGGCTGCTGGATCCGAAGTCTACGTGCTCGGGGGTTACCAGACGGATTTCGCGCGGAACTGGACGAAGGAGAACAAGCACTTCTCCGCCCTGATGCGCGAGAGCGTCGTCGGCGCCCTCGAGGCGTGCGAGATCGCGCCGGAAGAGGTCGAGAGCGCACACGTCGGCAACTTCGCCGCCGAGCTCTACTGCATGCAGGGCCACCTCGGCGCCTTCTTCACGGAGGTCGACCCGGCCTTCTCGGGCCTGCCCACGGGCCGCCACGAGGCAGCCTGCGCCTCGGGCTCGATCGCGCTCCTCGCCGCTTCGGCGGAGATCGAGGCCGGTCGCTACGACCTGCAGGCCGTCGTCGGCATCGAGCAGATGAAGACGGTCGACTCGGGCACGGGCGGGACCTACCTCGGGACCGCGGCCTGGTTCGAGGAGGAGGCGAAGGGGATCGACGCGCCCTTCCCGAAGCTCTTCGGTCGCCTCGGTGACGAGTACGACAAGCGCTACGGCCTGAAGGACGAGCACCTCGCCGAGATCTCGAAGATCAACTACGCGAACGCCAAGCTCAACCCGAACGCCCAGACGCGCACCTGGTACATGAACAAGGATCACGCGCTCGTGCGGACGGACGACAACCCGGCGATCGGCGGACGCATCCGGATTTCCGACTGCTCCCAGGTGACGGACGGAGCGGTCACGCTCTTCCTCGCCTCCCGCGAGTACGCGGAGAAGTGGGCCAAGGGCGTGGGCAAGAAGCTCTCGGAGATCCCGCGGATCAAGGGCTGGGGCCACAACACGGCGCGGCTCAAGTTCGACGACAAGGTCGCGGAGAGCGCCCACGACCAGTACGTGCTGCCGCACGTGCGCAGCACGGTCATGAACGCCATGAAGCGCGCGGGCATCGACGGCGTCGACGGGATCGACGGAATCGAGACCCACGACTGCTTCACGACCTCCGAGTACATGGCGATCGACCACTTCGGGATCACCGCCCCCGGCGAGTCCTGGAAGGCGGTCGAGGAAGGCTGGCTCGAGATCGACGGCAAGCACCCGATCAATCCGTCGGGCGGCCTGATCGGCGCGGGGCATCCGGTCGGCGCGACCGGCTGCCGTCAGGTCCTCGACTCGTACCTCCAGGTGACCGGCCAGGCCGGGGCCTACCAGGTCGAGGGCGCGAAGAACTTCCAGACCCTGAACATCGGCGGCTCCGGCACGACGAGCGTGTCGTTCGTCGTCGGCGTCGACTGATCGCTCCGCCTGGACCGGATCGCGCGCGAACGTGCGGTTCGTGAGGCTCGAAACGGCCGTCTCCTCGCAAGAGGAGGCGGCCGTTTTCGTTGGGGTGGCGACTCGCCGCGCGGGCGCGGTGAGGGCAGCGACTGCCCGCGTTCGGGGCAGCGGCGGGGGGCGGTGCCTTCCGATTGGGCATTGGTCCCGAGAGCGCAGGGTGTACGCCATCTGATACCGCCGAGAGGGCCCTGCGGTGTGGCACGGACCTTGCTCTTCCCTCCTTCGAGCGTCGCGACTGACTCGCGAAGAGGGAGCACAGCACATGAAGCGAATCCACGGAATTCTCGTCGGCCTCGCCGTCCTCGCCTGGACGGTTCCGGCCGTCGCCACGGTCCCCGCGACGCCGACCGATTCTTCGCTGGAGTCGCCCCGATCGCTCGCCTTCGTGGAGGCCTCCACGGAGACCGCGGCAGCGACGGGCACCTCCGTCTGCGGCCACGTGCCAGCGCTCGAGGCCGCACGCGACGCGCTGCGGAAGGGCGACCGGGCGGGCGCCGTCGAGTACCTGCGAGTCGCACGCGCCCGCTTGAGCGCCTGCGCGTCGCCCACCGTCGAGTAGCGGCTGCGTCGATCGGTGAGGTCGCCCGATACACAGAGCGCCCGGCTGCCGATCACGCGCGTGGCCGTCTTCCGCGGATGATCCACGCCCTCCAGGCCGCATCGTGGGGAGCTGGGAGAGCGGCAAAAAAAAAGACCACCCGACGCCGAGGGCGCCGAGTGGTCAAGGGACAAGGGACAAAGGAAAGGCGGATCGATCCGGGCGCGGGCGCCCGGATCAAGGACCGCTAGATGTTGCGTCGGTCGATGTCCTCTTCGAGCGCCTCGATCTCGTCCTGAAGCGCATCGCGGCGAGCGACGCCGATCTTCGGGCCGGAGACCAGCCTTCGCTTGAGCGTCGCGAGGCGCGACTTGTCCTGCGCGAGGCGTTCGGCGGGACTCAGCGGTGCGCGAGCGATCACGAGATCGAGCATCTCGTCGAGCGCAGCCTCGTCGATGTCTCGGCCGCTCTCGAGCGCGCTGATCATCGTGTCGAGCGCATCGATGTCTTCGCGCATCGCCTCACGCATCGCCAGGCCGACCTTGCGGCCCGGACCGGTGCGTCGCTTGAGAACCTCGACCCGGGTCTCGGCTCGACGAGCGAGGGCGGCCGGGCCGGTCGGTTCCGGACGCGGCTGGTCGGTCAGCTCAGCCAGGCGGTCGAGATCGACGGCACCGCCCCGTTGGATCCGGGCTTGTTCGGCGCGGACCGCGTCTCGAAGCGTGCGAAGTCGATCGAGGGTGGCCGGACCCTTCTTGGGCGGACTGATGAGGGCGCGAGAGACGTTGTCTTCCTTCGCCTGGAGCCTCGTGAGCGCGAGATCCGCGTCGACGGCGAAGCTTGCCGGGGCGGCGAGCATCGCGAGCAGGGCGATGGCGACCGGTGCGATGAAGGTGCGAATCATTGAATGAAACCTCCTTACCCGTTCCCGTGGGCGCGTCTTTGACGCAGGAACGATGTGCAAGATGTATCGACCCCGACACGGTGGGCGCAAGTAGATAATCTCGACACGAGAATTCGAGAAGATCTAATGATCTGCTCTATCAGTGAACGATCTCCTAAGGCGACTCACGGCGCGCAGAGGCCGTCCCGGCTGGCATCGTATTCGCCTGACGCTCGCCGGCGGCTTTGGGGTGGTCCGGGCCCTGCGGGATCGACGACTCAGCGGTGCGCGCGCCGCTGCAGGTGCTCCCGGCGCGCGCGGCGGACCGCGTCCCGCTCGGCTTCGCCGACCGGGCGGATCCCGGGGATGCGTTCCGCCAGCGCATCGAGCCGGACGAGCTCCGCCGACGGGTACTGCGCCTCGTCGAGCGCGCCCTCCACGCCGTCCCAGCGGATCAGGATCGTCCCCCGACGGAGCGCGCCCGCGTCCAGCCAGTTCGCGTGTCCGGGGTCCTCGTTCGCGACCACGTACCAGTAGGCACCGTCGTCCGAGGTCACGGACTGCGTCGTCGTCAGGCTCGACACCTGGTTGCCGTGCTCGAGGGAGGCCATCCACATGTCCGCGAGCTGGATCCCCTGGTAGCGGGCCGAGGAAGGCGGTATGCGGATCAGGAGCGCCTCGCTCTCCTCGAGCTCGAAGTAGCCGCCGCTCATCCAGCGGCCCCGGGAGCCGCCGAGTGCGTACGTGTCCAGCGGCGGGCGGACCGAGTTCTTCGGACCGCTGTGGACGTAGCGCCGCTGCACGAAGGCGGGCCACGTACGCGCGGTCGTTCCGAACATGACGCTGGCTGCGCGGATCTTCGCAGCGAGCTCGGCCTCCGTCTCCGGGGGCCGGCGACGGCCTTCGAAGCCGACCCGGTCGATGTGGATGTCGCCGGTCGGCTCGTCGTTCCAGTCGGCGTAGATGTGGCGGGCGAAGAGCGTCGTGCCCTCCGGCGGATTGCGGAGCCAGTTGCCCGCCTGCTCCTCCGGCGTGACCCAGATCTCGAACGAGCCGTCGGGCTCGAGCTCGATCTCCTCGAAGGTCAGGTAGCCCGCGCTCCGACCGCTTCCGTCCCAGGGGCGGCCCGCGTAGATCTGGAGCTCCAGGCGCGTCGCCGAGCCGAGCTCGCCCCACACGCGATAGGCCTCGCCGCCGCGGATCGGGGAGAAGGCGTAGCGCTGGTCCGGGTTGTCGCCGCCTTCGCGCAGCCACCAATCGAGGATGCGGAAGTAGGGGTAGTCCGGGTCCTGGCGGACCTCGGCCTCGAGCCCCTTCGCGATGGAACGCAGGACGTGGCGGTAGCCGCCGATCCGCTCCTGCTCGTCGCCGAAGGCGGGCGAGCGGCGGATGTCGGCCTCGACCGCGCGGAGGGTCGCGACGAGCTCGGCGAACGCATCGGCGAGCGGGTCCGTCTCCGCCTGGACGAGGGTCGGCCGGCCGGGGGGCGTGGGCGCCTGCGGAGGCGCGCTGGCGGCGCAGCCGAGCGCCGTGATGACGGCGAGCAGGCAGAGGGGCGCGAGCGATCTCTTCATGGGTCAGTCCGGTCGATCTGGATTCGTGAGCGAGGAGGGCAGGTGCTCGGGAAGCCCCGGGGCATCGAAGCGACCGTTGCCGTCCACGTCGACGAAGATGGGGTTGGTGAACGCGAAGGGGATGAAGCCCGGAAGCACCTCTGCATAGCGCCCCTCGGCGGGACCTTCGACCTCCACCGTCACGAACGCGTCCGCCGCGAAGGCCAGGGGCAGCGCCGCGGAGGCGCCCCTCTCGATCGGTGCGCGATGGACGAGCTCGCCGTTCACGTAGGCCCGCCACTCCGCGACGGGGACCCAGGGCGCAGCCTCGACGCCGACGTGGAGCACTCCCTTACGGCCGGCATGGAGCTCCCCGATCTGCGCGTTCTCCAGGTGGACGTGGAGGAGCGGGCCGGTCGTCCCCCAGGCGCGACCCGCGTGGAGCGCTTCGAGGAGTCGTTCCGGATCGAACGCCGCCAGGGAATCGTCCCCGGTGGCCACGTAGGTCCGCGGCAATCCGACGATCACGTCCGCCGTGTGCGAGTCGCTGTTGGCGTTCGCGGTCGCGCGCTCGCCCTGGAGCAGGAGCGACAGCCAGTCGGCCCGAACGCGTCGGTACCGGAGCAGGCTCGGGCCGTTCAGCAGCTCGACGCCGTGATAGTCGAGATCGGTCCTCCCGTGCGCGGGGCTCGGGTCGACGAGGATCCGATTGGGCGCCTCGCTCAAGGGGCGCGTCGGGTCGAAGGGCTCGCCGGGGACGCTCAGATGCTCGAAGAAGCCGTCGTTCTCCGGTGACGGCTGATCCGAGCGCGGGTGGTTCAGCTGGACGAAGGGGGGCGCCGGTGCTTCGCGAAGCTCGGCGAGGACGTCGCGCAGTCGCCTTCCCTCGGCGCGCGGGACCCGTCCGCCTCGCGGCGCGCCGGGCGCGGGTGTCATGGGAAAGGCGTTCAGGTGGAGCGTGCCGGCCGGGGTGTCGCCGCCGGCGAAGGCGGCGGTGGCTTCGAGGCCGGTGATGGAGACGAGGGCATGGCCGAGTCCGGCGCGTTCGATCGACGGGCGCGGATCGACGATCCGATCGTGCTCGGTCGCGACCAGGACCTCGGCGCCGCTCGCCGCGAAGGCGATGACCTGGCGGTCCCGGGGCAGGCCCGAGTCGAAGCTCTGCCCGCTGTGCACGTGGAA
The DNA here is from genome assembly GCA_030432735.1 of bacterium. Lineage (GTDB taxonomy): Bacteria > Myxococcota_A > UBA9160 > UBA9160 > UBA4427 > UBA4427. The sequence goes on from JAUIMK010000150.1 coordinate 10,539, forward strand.
GTCCGCGGCGATCCAGCCCGGGGTGGGCGCGACCCGTTCGAGGGGACCGAGGTCGAGGGGGACCTCGGCGCCGGCGCGCGCATCGACGAGGACCTCCCGCGAGGCGTACTCCGGTCCGCGGACGGCGACCACCCGATAGCGACCGGGCGCGACCGCCACCCGGGCCGGGTCGAGGGGGCTCGCGGCGAGGCTCAGCCAGGGCGCTTGGCTGCCGCTCGGGATCGGCTCGTCGCCCATCGTCTGGCCGAGAAGGTTCGATCGGAAAACCACTGGAGATCCGACAGCTTCCGGAAGGAAGGTGAGGCGACCCGTGAAATCGGTCGGGAGGCGGACCCAGGCGGGGGGAGCGAGCTCGAGGGCGGGCAACGCGACCTCGTTCGCGTCCTCCGGAACCGTCCACGTCGAGCGGGTCGAGCGGTCGCCGGGGGCGAGCGCGCGGACCGCATAGCTTCCCGGCGGCAGACGAAGCGAGAAGCGCCCGTCCGGGCGCGGGCGGATCTCGCTGACCGGCGCGCCGGGCTCGCCGTCTTCGTTCGCGCGGTGGACGTGGATCCGGGCCGTCGGATCGTCGATCCGCCCGCGGAGCGTCGGTGCGTCCCCGAAGAGGCGATCCGTGATCGAAGCGACGTCGCTTCGACGGCCCACGTGGAGCGCGAACGTCGCTTCGAAGACCTGCTCGCCCTCGAGGTCCATGAAGGGCAGCTGGGCGAGACCGAACATGCCGGGCGCGTCGCCGGCGTCGCCGATCCAGGGCGGGCTCGTCATCGCGTTGAGGAAGGTGAAGTGGCGA
>JAUIMK010000151.1 GCA_030432735.1 bacterium
ACGATCAGCTCGAGATTGTGACGCGCGGCCTCCTCGGTTCCGTACTTCGAAGCGATGACCTCGCCCTGCTCGGTCAGCTTGATCCGGCCGTCCACGGTCCCCGTCGGCTGCGCGAGGATCGCGCGATGGGTCGGGCCACCGCCGCGGGCGATCGTCCCGCCGCGGCCGTGGAAGAACTCGAGGCTCACGCCCTCCTCGCGCGCCTGGGCGGCGAGCTCCCGCTGCGCGATCTCGAGGGCGGTGCAGGCCGAGAGATAGCCGCCGTCCTTCATCGAGTCCGAGTAGCCGAGCATGATCTGCTGGCGCATCCCCCGGGCCTCGAGCTGCTGTCGATAGGCGGGGGACCGGTAGAGTCGGTCCATCGAGGCGAGCGCCCCGCGCAGACTGTCGATCGACTCGAAGAGGGGGACGATGTCGACGTCGCTCTCGAGGCGCTTCTTCGAGATCGGCCGCACGAGCCCCACCTGCCGACAGAGCGCGAGCAGCTCGAGAACCGGCACCGCGTTCTCGGTGTTGCTGATCACGAGATCGCGGATCGAGCGGCCTTCCGGCGGAACCGGGAGGCTCGCGACGAAGCGCAGGGTGTCGATCACCTCCTGGGCCTCTTCCGAGAGGCCGGACTCCGGGATCGCGACCGCGTCCTTCGCGAGGACGATGTCCTCGAGGAACGCCTGCTGCTCGTCGAGCGGGAGCGCGTCGAGGGGGCCGTCGACGGGGCAGATCAGCTCGGCTCGGGCGATGCGATGCTTCGACTGGTTCTGACGCACGTCGAGGGCGACGAAGTCGAAGCCGAAGACGTCGAGCTCGTCGATCAAGCGCGTGAGCGCGCGTCCGGCGAGCCGACCGGCGCCGTTCTCCTCGAGGCTCTCGCGGACGAGCTCGAGATCCGACTGCATCGCCTTCGCGTCGGTGTAGCCCCCGAGCTCACCCGCCTTTCGTCGCTCGCGCTCCTCGGCGATCGTGTGCTCCACCCGGACGGCGATCGCGTTCAGCTTGAGGCGATAGCGCTCGGAGGTGTTGCGCCCGTCGACGCGCGCCCGGAGCGCGGGCAGCGCCTTCAGATCCCGCTTGATCGAGCGTTCGAGGGCGGCGGAGGCGGGCTGCCTCCGATCGGAGACGGTCAGCCGATCGATCAGCGGATCGAGGGCCTCACGATAGTGCTCGAGGATCGCCTCGCGGTACATGCGGCGCGCCTCTTCGGTCACCGCCGCCGTCACGAAGGGATTCCCGTCCCGGTCGCCGCCCATCCAGGATCCGACGCGAATGCTGCGGTGGGCGGCGTGCTCGACCGCGGCGGAGGTCGTCGCTTCCGACGAGCCGTAGACGTCCCGGAGCGCCGTCAGCAGCTTCGCCGTCGTCTCCGGAACCGCGTGGACGAGGACCTCCTGCAGGATGTGGACGGCATAACGCACCTCGTCGAGGGGCGTCGGCTTGCGCGTACGAATCGTCGTCGAGAGCCAGAGGCCGGTGATCTCGCCGAGGATCTCCTGCTCGATCGTCTCTCGCTCGGAGCCCCGGCAGGCCTCGCGGCGCGAGAGGAGGCCGTCGATCCGGTCGAGGGTCTCGCGCAGGGACCAGCGGAGCGCCTCCGTCGGATGGGCGGTCAGCACGATCGTGGCCCGGAGGTCGCCGATTCGATCCGTGACGGTCCGCGCATCGAGCCCGGCCTTGCGCGTGCGCTCGAAGAGCGACCGGAACGCATCGCTCTCCTTCGCGCTCCGCAGCGTCGCCGCGTGCCGCTCCTCGGCGAGGTTCAGCAGCCAGAAGAGCAGCGTGAACGCCCGCGCGACCTCCTTGAGCTCTGCCGCGCTCATGTCGCGCAGCTTCTTCAGCAGTTTCTTCTCGTCGGCGCTCGCATAACGCGTGCGCAAGCGCTCGGTGAGCACGCGGATGTCGGCGATGCGCTTCGCGAACGCGGGACCGTCCTGCTCGGTGATCACCCGCTCGTGGGCCTCGAAGAGGAAGTCGAGCAGGTCGCGATGGAGACGCTCTACGCGCGCGGCGGTCGGCATCGCGAAAGGATACTCCCGCCGCGACGACTCGTCGCTCTCACCGACACCGCCGCGGTCGCGAAGGCCGCCCGATCCGGCCGACGCCGCCGCACTCGCGACGAGCGGCTACTTCAGCCGACACCGCCGCGAACCGCTTCGATCGCCGCTTCGAGGTCGGCAGGTCGCGCGACCCCGACGTCGATCTCCTCGAAGCGCAGGCTGGCCGCGTGGAGCATCGGTCGCGCCGCGAAATCCGGCGTCGGCCCACCGTAGTCGGCATCGCCGACGAGCGGATGGCCCAGGTGAGCCATCGTCGCCCGGATCTGATGGAGGAAGCCCGTCTCGAGCCGGACCTCGACGAGGGTCGCGTCGGCGAAGACTTCGATCGGCGTCACGCGCTCGCGGGTCGGTCGGCCGTCTTCGCGCACGGCGACGTGCGCCGGCTGATGGCGGGTGATCGCGAGGGGCAGATCGACGCGCCGCGGCGCCTCGAAGCGGCCCGTGACGAGGGCGTGATAGCGCTTGTCGACGCGATGGGCGCTGAAGGCCCCGCGCAGGCGGCGCCAGCTCTCCTCTTCCGTCGCGAAGAGCAGCGCCCCGCTCGTTCCGACGTCGAGGCGATGGACCACCCCGGATCGGAGGCCGGCCTCGCCGACCCCCGCGATCTCCGGCCGCCGGGCGATCAGCGCGTTCAGGACCGTGTCCTCCTGATCCGGGCGGAGGGGATGCACGCCCCACCCCGCCGGCTTGTCCACGCAGACGAAGCCCGGGCCCTCGGCCGCGATCTCGAGGGGGAGATCCGGCCGCGGCGTCGGTCGCTCGGTCCCGGCCTCGAGGGCCCCGTCGACGGAGTAGGTCTCTCCCGCGGCGACGATCCGGGACTTGTCCGCCAGGCGAAGCGGCGCCTCGCCGGCGCGGATCCGCCCGACCTCGAGGAGATGACGCACGCGGGCGCGGGAGACACCGAGGCGATCCGCCAGCGCCCGGTCGAGCCGCGCACCGGACCCGGCCTCGTCGATCTCGACGGTATGAGCGTCTTCCAGGGCCAATCGGGGACTCCAGGGGGCGCAGCGGGCAGCGCGCCCCCGAAGGTGCGGTCGGGTCCGTCCGCAGCGGTTCGTAGGGTCCGCCGGCAGGGCGGGCGCCGACGTTAGCAGGAGGCGATCCTCGCGCTCGACCGTGCCGCCGCGCTCGCACCGCCCGGGGGCGCGGGGTAGTCTCCCGCCCTCCGCCGACCTCCCCCGATGCCCGGTCGGCCCTTCCTGAGGGGAACACCCCTCGAACTGAACCATCCCGGATTCCATGCCCGCAGCCAGCCGAACCCCGAGCCGATCCCGTTCCTCACGCGTCTCCCCTCCGGAGGCGGACCGCCGCCACATCGCGGTGATGGACACGACCCTCCGCGATGGCGAGCAGACGCCCAACGTCTCCTACACGCCCGCCGAGAAGCTCCAGCTCGCGCGCATGCTCCTCGTCGATCTCGATGTCGACCGGATCGAGATGGCGTCGACCCGGGTCTCCGCCGGCGAGATGGAGAGCGCCCAGGCGATCACGAAATGGGCACGCAAGGCCCGGGTCATCCAGCGCGTCGAGATGCTCGGCTACACCGACGGCAAGAAGAGCGTCGACTGGATCTGCGAGGCCGGCGGCAAGGTCCTGAACCTGCTCACGAAGGGCTCCGAGAAGCACTGCACGATGCAGCTCGGCCTCACCCCCGAGCAGCACCGGGACAAGATCGCCGAGACGGTCCGCTACGCGCGGCGCAAGCGGCTGACGGTGAACGTCTACCTCGAGGACTGGTCGAGCGGCGTCCGCGACAGCTTCGACTACGTCTTCGCGATGGTCGAGGCGCTCCGGGATCTGCGGGTCGCGCGGATCTACCTCGCGGACACCCTGGGCCAGTTCTCGCCCGACGACGTGACCCGCTACGTCGGGCTCATGACCGCGACCTGGCCGGCGGTCGACTTCGAGTACCACGGCCACAACGACTACGGCCTCGCGACCGCGAATTGCCTCGCGGCGATCCAGGCCGGCGCCCGCGGTGTCCACACCAGCGTGAACGGCATGGGCGAACGTGCGGGCAATACCTCCCTGGCCGAGGTGGTGGCGGCGATCCACGACCACTCGGATTTCCGGACGGCGATCCGCGAGGATCGTCTGACGGCGTTGGCGAGCATGGTCGAGACCTTCTCGGGCAAGGAGCTCGCCGCGAACACGCCGGTCGTGGGCCGCGACGTCTATACGCAGACCGCCGGAATCCACGCCGACGGCGACGCCAAGGGCGACCTCTACGGAACGAAGCTCGCGCCAGCCCGCTTCGGCGGCGCGCGGCGCTACGCCCTCGGCAAGCTCTCCGGGAAGGCCTCCCTCGACCAGAACCTCGAAGAGCTCGGCATCGAGATCTCCGACGCGGATCGCGACCTCGTCCTCGAGCGGATCATCGACCTCGGCGACAAGAAGCACATCGTCAGCAAGGACGACCTCCCCTATCTGCTGGCCGACGTGCTCAAGACGCCGGACGACCAGCTCGTGAAGATCGAGAGCTACCGCGTCGACGTCGCGAGCGACGAGCCGCCGAAGGCGCAGGTGGCGCTCGCCTATCGCGGCCGGGTCGAGAAGGCGGAGTCGAGCGGTGACGGCGGCTACGACGCGTTCATGAACGCGCTCAAGAAGGCGGCCCGGACCCTCGAGATCGAGGTGCCGATCCTCGCCGACTACCGCGTCCGGATCCCGCCCGGCGGACGAACCGGCGCGCTCGTCGAGACGACGATCACCTGGCGCAAGGACACGTCGACGAACGGTCGCCGCAAGCAGGGCGAGACGTTCTCCACCCTCGGCGTCGACTCCGATCAGCTCGCCGCCGCCGTCATCGCGACCGAGAAGATGTTGAACGGCGTCGTCACGCGTCGCGCCAGCGGCCGGACGAAGGCGTCGAAGTCCGCGGCGAAACCGGCGGCCAAACCGGCAGCCAAACCGGCGGCCAGGACGGCGGCCAAGGGAGGCCGCCGCGCGACGCCTCGACGCAGGGCGAGCGATTGATCCGGCGCCGCCGCGGGTGGGGACTCGCGGTTCTCCTGCTCGCTCCGCTCTCTCTCGTGACGTCGGGCTGCGAGACCTTCTCCGCGCGCCAGGCCGAGGCGATCTACGGGCCGAGCGAGGGGATCCTCGAGACGGTCGCGGTGCTGCGCCGCCACGTCCCCGACGACACCTACCGCTTCCCCCCCGCGACGGATTTCACCGGCCGAAACGTCTATCGCGCGACCGTCCTGCGCCTCGAGAGCCTCGAGCGCGTGGAGGCCGAGGCGATCCGGACGGGCTACATGGACGCGGTCCTGCTCTTCGCGAAGGCGCGCGCACTCGAGCGACTGCGCGCCTACGACCTCGCCGCCCAGCACTACCGCGAGAGCGCGCGGCGCTCGACCGACCTGCGCGACGATGCCCTCGCCAGCGCCGCGATCTGCGACCGGCTCGCGGGCGCCGTCGCGATCGGCGTCGACCTCCGGGATCCCCTGGCGGAATCGAGCGGACCGCTCTCCCTCGATGCCGCCACCGTCCGTCGCGATCTCGACGAACGCACGGCCCAGCTCTCGCTCCTCGAAGGCGAGCTCGAGGGCTCCCACTACCGCTGGATCGCCCAGGAGGAGATCGAACGCGCGGACCGCGCACGCGCGGCCTATTTCGTCGCGACCCGCCACGTCCAGCCCGAAGGAACCCTGCTCGCACTCCAGGAGCTCCAGCGCGTCGCCTCGCGGCACGGCGCGAGCAAGCTCCGCCTGCGCCACCTCCTCGACCTGGCCGAGTTCTACGTCGTCCTCGCCCGGGAATACGTCGCCGCGATCCCGCCGGCGAGTCTCGACTTCGACCCGGCGCGCTTCGCCGAGATCTCCGATGCGGCGATCCGGCTCTTCGAGCTCGTCGCCAGCCACGATGGCCGACCCGAGAAGCTCGAGGCGACGCGGCAGCTCGAAGCCTTCCTCGCCCTGGGACTGGGAATCGATGCGGACCGTGTCGAACGTTAGGCGCGTGCGCTCGCGCGGCGTCGCCATCGCGCTCGTCGGGGCGTTCCTGCTGATCGGCTCGGTCGGCTGCGCCTCGAAGACGGCGATCGTCCACGACGATCTCCTGACGCCCCTCGCGAGGCCTCGCCCCTTCATCCCCGCGCCGGAGGATCTCGCCGCCGCGCGGCTCGCGCGGGCCGCGCTCGTCGCCCGGCCGCGTGAAGACGGGAGCGTCGACCCCGAGGTCGCCCTCGCCCTCGAGGCGCTCGAGGCGATCCCCGTTCCGAAGGAGGACGAGCGGCAGCCGAACCTGATTCCGCTCTCCATCGACCTGCGCGACGCGACCCTCGACGATCCCCTCGCGGATCGCGCCGGCGCGCGCGCGCTCGCGAAGCGCCGGGATCTCGACCCGCGTCTCGAAGCGCGCCTCGACCGCCGGATCGGAGACGACCCCCTCGAGCTCGCTGGACGGCGCGAGTTCGACACCTGGGAGCGTCTGTGGGCGCGGACCTTCAACGCGGTCGCCGAACCGATCGGCACCTCCGCGATCACCGGCTTCATCCTCGCCCCCTTCCAGCTCGCCAACAGCCTGATCCACTACTTCGCGGGCTTCTCGAACAGCGAGCCGCTCTCCTTCACCGATCGTCAGGCCCTGGCCCTCCGCCAGGAGTTCGTCGCCCGCCATCCCGAGAGCACGATCGTGCCGGACGTCGAGCTCCAGATCCGCCGGGCCGAGCCGAAGCTCGCGAAGACGCTGGCGAAGCGACGCCTCCGGGCGAGCGAACGCGCCCTCGAGGCCGACGCGCCCGGGCTCGCGCTCCACCACGCGGAGGCGGCACGCACGATCCTCGCCGGCGAGCCCGGCGCGAACGAGTCGACGCGACGGGCCGCGCGGAAGGCAGAGGAAGCGGCGAGGAGCGCCCGCGACGCCGCGCGCGCGCGCTCCCTCGCGGCCGCCCGTTCGCTGCCGACGCCCGAGGCGCTGCGCGAGACGGAGTACGCCCTCGCCACGGCCCTCCTCGTCGAAGCCCCCGTCACGCCGGAGCCCCTCTCCGCACCGGTCGCCGCCTATCGCGCCGCCGCGAGGAACGCGCCGAGACGGGCGGACGTCGACGCGCTCGAGGCCCACGTCGACGCGCGCCTCGCGTTCCTCGGCGCGCTCGTCGAGCAGGAGGCGCGGCGCGAAGCCCGCGCCCGGGAGCGGCTCGCGCGCGCAGCGAATCGCGACGCCCGGGACGACACGATGGTGCGTCACGCGCGGGCGCTGCTCGAGGACGATTGGCAGAACCCCTACGGCGCCTTCGAACGCCTCCGGGCCCGGGCGCGGCGGGAAGAGCTCGCCTGGCGCCTCGCCGGCGAGTTCGTGCGTCGCCCTCGCTACCCGAACCTCCCGGCGCCGGTCGCCTACCTCATCGACACGCCGACGATCGCCATGACGATGATCCTGGCACCGCTCCGCGCCGTGCTCTCACCCATCACGGGAGGGACGCCCGACTTCCGACGCGCCCCGGCGCTCGCCGGCTACCGCTATCTCGTCCGCTACCCCGACGGCGAGGAGCAGCGCGCCGTGATCGACTGGCTCTATGCGTACGAGCTGGATCAGGAGCGCTACGGGCGGGCGCTGCGGCTCGCGGACTGGGTCCCGGAATTCGACCCGAAGGAGCGCGCCGAGCTCGTCGAGAAGACGACCGAAGAGCGGCTCGCGCTCGTCGACGACATCGAGCAGTTCGGGACCCGCGCGACGCTCCTCCGCGGCGTCGCCCGGGAGTTCCCGGACAGCGAGGGCGGGAAGACCGCCGGGCTCCGCGCCCGCGCCGAACGCGACGACGCGAGTCCCCAGTTCATCCGGATCACCCGCGGCTTCCTCCTCGAGAATCCCGAGGTCGCCGGCCACGACGGCGTCGGGATCAACCCGCTGCTCCTGAACGGAGATCCCCTCGACGGCGAGATCCATCCCGAAGGCATCGTGCTCCGCGGTGGACGCGTCCTCGAGATCCGGCTGGTCGCCGACGGTGCGGACGACGACGAGCCGTACACCTCGCGCTACGTCGAGCTCTCCGAGACGCGCCTGCGTCAGCTGACGGCGACCCTCGACGAGGCCGTCCAGCGCAACGGCCTGATCGACGCCGACTACCGCTTCGACGCGGACCCGAACCGGGACACCTACCTCGAACGCGCCGCCCTCGGCCTGACCGAAGAGCCCGATCTCCGCGCGAACGCCCAGGCGAGCTTCGTCTACCAGAGTCTGCGCGAGCGCTACGGGGCGGTCCGCGGGCGGGATTCGCTGCTCCCCTTCGACCTCGTCTTCCGCGGAAGCCTCGGCGACTTCACCCTCGGCGCGTTTCCGCGCTGGCGTCCGCCCCGGGAGACCCCGGACGCCTACCTCTACCGTTAGGCGCGAGGCTCGCGCGAGACGAAGGCGGCACGCCTAACGCGGTCGGCTCGCCTCTTCGAGCAGCTCGATCGGATGGACGACGGGCACCTCGAAGCCCGCCTCGGCGAGCCCCGCCGAGAGCTGCATCGCGCAGCCGGGATTCGCCGTCGACACGATCTCGGGACCCGCCGCGACGAGGGCTTCCACCTTCGGCGAGAGCACGCGCTTCGACATCTCCGGCTGCGTCAGGTTGTAGATCCCCGCCGCCCCGCAACACGCCTCGGGGTTCGCGTGGGGAACGAGCTCGAGCTGCGGGATCTTCGCGAAGAGGCGCCGCGGCCCCGCGGCGATCCCCTGCGCGTGGATCAGGTGGCACGGGTCGTCGTAGCAGAGCCGCTTGGCGATCGGTGAGAAGGAGAGCGGTGCATCGACCTCGTCCAGGAACTCGAGGACGTCCCGCACGCCACCGGCCATCTCGGACCCTGCGTCGCCGATCCAGCTCTCGGCCTCGCGCATCGACGCGCTGCAGCCGGCGCTCGTGACGATGATCGCGTCCAGCTTGCCGCCGCCGAAGACCTCGGCATTGTTCCGCGCGAGCTCGCGTGCGAAGCCGAGGTCCCCGCTGTGGGCCTGCAGCGCGCCGCAGCAGCCCTGGGTCTCCGGCACGATCACGTCGTAGCCCGCCCGCGCGAGCACGAGGCGCGCGGCATCGTTCACGCGCCCGAAGAACTCCGGCATGATGCATCCCTCGAAGAGCGCGACGCGGCCGCGGCGCTCTCCTTCCGCCGGCGTGAACGCGGGCAGGCGGCGGCGCGCCTGCGCCGGTGGAATCACCGGGAGCAGGCGCACCATGCCCGCGAGCCGCGAGGGCAGGATCTTCGCGGCGAGGCGATCGAGGCGGAGCTTCTGGACGAGGGAGAGGAGCGAGACCATCGCCGCGAGGCGGCCCGGCTTCGGGACGATCCGGCGCAGCGCGAAGCGCTCGATCCGAATCGCCAGCCCGGCCGGCGAGACGCTGGACCCGGCCTCGCCGAACTGCCCGCCACGAATCGCGTCGCGCGTGTGCTCGAGCATCTCCCCGTATCGCACGCCGGAGGGGCACGCGGTCTCGCACGCACGACAGCCGAGGCAGAGGAACGCCTCCTCCTCGAGGACCTGCGAGTCCGCGAGTCGCCCCTCGGCGAGGCCGCGCATCAGGTAGATGCGGCCCCGCGGCGAAGCGGTCTCGCGCCCCGTCGCGCGATAGGTCGGGCAGCTCGTCAGGCACAGGCCGCAATGGACGCAGTCGAGGGTCTCGCCGTAGACCGATCGATCGAGCAGCGCTGCGAGGCCGCTCCCTCCTCCGGCATCCGTCGGTTCGGAGCCGCTCATGCGCCGCTCCCCGGGTGTCCGCACGCCACGAAGCGTCCGGGATTGAGGATCCCGTTCGGGTCGAAGCGTCGAGCCAGAGCGGCGACGATCCCGGCGGCGCCGCCGAGGTCGCCGAACACGTCGACTTCGGCGCGCCAGGCGTCCGGAATCCGCTCGAAGGTCGCGAAGCCACCGAGGCGAGCCGCGGTCTCCCGCAGATCGAGCAGCACTTCGACGGAGGCCAGCGCACCGCGCGCACGCACCACGCCGAGGCCGGGCTCGACGGAGACCTCGAGGCCGGCGGCGAGGGCCGCGGACTTGAAAGCGACGGCGTTCGTCCCGAGCACCCGCGCGCGAAGGACCACGTCGGCGCCCGGCTCGAAGGCTTCGTCCCGGGCGAGATCGACGGCCGAGGGGGCCGCTTCTTCGAGCGACGCGATCTCGCAGAACGCCGTGCGGTCCGACTCGACCCCGGCCTCGCTTCCACCGAGCTCGAGGAGCAGACGCGCGCGTCCGTTCGCCTCCGGCGCCTCGCGCCAGATCGAAGCGCGCACGCTCGGCCGCGCCCCGAGCTTGCGGATCGCCTCGAAGGCCGCGTCGTCGACCGCCACCTCCGCTTCGAAGGCGCGGAGCGCAACCGGCGCCGGCCGCAGCCGGAGCCACGCGCCGGTCACGATCGCGAGGCTCCCGAAGGAGCCGCAGTAGAGCTTCGCCAGGTCGTAGCCGGTCACGTTCTTCACCACACGACCTCCGCATTTCGTCGCGACGCCGTCGGCGCCCACGACTTCGAGCCCGAGGATCGCGTCCTTCACGGGACCGAACGCGTGGGCGCGTGGACCCGTGACCGCGCTCGCGATCGTACCGCCGAGAGTCGACGTCGCGCCGGGCGGATCGAGCGGCAGCTCCCAGCCTTCCGCCGCCACGGTCTCGCGCAGGCGCGCGATCGGCACACCCGCGCCGGCGTGCAGGACGCCTTCGTCCGGATCGAATTCGTCGATCTGCGAGAGGTTCGCGAGGGAGACGCCGAGGGCGAGCGAGCGGGCGGGGTTCGCGAGATCCAGTCGCGTCCGTCCGCCCATCACGAGCAGTCCGGCGCGATCCTCCGAGGCGGCCCGCACGATCGCTTCGAGGGTCTCGACGCGATCGGGGGTCGCGACGCGTTCCACTCCTCCGCCGGGAACCCCGACCGTCTCCTCCCGAATCGCGAGACCGAGCGCGTCGAGCGCGCCGCCCATCAGAGCGGCACCTCGTCGTAGCCCCGCGCTTTCGGATCGGACTCGACACAAAATCGTGTCGTCGGGATCTGCTTGCCCGGGTTGCACACGCCGTCCGGATTGAAGGTCTCGCGCAGTCGGTACATCGGCTCGAGATCCTGCGGCGAGAACACGAGGTGCATGTAGTCGCGCTTCTCGACGCCGACGCCGTGCTCGCCGGTGATGACGCCGCCCGCCTCGGTGCACGCGGTCAGGATCTCCTCGCCCGCCGCGATCACCCGCGCGAGCTCGTCCGGATCACGGCGGTCGAAGCAGATGTTCGGGTGGAGGTTGCCGTCACCGGCGTGGAAGACGTTCGCAAGCTTGAGCCGGTGGC
>JAUIMK010000152.1 GCA_030432735.1 bacterium
CTCGACGAAACGACGCCGTCGGTCAGGAACAGGCCGTTGTTCGAGGTCCCTCCGGAGATCGACGCGTGGAACCCCACGTCACCGTCGTCGTTCACACCGGGGCGATCGAGCGCGAAGCTGTTGTAGGTCCCGCCGCCGGTGTCCGGCGCGAGGCTTCCCTGAAGCGCCACCGCCGTGTCGTTGCCGAGCGGATCGATGTGCAGCACGCCCAGTGTGAAGCCCGCCGAGAAGAAGACGAACATCGCGATGTCCCCGTCCGGGCTGACGGTCGGAGAGAAGAGCTGGAAATACGTCCCCGCCAGCGGTAGGGGCGCCGCGTCCCCGGTCGCCAGGATCACTCGTGCGGTGCTCGTCGTGAAGCCGTAGAGCGCGCTGTTGAAGCTCCCGCCGAAGACGCTCGTGGTGGCGATCGCTTCGCCGGCGTCCGTCAGACCGATCCCGTTCCCGAAGCTGATGTACGTCCCTCCGCCGGAGTCGGGGGCGAGCTGGCCGCCGATCGCGAGGGCGCTGAGACCGACGCCGGGCGTGTACAGGAAGAGGCCGGGAGGCGGCAGCGTGCCCCCGGTCCAGGTCGCGACGAACGCGACCTGGCCGGCCGAGTTGATCACCGGATCGAAGAAGCCGGCGAAGAGTCCGCCGCCGCTGTCGGGCGCGACGGAACCGGTGAGGGCGAGCTCCGAGAGGACGCCGTCGTCGTCGACGAAGACGCCGAAGCCGGAACCTCCGCCCGGAAGACTCGTCGTCCCGAGGAAGGCGACGTCGCCGTCGTCGTTGATCGACGGAGGACCGAAGGCGCTGAGCGTCCCGCCGCCGGTCCCCGGAGCCGCGTCGCCCTCGAGCACGACGAGCTCGAGGGTCTGCGCGAACGCCGCGACGGGGACGAGCGAGAGCAGCAGGACGATCTGCAGGATGAGGCAGCACGAAGGAAGCGACTTCGACATGGCATGGCCCTCGACCGATACGGTCGCACAGGCGGAATGGCTCGGCTCTCCCGCGGGAGCCGCAGCGCGTGCTCCTTCCGAGCCCGCGCGATAGGATGCGGCCGCCCGCCGAAGGTGGCCGGAAGGTCGCCGGTGAACACCCATCGTTCACGGGAGGAAAGTCCGGGCTCCACAGGACAGGGAGGTCGGTAACACCGACCCGGGGTGACCCGAGGGAAAGCGCCGCAGAAACGACACCGCCGATGGCCGGGCGCGAGCCCGGCACAGGCAAGGGTGAAATCGTGGGGTAAGAGCCCACGCGCGACAGCCGGGTGACCGGCGGCGGGGCAAGCCCCTCCCGGAGCAAGCTCGAATAGGGACATCGTCGAGGGCGGTCCGCCCGATCTCCCGGCCTCGGCCGGGTGCGGTGTCCGGGTGAGAGTGCTCGAGCCTTCCAGCAATGGTCGGCCTAGAGGAATGACCTTCTCCCGCGTCGGGGCAACCCGGCGCGGAGACAGAACCCGGCTTACAGGCCGCTCCGGTCACCGATCTCGCATCGGCGTCCGGACCTCCGGGAGGAAGCGCAAGCAAGCCCCGGAGCGCTTCGACGGGCAACTCGAAGCACTCGGAGCCGAGGGCGATCCGGACTCAGTCGGCGTCCCGGTCGACGTCGAAACGCAGACACCGGACCCGCGCCCGCCGCGCCGGATCGTAGGCGTCCCACTTCGCCTTCGGCAGCGCGTCCGCGTCGACGCGCCGGAACCCGTAGCGTTCGAAGAATCCTTCGACGCGCGCCGACGTCGTGCAGCTGAACAGGTAGGACAGGCCCTGCGCTCGCGCGCGCTCGATCGCATAACGCACGATCTGCCCGCCCGCGCCCTCCCCCACATAACGCGTCAACGCGAAGAGACACGCGAGCTCCGCCGCGGCCTCGTCCGGGTAGGGCAGGATCGCACCGATCCCGGCGAGATAGCGCCCCTCGATGAACACGCCGACGCCGTGGGCGAGCACGGCGTCCCGGGCGGCGACGTCCCGCGGTGCGAGGAAGCCGTCGGCTTCACCGCGCTCGATCAGGTCGTTCGCGAGATCGTAGTCGTCGATCGCGAGCGGGCGGACCTCCGCATAACGATCCCGCGTGAAGAAGATCCCCGCCCCGCTGTAGGTGAAGAGCTCCCGCGCGAGATCCTTCGGCGCGCACACGTTCACCGACGGCACACCGCTCTCGATCAGCTCGCGGATCGCGACGAGCAGCTCGCGCGACCCGGCGTCCGCGCGGTGCAGGGCCACGCCTTCGCTCTCGCCCGCCTCGAGCAGCGGCCCGAGGTGTGCCAGGTCCACGACGGACACGCGCCCCTCGCCCTCGCCGGGCGCGCTCTCGGACCGCTCGACCGGCGGCGCGGACTGGATCCAGACGAGCTTGGCGAGCCGGAGCGTCCGGGCGACCTCGACGCAGGCCGACGCGAACCCGTCCGCCGGCACCCGCAGCCCCGCGGCGCCCCGCTCCCGGAGGTCGCGCCAGAGCGCCGGGGCATACGAAGGCGTCGAGGCATCGACCGGCGCGCCGACCCCGGCGAGCACGAAGACCTCCTCTACCGGGCTCAGCACGACGACCCGGGATCCGTTCGCCGAAAGCTCCGCGACGACCCCGGCGAGGGGCTGCTCCGCGGGCGCCTCCGTCGCCGGCCACGCGATCGCGAGGGTCCGCCCGCGGAATTCCCCGAGATAGAACTCGCGCTCGCTGAAGGTCCGAAGGGCGTCGCTCATGACGGCGGGAGTTTGGCGGATCCCCGCAGCCCGCGCCCTCGCTCCGGCCCGGTCGCGCACCGTGCGCGGTGGCGTTCCCACCGGATCTTCTGCGGTATCGTGCGGGCCGGATGGATTGGCAGATCGTCTTCACGCTCGGGCTCGTCGTGCTGGCCCTCACGGCGATGGTCCGCGAGCTCGCCGCGCCGGATCTGGTGCTGATGGCGACGCTGATCTGTCTGGGCGCCGCCGGGATCCTCACGCCGGTGGAGACCTTCGCCGGCTTCGCCAACCCGGTCGTGGCCGCGATCGGCGCGCTCTTCATCGTGTCCGCCGCGCTGCGCGAGACCGGCGCCCTCGAGATGACCCTCGGACGGGTGCTCGGGCGCTTCAAGGGAACGCGGCGGGCGTTGGTCCGGATGACCGTCCCGGTCGCGGCGCTCTCGGGCTTCCTCAACAATGCGCCGATCGTGGCGATGATGACGCCGACCGTGATCGACTGGGCCCAGCGGAACCAGCGCGCGCCCACCCAGTTCCTGATCCCGCTCTCCTACGCCTCCATCCTCGGCAGCACCTGCACGATCATCGGCACGAGCACGATCCTCACGATCGTCGGTCTGGTCCACGAGGCCGGCCTGCCGCGCTGGAGCTTCTTCGAGCCCGCGCCGGTCGGGATCCTGATCGCCGGCGTCGGCCTGCTCTTCCTCGTCTTCGTGGCGCCCTCGCTCCTGCCCAGGCGGATGGACGCACAGGAGCAGCTCGACGACCGGACGCGCGAGTACACGGCGGCGATGCGCGTCACCCAGGACAGCCCGCTCCATGACCAGACCGTCGAAGAGGCGAACCTGCGAAACCTCCCCGGGCTCTTCCTCGTCGAGATCGATCGCGACGACCGGGTGATCACGCCGGTCTCGCCGGACCAGATCCTCCAGAAGGGCGACATCCTCGTCTTCGCGGGGGTCGTCTCGACGATCCTCGATCTCCAACGCACGCGCGGGCTCGAGCCCGCCGCCAAGGAGGAGCTGCTCCGGAGCCTGCCCGGCGGGCGGAATCGGCCGATGGTCGAAGCGGTCGTGTCGGGGTCCTCGCCGCTGATCGGCCAGACCGTCAAGCAGAGCAACTTCCGCGCGGTCTACGACGCCGTCGTGATCGCGGTCCACCGGAACGCGGAGCGCGTGCAGGGCAAGATCGGCGACATCCAGCTCCGCCCGGGCGACACGCTCCTCATGCAGTGCGCGCCGAAATTCATGGAGCTCCACCGCAACAGCCGCGACTTCTACTTGGCGAGCGAGCTCCCCGGAACGCCGGCGCCGGCCTTCGAGCACGCCCGCACCGCCCTCGGCATCCTCGTGGCGATGGTGCTCGCCGTGAGCCTCGGCGGCATCCACATCTCGATCGCCGCCTTCGTCGCCGTCGCCGCGCTGATCGGCACGCGCTGCATCAGCGCGGCGGAGGCCCGGGACGCCGTCGACTGGTCGGTGCTGATCACGATCGGCTGCGGGCTCGGCGTCGCGAACGCGATGGACAAGTCCGGGGCCGCGCAATTCGTCGCAGCCGGGCTCGTCAAGCTCGTCGGACAGCTCGGACCGATGGCCACCCTGATCGCCATCTACGTGCTCTGTCTGGGAATGGCCGAGACGCTCCACCACAACGCGGCCGTCGCGATCATGTTCCCGATCGCCCTCGCCTCCTCGCAGCAGCTCGGGGTCGACCCGACGCCCTTCGTGATGACCGTCGCGATCGGTTCGGCCTGCGCCTTCGCCTTCCCGATCAGCTACCAGACCCACCTGATCGTCTACGGCGCCGGTGCCCACCGCTTCGGCGACTTCCTGCGGATCGGGATCCCCCTCGATCTGGTCTGCATGGCGGTCGCCCTCACGGCCATCCCGAGGATCTGGCCCTTCTGATTCCGGGCGGCGCGGGGCGCCTCTCGAAGCGCCGCTTGGCGGCGGCGCTTCTTGCGCTGAGGGCTCGGGGGGGGCGCCGTGCGGCGCGCGCTGAGGAACGGGGCGTCTGCCGGTCTCGGGCGGGGGGCTAGTCTCCGGCGCGGGTGGGGTCCCCGGGTGGGCGATCGGGGCGGAACCGTTGCCGGTTCGATGCCGACTCAGGCAGGCGAACGGCAATCGGCGCGCAGCGCAGGCGCAGGCGATGCCGGATTTCCGGGGAATCCGCCACATCCCGGATCGGGGGACCACACCGAATCAAAGGAAACGCCCGGGCGTCGGCGCCGGAGTGCGGGAATCCGGCCCGCGGGCCATCACTTCCTGGCCGTTCCGGCGCACTGACCTGGACGAGACCTTCCCGGATGGGTTTCGAAATCGCGTTCTGGACGACGAGGGGCGTGCCCCGCGATTCGGCGCTGGAACGAACCAATCCGGGCCCAGACAAGAAATTCGCTGGCTAAATAGGTGAAATTCAACCATTATCAGGCTACCTAGACATCCGTCCAGGAAGGGCCGAACGGCGTTCCACCCCCTCGTGGGGGATCGCCGGCCGACCCGGACCCCAACTTCCCCCAGGCCCCGCTCTCCGGAGCACTCTGCTCTCGACGGTCCCTCTGCTCTCCCGGCGCGCCTTCACCGACTGCGCGGAAGCAAAGACCCGGAGCACCGAAGCGGGCCCGACTGAAGTCGGACACTTCCCAACCGAGTTGCGTACTCGTCCGCCGTGAGCAGACATGTCGCGTACTCGAACCTGCAGAAAGTGCACCCGGAACGGTCGCATCCTGCCAAAATGGCACCGCGCTCCCTTCCAGATGACGGATGTGACGAACCCTGCCCCTCCGGGTGGCATCCCAATGCGAGCCACACCGGACTGAGAGGACCCCCGTTGGCAACCCAGAAGAAGAAGAGCACCACTTCCGCTTCGAAGACCTCGGCCAAGAAGGCGGCGGCCAAGAAGGCCCCCGCGAAGGCCAAGGCTGCGGCTTCGTCGAAGGCCACCGCCGCGAAGGCGAAGTCCACGGCGAAGAAGTCGGCGGCCAGGAAGGCGGCCCCGAAGAAGGAAGCGACGAAGCAGGAAGCGGCCGCGGACGACGGCGGCAAGAAGGACGAGAAGGCGGCGCAGCCGACGATGGGCGCGCAGGCCGTCGTCTCCGCCGAGGAGCTCGATCCCGGTCGCGAGCGGCGTCCGCTCGAGTCGTATTTCCAGGAGATCGGCGGGACCCGGACCCTCAAGCGTGAGGAAGAGGTCGTCCTCGCGAAGGATCTCGAGGCCGCGACGGCGGCGCTCCGGGACGCCCTCTACGCGATTCCGATTTCCGCCAAGCACGTCGTCGCGCGATGGGATGCGCTCCGCGCCCTCTCGCATACCGGCGCCAAGCTCTCCGAGTCCGTCGGCGACGAAGAGACCGGCGAGATCGCCGCGCGCGTCGAGCGAGCCGTCAAGAAGCTCCGGACCCAGCTGAACGATCGCGAGAAGAAGATCGAGAAGTCGGGCCTCGGCTATACGGCGACCCTCGAGAAGATCGACGTCAAGATCGCCAAGGAGATGCACTCCGCGCAGCTCTCGCTGGCCGTCCTGCACGAGCTCCGCGAGAAGTCGATCGACCTGTCGCGAGAGATGCGACGGGCCCGCAAGCGGACGAAGAAGCTCGCCGACCTCGAGCTCGAAGCGGGCGTCGAGAAGAAGCGGATGCTCGAGCTGACGAACGCGGTCCAGGACGCGCAGGATCAGATGTCGACGGTCAAGAACCGCTTCATCGAGCACAACCTGAAGCTCGTGGTCGCGATCGCGAAGGACTATCGGAACCTGGGCCTGTCGTTCCCCGACCTGATCCAGGAAGGCAACCTCGGCCTGATCCGCGCGGTCGAGAAGTTCGACCATCGCCGCGGCTTCAAGTTCTCGACCTACGCCGTGTGGTGGATCCGTCAGGCGCTCGTCCGGGCGATCCAGAACCACTCGCGCACGATCCGCCTCCCCAGCCACGTCCACGACCGGCTCCAGCGGAGCCAGCGCGTGCGCGCGGAGCTGACGGGCAAGCTCGGGCGCGAGCCCACTCCGGCGGAGCTCGCTCCGGCGCTGGGTACGGACACCGACTCGCTCGAGGCCCTCGACCGCCTCTCGCGCGAAGCGATCTCCCTGGAGTCGAACGTGGCCGGAACCGAGAAGCGCCTCGAGGACTTCGTCCCGGACGCGACTGCGGACCGGCCCGATGGCGACATCGACGGCGACCGCATGCGCATGGGCGTGGGCAGCCTGATCGGCAGCCTCACCCCGCGTGAGCAGCTGATCCTCCGCCTGCGCTACGGCCTCGGCGGCGAGGAGGAGCACACCCTCGAGCAGATCGGTCAGTCCCTGGGCCTTTCGCGCGAGCGCGTGCGGCAGCTCGAAGCACGCGCCCTCAAGAAGCTGCGCGAGACGCAGCCGGCGCAGCGACTGCACCCGATCCTCGAGCCCTGATTCATAGACAGTCGGCGCTACGCGCCTCTCGAAGCGTCGCTTCGCTGCGGCGCTTCTTGCGCTGAGGGCTCCGAGTTGCGCTGAGGGCTCCCAAGCTACAACGAAGAACGCCCCCGCTCGTCCGAGCGGGGGCGTTCTTCGTTTCGGGTTTGCGTGCCTTCGACTAGCGGGCGGCGACGACGACCGCTTCGCCCGTGTGGACCGCGACCTCCGTAGCGACCCGATCCGCATAACGAACCACCCGCCGGCTCGGCGTCAGCACGAAGAGCGGCCGCTCCCGCGGATCGAGCTCGTCGACGATCCGACGCTCGCTGGCGTTCGGCGCCTCGTTGGCCCGGTCGATCCGGCTGGAGCCCGAGCGCGGGTGGAGCACGTAGCTCGCCACGTCGGTCGGCCGGAGCGCGAAGCGCAGGACCGGCGGCCGCGTCGACCAGACCGTCTGGTCGGAGCGGAGCGGCGGGCTGTAGCTGAACGCGTCGCCCACCCGGTAGATCGTCCCGAGCTGCAGCCGGCCGCGATCGCCGGGGCGGGCCGTGTGGTGCGCATGCGCCAAGGCGTCGACCGCCGCCTCTTCGACCGTCTCGAAGAGCGCACCGGGCTCCGCGTGCGGCGCCTCGGACGTCCGACAGCCCGCGTCACCGGCCGAGGCGGTGGGGGCGGCACTCGCGAGCAGGCCCACCACGAGGGCGGCGGTCGCGAGATGGATCCGGGCGACGCGGCGCTTCGGGAGGCGCAGCGGGCGGATGCCTGGATCGGTGGCGAATCGGAATTCGCGTTGGAGGTTCATTGGGGTCCCCTTGAATCAAGGGGCGCGTGGGGAGCAGTTTCGGCCTACGATCAGATCGAGACAATACGCCCTTTCGAACAAGGTTGTTTCCATTGAGCAACAATGAGAGCGAGCGGAATCCGGTGGCCAACGTCGCGGCGATGCTGGTGTTCTCGAGCGTGGTCGAAGAAGGCAGCTTCACCGCGGCGGCCCGGCGACTCGGCCTCTCGAAGGCGTCCGTGTCCCGGGAGATCTCGGGCCTCGAGGCCCGGCTGGGGGCGCAGCTGCTCCGGCGGACGACCCGGACGATGAGCCTGACCGAGGTGGGAGAGATCTTCTTCGCCCACTGCCAACGGGTCGGCGAGGAGGCCGAGGCGGCGGAGCTGTCGATCAGGCGGCTCGAGGCCGCGCCCTCCGGCGTGGTCCGACTCGCCGCGCCCATGTCCTTCGGCCACAGCATCGTCGCTCCCCGCCTGGGACGCTTCCTCGCCCGCTACCCCGCGGTCCGCGTCGAGTTCGAGCTGACGGACCGGAGCGTCGACCTCGTCCACGAACGCATCGACCTGTCGATCCGGATCGGACGGCCCCGGACCCCGAGCTACGTGCTGCGCGAGGTCTGTCCCATGCGCGGATTGATCGTCGGCTCCCCGGCCTATCTCGCGTCTGCCCCGCCGATCGAGCGCCCCGACGATCTCCTCGACCACAACTGCATGGGCTACCGCGGCCCGAGCGAGACCTGGGCGTTCCGGGGCGGCCGCCGGATCGAGACCCGCGGCACGTTCTACGCGGACAACGGCGATGCGCTCCGCAACGCCGCCCTCGCGGACCAGGGCCTCGTCTACCTCCCGACCTTCATCACCGCTCCGGACATCCGGGCGGGGCGACTCGTCCCGGTCCTCCCGGAAGAGACGACGCGCACGAGCGCGGTCTACACCGTCTATCCCGAGAGCCGCCATCTCTCGCCCAAGGTGCGCGCGATGATCGATTGGCTCGTCGAGGAGTTCGGCGGCGAGCCCGCCTGGGACGCCGGCCTCCCGACGGAAGGCCGATCGGCGGAGTCGCGCTACCTGCGGCGTTAGGCGAACGGCGCCCGACCGCCGGCGAACCGGATCAGGACGCCGCCACGCTCGCCTGACGCAGGGACCAGAGCAGGAAGGCACCGCCCACGCCCCAGCAATACCAGGCCCAGTGGTGGAAGAGGCTCCGATCGAGCATCCGGACGAAGAGCCAGATCGCGACGAGCCCGGAGACGAGCGCCGCCGCACCCCCGAGCGCCAGATCCGCCATTGCCGACGGGTCGGCGCTCTTCAGGTCGGGGATCATCAACACCGCCGCGCCGGCGATCGCGATGATCCCGAGCAGGAAGGCGAACTCCGCCGCCGCGAGGGGCGCCACACCGAGCAGGAGCGCCATCGCGACCGTCGAGCCGCTGCGCGAGATGCCGGGCAGGATCGCGAAGGCCTGGGCGCAGCCGATGAGCAACGCGGCGCCCCAGCTCGGGATCGGCGTCACCGCCTTCGGCGCCGTCCAGCGCGTGCTCATCACGATCACGCCGGTCACGAGGAGCAGCACGCCGACCATCGAGGGGTTCGAGAACTGCGCGTCGATGAAGTCCTTCGCCCCGAGGCCGACGGCGACCGCCGGCACGGTCCCGACCGCGAGCTTCCCGACGTACTCGAGGGTCTCGCGCTCCCGCGCGAAGAAGCCGACGACCAGCTCCGCGATCCGCGCGCGATAGAAGAACGCGATCGCGACGAGGGTCGCCACGTGGACGCCGACCTCGAAGAGGAGGCCCCCGGATTCGCGTCCCCCGAAGAGCGCCTGGAGCATCGCCAGATGCCCGGAGCTCGAGACCGGGAAGAACTCGGTCAGTCCCTGGGCGAGGCCCAGCAAGAGCGATTCGATCGGATCCAACTCACCCCCTCGAGGCTCCGCTCGAAGCCATGGCGAGCCTACCGAATCGGTCGATCCGCCGGGATTCTCAAGCGGCGGAAGCGCCTCGGCCCGGCGACCCCGGCGCGAGCGCCGCCCGGGCCCGGGCAAGCGGTCGGCGCGCGAGGGCCGAGTCGGCTCAGGGATCGCCCAGGAGCCATGCGCGCAGCGTGCGATTCACCTCTTCTCCCTGCTCCTTCATGAGCCAGTGGCCGGACTCGACGCCGACGACCCTCGAGTCCTCGCGCGCGTCGATCGCGTCGGCCCACCGGCGGGAGAAGAACTGCAGGGGCTTGCGCCGGCCGTAGAAGAAGAGGGTCGGCTTCGTCGGGACCCAGGCCTCGAGGTCGGTGAAGCCGCCATGCGAGCCGGTCCACATCATGTCGTAGGGATAGTTCATGCAGGCGCCGATCTCCTCGGGCGCCGCCGGCGCCCCCAAGAGGCGCGCCATCCAACGGGTCATCGCGTCCCCGACGACGCCGCCGATCCGCCAGGCGAGCGCCAGCCACGACTGGTATCCGAAGACCATCAGCTTCGCGGGCAGCGTGAGCTCCCGGCGGAGATCGTCGGAGCGCGCATCGCCCACGTCCATCGCGACGACCCGGGCGACGCGCTCGGGATGCACCATCGCGAAGTGCAGCCCGAAGACGCATCCCCAGTCGTGCAACAAGAGCACGACGGGCCGATCCGGGCTCTCCCGTTCGACCAGCGCCAAAAAGATCTCGCACATGGCCGCGACGCTCGTCGGCCGACGCGGACCGCGCACGTCGTAGCCGGGCAGCGTGAGCCGCACGCAGCGGAAGTCGGGACGCAGCGCCTCGACCTGGTCGTCCCAGAGCCGCGCGGTGTCCGGCCAGCCGTGAATCATGAGCACGACCTCGTCGCCTTCGCCGTCCACCTCCACCGCGATCCCGTCCAGTGCGTCCACGTGCGCTCTCCTCCGCCGCTGCGGCGACGCGCCCAGTATCGCGCCGAAGTCGGCGCGCATCGATCCGGACCGGTCGGACGTCTTCCCGTAGCGGGAACGCGCCTCCCGGTCGCCCCCCCCCCGCGCGCCAAGCGGAGACCGCCGTGGCTTGCTACACCCCCGGCCATGGAAATTGCCTGCCTCGACCTCGAAGGGGTCCTGATCCCCGAAGTCTGGATCAACTTCGCCGAACGGACGGGGATCGACGCCCTCCGGGCGACGACCCGGGACATCCCGGACTACGACGAGCTGATGACCCAGCGGCTCGAGATCCTCCGCGACCACAAGCTCGGCATCGCCGACATCCAGGAAGTGATCGACGGCATGGATCCGCTCCCCGGCGCCGGGGAAGCCCTCGACTGGCTGCGCGAGCGCTTCCAGGTCGTGATCCTGTCCGACACCTTCTACGAGTTCGCCGAGCCCTTCATGCGCAAGCTCGGCTGGCCGACGATCTTCTGCCACAAGCTCGAGATCGACGACGATGGGATGATCACGAACTACCTGATCCGCCAGCCCGACCCGAAGCGCGCGTCGGTCAAGGCGTTCCATGCGCTCGAGTTCCGG
>JAUIMK010000506.1 GCA_030432735.1 bacterium
AAGCCGATCTTCGCGTCGTCCGCCGCGATCCGGACGTCGCAGGGCATCGCCATCGTGATCCCGACGCCGACCGCGTGGCCGTTCATGGCGGCGATCACCGGCTTCGGGAAATCGCAGATCTCGAGCGGCAGCTTGCGCAGGAAATCCTCCTCACCGAGCCGAACGCCCTTGGACTTGCTCTTTCCGGCCTCGTGGGCCTTCAGGTGCTCGAGGTCGACGCCGGCGCAGAAGGCCTTGCCCGCACCGGTCAAGACCACCGCGCGGACCGCGTCGTCGCGCTGGAGGGCGCGGAAGGCGTGGGTGATCTCCTCGCCCATGTCCGCGGTATAGGCGTTCAGCTTGTCGGGACGATTCATCGTGATCGTCGCGATGCCGTCTTCCTGGTCGAGAAGGATGTCGTCGTAGCTCATGGATGGATTCCTGCGGACGGAGGGATGGGCAGCAGGGTCTAGCGCATTCGCGTGGCGGAGGCGCTCCAGCCGTTCCAGTGGGTGATGGACTCCGGGGCGGGGCGCTCGGTCGGTGCGAAGTCCGTTCCCGACGTGTAGGCGACCGGGAGCATCGCCATCTGGACCACGTCCTCGGGCAGGCCCAGGACGGCGCGGGCGTCCTCCTCGAAGGCGAGGTGCATGGTCGTGAAGGTCGATCCGAGGCCGCGGCTGCGGAGGGCGAGCTGGAAGCTCCAGACGGCGGGATAGATCGAGCCGTAGTACGTCGTCGCGAGGACCAGGGATTCCGGGTCGACGAGGCGGCCCTCGAGGCACGGGATCACGAGGACCGGGACGTCCCCCAGGCGCTCCGCGAGGGTGCGTGCGTGGCGGTAGACGTCGGCGGTCTGGTCGTCCCGGGCGGTCTTCGCGGATTCGTCGAGCAGCGGAAGGCCGCGGGCGTAGATCTCGCCGAGGGCCTTCTTCTTCTCGGGGTCGTCGACGACCAGCCATCGCCAGTGCTGTGCGTTCGTGCCCGTCGGCGCCTGCTGGGAGAGGCGGATGCAGTCGAGCAGGACTTCGCGGGGAACCGGTCGATCGAAGTCGAGTCGGCGCCGCACGGCGCGGGTCGTCGAGAGCAGGCGGTCGACGGTGTCGAGGTCGAAGCCTGCCTCGGAGATTCGGGGGCGAGGTTTCGGGGGCGCGCTGGCCATTCAGAGGCTCCGTTCGGGGGCCCTCGATTCTCTCACGCCGGGGTGTGCCCCCACAAGGGGGGCGGTATCGTCGATCGGGTCCAGAGGAGGGAACTCGAGCCTTGTCCAAGTCGATGCCGCGCGTCCGTCGTTCGCGAATCCGATTCATGCCGCTCCTGGCGAGCGCGCTGATCCTGCTTCTCCTGGGATGCGAGGGCGCGAGCGAGCTCGACACCTCCGGCCCGGTCGCCGAATGGCATCACTGGGGCGGCAACCGCGGCGCCGACCACCACTCGCCGCTCACGCAGATCACGAGGGAGAACGTCGGCGAGCTCGAGGTCGCCTGGATGCATCGCAGCGGCGACTTTTTCGACGGCTCGGGCTACTCGAAGGTCACCGCGTTCCAGACCACGCCGCTCGTCGTGAACGATCTCCTCTACTACTGCACGCCCTTCATGCGGGTCTTCGCGCTCGATCCGGAGACGGGCGAGGAGGTCTGGAGCTTCGACCCCGAGTTCCAGGAACGACACGGCGAAGGTCCCTACCCGCTGATCTGTCGCGGCGTCTCCTACTGGGAGGACACGGACGCGGCGGCGGGTGCCGCCTGCAAGAAGCGCATCTTCTACGGCACCGCCGACTCCGAGCTGCACGCGCTCGACGCGGATACCGGCGAGCCGTGTGAAGGATTCGGAGAGAACGGGCGCGTCGCGCTTCGCGAGGGGATCGGGGACGCGCCGCCCTGGGAATACCATCCGACTTCACCTCCGCAGGTGATCCGGGATCGGGTCGTGATCGGGGCGCTCGTGGCGGACAACGTTCGCGTCGACGCGCCCGGCGGCGTGGTGCGGGCCTTCGACGCGCGGACCGGTGAGCTCGAGTGGGCATGGGATCCCGTGCCGCCGGGGCATCCGACGGAGCCGGATCCGGCGACGGGACGCCGCTTCGCGAGCGGGACGCCGAACATCTGGTCGATCATCACCGGC
>JAUIMK010000153.1 GCA_030432735.1 bacterium
CTCCACGATCAACCGCCTGGTCTCGTTCTTCCCGAGCGAAGAGCACATGCAGGTGCGAGCGCGTCTCGCGGACAACTTGAAGGCCGTGGTCTCGCTCCGGCTGCTCGTCAACAAGAAGCAGAACGGGCGGGTCCCGGCGGTCGAGGTCATGCGCTCGACCCGCTCCATCCAGGAGTGCATCAAGGACCCGGCGCGCACCCACGAGATCACCGAGTTCATCGCCCGCGGCCGCGCCGAGAAGATGCAGACCTTCGACCAGCATCTGCTCGACCTGCTCAAGGCGAACAAGATCACCATGGAAGGCGCGCTGAACGCCGCTTCGAACCCGACGGACTTCCAGACGAAGCTCGAGCTCGAAGGCCTGATCCACGACGACGACCAGGTCGATGCGAAGCCGGAAGAGCCCTTCGACATCGAACCCGACGAGCGGTTCTAGGGGGGCGCCAGCATGAGCATCACCCCGACCGGAAACGCCGACGAGCGCCTCACCCGCGCCCTTCGCATCACCGCCAGCCAGGCCGCCGGCCTGATCGGCGGCGGCGCGAGCCTCGTCTACACCCACACCGAGGGCGACGCCACGAGCGGCCGCCTGCGCGCCGCCGCCGGCTTCGCCAGCGCGGACGAGGCCCGCGCGACGGCCGCCGCCCTCGAGCGCTTCGTGCACGCGATCGTCGATGCGGCGGAGCCGCAGAGTGGCCCGGTCGCGTCGCCGCTGGCGGAGCGCATGCCCGGGGCGACGATGTACGGCCTGCCTCTCGTCGCCCGCGAGGGATGCGTCGGTGCCCTCGTCGTCGTGCCGACGGCGGAGCTCCCGGCGGAGACCAGCGCGAACCTCGAGGTACTCGCCTGGGGCGCCGCCGCGCAGATCGACCACCCTGCCCTCGCCCACAAGTACGCCTCCCTCTCGGCCGAGTCCGAGAAGCATCTCGAGGCGGCGGACGAGAAGAACGACGAGCTGCTGAAGCTCTCCGAAGAGCTCTTCGCCCAGGACATCGAGCTGCTCCGCAACAACGAGAAGCTCGGCAAGATCGAGAAGCTGAAGAACGACTTCATCGAGAAGATGTCGCGAGAGCTGCGAACGCCGCTCAACAGCATCATCGAAGCGACGATCACCGTCCTCTCGAGCGAGGTGGAGACGCTCTCCGCGAGCTCTCAGCAGACGCTTCGCAACGCCCTCGACGAAGGCACCGCGTTCCAGCGTACGCTGCAGAACATCCTCGACCTCTGGCGCATCAAGCAGGACGAGCTGCCCATCGAGATCCAGGAGCTCTCGGTCTCGGACGTGATCGACGAGACGATCTTCAGCGTGCAGGACACCCTCGGCGACAAGCCCGTCGAGATCGAGAAGGAGATCCCCGCGCCGATCCCCAAGGTCCGCGGCGACCTGGGGAAGATCAACCAGATCCTCTTCCTGCTGCTCGACAACGCGGCGAAGTTCACCGAGCAGGGCACGATCAAGATCGGGGCGCGTCTCGAAGGCGACCGCCTCCACTGCTGGATCCACGACACCGGCATCGGCATCTGCCCGGACGACCAGAAATACATCTGGGGCGAGTTCTACCAGGTCGACGATCAGGCGAGCGCGAAGTACCGCGGCGCCGGGCTCGGCCTGACCCTCGTGCACGACCTGCTCGTGCTCCTCGACGGCGACTCGCTGCTCCAGAGCGAAGCCGGCGTCGGGACCCGGGTCGAGTTCAGCGTCCCGGTCGTCCCTGCCTGACGTCCGCACCGCCGCGACGCCGAAAACACGAAGGCCGCTCCCAGTCGGGGGCGGCCTTCGTCGTTCCGGTCTCGCGAGCGAGCGCTCAGCCCTCGGGCGTCGGCTCCTCTTCGGCAGGCGCGTCGGCCGCCTCGGGCTCCGCCGCCTGCCCCTCGGCCTCCACCGGCGCAGCTTCCACGCTCGCCGTGTCGTACTCCGGCGCGGGCGGCACCTCGGCATCGCCGGGCTGCACGAGACCCGCGGCGATCTCGCGGAGGCTGGTGACGACCTCCTTGTTCTCCTGCTCGACGAGCGGTCGCGCGCCCTTCTTCAGCTGCTTCGCGCGGATCGATGCCATGCGCACGAGCTCGAAGCGGTTGGGCACCTGCTCCATGCAGTCTTCGATGGTGATGCGGGCCATGTCGGGGCCTCCAGCGTGCTCGTTCGGAGAGACGGCGCGCGAGTGATCCGGGCGGATTGAGGGGGTTTGCCCCGCCGGGGTCGGCGACGGCGGGCGGAGCCTATCTCAGCCCCTGGAAGAAGGAAACCCCGGCCAGGTCCCCCCGTTGCCGGGGGTCCCAGAGCCGGGGTCCCTCGAAAGCCTTCCAAAAATGGGAAGGCCGTTCACCTCGAGCGCTTAGCGCTTGCGGCGAGCAGCCTTCTTCTTCTTGGCAGCCTTCTTCTTCTTGGCGGCCTTCTTTCGGGTCGCCTTCTTCTTGGCGGCCTTCTTTCGAGTCGCCTTCTTCTTGGCGGCCTTCTTCTTCGTGGCCTTCTTCTTGGCGGCCTTCTTCTTGGTCGCCTTCTTTCGGGCCTTCTTCTTGGCGGCCTTCTTCTTGGTCGCCTTCTTCTTCGTGGCCTTGCGCTTGGTGGCCTTCTTCTTGGTCGCCTTGCGCTTCGTGGCCTTCTTTCGAGCTGCCATGCTTGGGATTCCCCCTTTTCAATCGCTCGTTGTGCGGTCCGTGAAGGAGAGGCGGATCGTGAAGACCGGGGCCTTCGGTGATCGTTCGTCCCCTGGATCCCTGGAGAGGAACCCGGCCCCGACGTCCACTCTACGAGCTTCTTTCGGGATATCCGGGAGTTCACAGACCTAACTGCGAGTTCCTATCGGTTTCGTGGATCCACTTCTTGAAGGTGCATACGCACCTTCGCGTCTCAAACCGCACCTCTAGAGCGTTTGTTGCGCCCGAGGAAACACCACGAACAGATGGGCGTCAAGAGAAATCATCAAAAAAAACAGAGGGATGTGGCATCGAATTGCGAACGACGAAACAGGTTTGCGATGAAATTTTCGAGGCAACGCGGCTACACACGAAGGACGTCGACGCGCGAATCGCATTCGATCGAACACGCTCCCCCGCAACGGTCGAGCCGCCGCGAGCTCGATAGGATCCGCCGCAGCGACCGCGTCGACGCGCCTGTGGCCCGCGAATCGTCTTCGTGCGCCGCGGGCCCCAAACGCAAAAAAGCCGTGCTCACACGCGCCTTTCCGGCTCGTGGAGTACGGCTCTTGCTTCGATCGGTCGGACGGCGGGAACGCCGCGCCGGTCGACTACTTCTTGTGTCGCTGCCGCTTCAGAAGCTTGCGCTGCTTGTGCTTGCGCATCTTCTTTCGGCGCTTCTTGATCACGCTGCCCACGGTGGCTCTCCTCTGACCGCTTGACCTCTCGACCTCTGATCGACTTCCGATCGTCCAGAGGTCTGGCGTGCCTTCGGCCCGCCTCGACCCCGCGCAGCGGGGCGCGAAGCGGGCCTCTTTTTAGGGAGTCCCCGGGGCGCTGTCAAGCAGCGCTCCCCGCCCTCTCCGCCGCTTCGCGGGAGCTCAGGCCCGTGAGAACGCGCCGAGGACCTTGCTCCGGGCGGTGCCGAGCGCGCGGTTCACCGGGTGCCGACGAGGGAGGAAGGGCAGGATCGGAAGCCTTCGCTGGCCCAGCGAGGCGATGGCCCGACGAATCGGCTCGTGGCCGGGGTCGATCATCTGACCGCGCCGCAGGTAGCGGAGTGCTTCCGAGCGGCGATCGAAGCGGAGATAGACGCGCGCGAGATTGAGGTAGAGGTCCGGGTTGAAGAACTCCTGCTTCGCCGCATCCTCACAGAGGGTCCGCGCCGCGGTGAAGTCTCCGTCCGACCGCGCGATCGCGAGACCCAGGTTCGACCGGATCCGCGCGTGCTCCGGCGCGCGCTCGTGCGCGGCGCGGAGACTGTCGATCGCCTCCTCGACGCGGCCGGCGTCCAGGGCGCCAAGCCCCCGCTCGAAGAGTCGGCGCGTCTCGTCGTCGAGGACCTGGCGGGCTGCCTGTCCCGAAGCTTCGTACACTTCGACTTCGCTGCTCATGGCCACAGCACCTCCGATCGGATCGCGGTCCGGGACACGAGGCCCGGCTCTGGCGATCTATCGGACTGAACGGCGTCGGACCGAAGCCGAAAAACGAAGCCGCTCACCGCAGCGAAGCGGCAGAACGTGCGCATCGCGGGTCGCGTTCGGGTCGTGAGGGAGCAGAAGCGTCAGTACTCGATGATCTCGAGGATGTACCGCTTCTTCTCCTTGCCGCTCGCCGCGGCCATCAGCGTTCGGATCGCGGAAGCGTGGGCGCCGCCCTTCCCGATCACCTTGCCGAGATCGTCCTTCGACACCCGCAGCTCGAGCACGTGCGCGTGGTCGCCGACGACTTCCTTGATCTGCACCTCTTCCGGGCGATCGACCAGGGCCTTTACGATGTCCTCGATCAGCTGCTTCATCGCCCACCCCCTTCATGCATCGGGCCCGCAAGCCGCGATCCACCGCCACCTGCTCGTCTCGTCGGGTCCGCTCGTGGATCGAGGGCGGCCAGACAGGACCGGCCCACACCGCCGATCTCATCGTGCCCGCGGCCGGGCTCCGACCCGGACGGTCCCGAGGGGACCTGCTCAGTCAACCTCCCTTCGCGGGGCGACGCAACAGGTGAAGCCCCCCCAGAGCGTCTTTTTGTGCCCAGGGGACCGCTCGATTCTCGCCATTCGGTGACGTTGCGAGAATGCCTGTCGGGTCGCTTCGATCGGTCTCGCGACACGCCGCAGGCGCTGGAGTCCGCTCAGCTCGAGAGCGCCGCGTAGGCGGCCGAGCCTTCGGAGCGGGAGGCATTCCCGGAAGAGAACGCTTCGTCCCCGCACGTCGCCACGCCACGTTCGAGTGTGCGAGCGGTTCGGGCGATGCGCTGGGCGTTGCGAAGGACGCGCTCCAGGTATTCCTCGTCGCAGAGCGGAACGAGGGAGTGCTTCACCAGCAGATCCGCGGCGTCTGCAGCGTCGAGTCGGTCGGTCCACGGAACCTCGGACTCGCTGACGTGCTCGAGCGCGTGGATCCGCGCTTCGAAGGGCAGCCGCGGATCGATCGATTCGCTCCAGGGGGCGCGGAACAAACGCAGCCGCTCCCGCTCCTCTCGAACCAGCAGCGCCCTCCGACCGAGGAGCGACGGGCTGGCCACGCTCCATCGACGCGAAGGCGCGGTCGGCGCGCTACCCAGGCGAACCACCGCGCCGCCCTCCCAGGCCGTGGCGCTCGCATCGAGGCAGAGCCCGCCCCGCGCGACCGTGCGATGCAGGACGATCCATTCGTCGATCGGGCATCGAAGCGGATAGCTGCGGGCGCGCGCGGTCTCGGCGGAGACGACGATCTCGCCGACGCGATACCCCGCATCGAAGCGGGCCAGCTTCTCACGGCGGCCGCGACGCGACAATCCGAGCAGCCAGTCTCCACAGGAGAGCCGCGCGACCTCGAAGGTCCATGCGCCGACTGCGTAGCGCTCACCGCCGAGGTCGGCCTGTTCGGGCGCGTCCACGCGCAGACCGACGTGGACCTCGGGTTCGCGCGGAAGACACTGGAACTCGGAGACCGGCGAGTCCGGCCACTCCCAATCGAAGATCTCGGGGACTTCGATCCCGATCTGGATTCCTCCGATCGAGATCCCCCGGAGTCGCGTCCTCGCCATCTCTTCCCCTGCTCCGCGACCCGGGCGATCCCGCCCCCGCCGCTTGCGGCTTCCGTCCCGCTTCGTTCATGGATCGGCAACTCACCGGCAACCTTGAGCGCTCCGAGCCCGCCCGGCGTCGTTCGCGGGTCTGTCGGACAGGGCTCTGCGCCCTCGACCGGCGAAGACCGGGACGTCGAGCCGGGAGAAGGCCTCGCGCCGGGCGGAGGATCACCGGGGTAGAAGCGTCTCCGGTTCTGGGGTACCCATGCGCCGCGCGGCGACCCGCCCCGACGTCGCGCATCGGCCGGCGCGCGCCACTCCGTGCGAGCCGCCCGCGGCGCCCCCGGACAGACGACGAGGAGGAACAGGGATGGCCCAGCCCGTCGTCACGACCCGCATCCTCCGCCGTTTGCTCAAGACCGGTGCCCACTTCCGGGCCGAGAAGATGCTCGAGCGGATCCACCCGGCGGATCTCGGGCCGCTGCTCGCCGACCTGACCCCGGACGAGATCCGGATCGTCGTGGACCTCCTCTTCAAGCACCGCCGCGCCGCGACGATGCTCATGGAGCTGCCCCACGACCTGCTTCCGGAGATCCTCGACGCGATCTCCGACCAGCGCATGGCGGAGGTCCTCGACCGACTCGAGCTCGACGACATGCTCGAGCTCGTCGAGGCGATCCCCGAAGAGCGCCGAACCAGCATCCTCAAGCAGCTCCCGGTCGCTCGGCGCGAAGAGCTCCGGCACGCGGAGCTCTATCCGCCGCGCAGCGCCGGGCGCGCGATGACCACCCACTTCTCCGCCCTCGACGAGAAGATGACGGCGCAGGAGGCGATCGACTCGCTCCGCGCGGCGGGGCTGAAAGCGAGCGAATCGATCCTGTATCTCTACGTGGTCGACGAGCTCCAGCGGTTGACCGGCGTGGTGCCGATCCGCCGATTGGTGACGGCTCAACCGGACACGCCGATCCGTGAGCTGGCGATCCGGGAGATGCTCTCGACCGGGCCCGACGCCGACCAGGAGGAAGTGGCCCAGCTCGTCGCGCGCTACGACCTGCTGGCGATCCCGGTGACCGACGTCGACGGCACGATGCTAGGCGTGATCACCGTCGACGACGTGATCGACGTGATCACCGAGGAAGCCACCCAGGACATCTACAACCTGGCCGGCCTCTCCGAGGAGGATCGCGTCTTCACCTCGGCCCGCGTCTCGATCCGCAAGCGTCTGCCCTGGATGATGGTCAACCTCGTCACCGCCTTCGCCGCCGGTGCGATCGTCGGGCTCTTCGAAGGCACCCTCGAGCAGATGGTCGGGCTCGCGATCTTCCTGCCGGTCGTCGCGGGCATCGGCGGAAACGGCGGGATCCAGACGCTCACGGTCATCACCCGCGCCATCGCCCTCGGCGAGATCGAGTTCTCGAGCGGCCTGCGCGCCGTCGGCAAGGAGATGGGCGTCGGCCTCGTGATCGGATGCGTCGCCGGCGTGATCTCCGGCGCCGTCGCCTGGGGCGTTCAGGGGAACGCGTGGATGGGCGTCGTGCTCTTCGCTTCGATGGTCGTGACCATGGTGACCGCGAGCCTCGTCGGCGCCGCCGTCCCCCTCGCGCTCAAGGCGCTGAAGCAGGACCCGGCGCTCGGGTCGGGGGTGCTCGTCACCTTCGCCGTCGATGCGCTCGGGTTCTTCTCGTTTCTGGGCATCGCGACGCTGCTGCTCGACCGGATGAGCTAGTCGAGCCCGTAGGTCGCGTCCAGGTACTCGTTGATGTCGGCGCTCTCGAACATCTCGACGCCCGTGTTCGGATCGACCAGGTAGGGCACCTGCATCTTCCCGGAGCGTTCGACGAACGCGGCCCGCGCGGCGGAGCCCCGCGCGACGTTGTGCAGCCGGTAGGGGAGCTCGAGCTCGCAGAGGCGCTCGCGTACCAGGCGACAGAAGGGGCTCGCCTCGAAGCTGTAGAGCTCGAGGGGCCTCTCCGGCGGCTTCGAGGGGCGGACGAAGGCGCCCGCCGAACCGCGACCCAGCCCCGAGAGCGCGACGGCGAAGGTGGCGGGGGCGCTCTCGCGGAGCATCGCCGGTGCGCTGCCCTGCCCGTACTCGGCGAACAGGTGGTCGACGATGTCGGCGGACTCGTACATCTCGACGCCGGCGTTCGGATCGACCAGGTAGGGAAACTGGGCCTTGCCGCCGCGCTCCATGAGCTCGTCGCGGAAACGATGGCCGCGCTTCGGACAGGGCCGGACCTCCGCATCGAGGTCGAGGATCGAGAGCGCCTCCCGCACCTTGCGACAGAAGGGACACCCCTCGAACTCGTACACGATCAGCGTCTGCTCGGGGCGCGGCCCGACCGGGCCGGTTCGCAGCCCGAGCCCCCCGCGCAGGATCGTCGTCACCGTCGCCGTCGCCACGTCGAAGAAGCGCATCGCTCTCCCTCCTCTGGTCTTCGCGAAATGCAGACTCGCCGCGCCCCGCCCGGGCAGCCCTCAGCGTCCCGAGGCGACCCGCGTGCGCGACGCCTCCACCGCGCGCCCGACCCGCTCCCATTGTCCCTCACTCCGGCGGAGCTCGTAGGTCGGCCAGTACTCGAGATCGAGCTTGAGCGTGATCACACCGGGCTTCCCGTCGAGATCGAGGGTCTCGAGGCGCACCGCCTCCCGGTCCCCCTTCCCGGCCACCGCGGCGAGAAAGCCGTCGAGATCCGAGACCGGCGTCCCGTCCACCTCGACGATGCGGCTGGTCGCCTCGAGGCCGTAGCGCGTCGACGGCGAGCCGAACCAGTGTCGCGACACGTAGACGCCGCCGCGCGGAATCCCGTACTGGCTGGAGAGCGCCGGATGGGCCGGCTGGAGCAGCGCGCCACCCCAGAGCACCGCGCGCGTGGTCCCCTCTCCCGAGAGGAGTGCCGGCTCGACCGAGAGCGTCAACACCTCCCCTTCGCGCAGCACCGCGATCTCCACCGAGCCGCCCCAGGTCACCCCGGAGAGGTCACGCACCCGGGACACCGGCTCGCCGTCGATCGACAGGATCAGGTCCCCCTCGGCGAAGAGCGTCTCGCCGGGCAGCCCCTGGCTGCGTCGGACGACCGAAAGCACCCGCTTGGTCCGCGGCGCGTGCTTCTCGATTCGGCGCGCCTGCTCCTCGGAGAGACCGCGGTCGCGGGCCGCCGCCAGGGTGAGCGGCTCGAGCTCGATGCCGAGGGAGTGCCAGGCCACGGGGTCGCCCTTCGAGAGCGGCTCGACCATGCGCTGCATGTGATAGGCGGGAATCGCCCCGAAGAAGCCCTCCGCCGCCCCGCTCCCCATCGAGAACGACGCCCAGAACGAGAGCACCCGCCCGAAGCGATCCGCGAGCACGCCGCCGACGGTCTGCGCGGGGTCCTCGACGCTCGCCACCTCGAGGTTCGCCTCCCGGAAGCGCGGGGGATGGGTCATCGTGAGCTGGACCGGCTCGCTTCGCGCGATCCGCGTCCGCCGCGAAACCACGCGCTCCGTCGACGTGAGCCCGACGAGCCAGACGCCGTCCCCCGCCTCGTGATCGACGTCGCGGAGCTTCGCCGCGCGGACCGGCGTGTCGCCGATCAGCGCCGGGTCGTAGCGCACGACCGCGAGGTTCCGCTCCGGGTGAAGATAGACGAGCTCGCCGGGCACCTCGACGGCCCCGCCGAAGGTGAGGCGGATGTCGGCGAGGGCGATCGGGACCGTCTCACGATCGACGACCACGAGTCCCTGCTCGGCGTCGACGATCAGGCCGGTGCCGTGGAACTGGTCGCCGTGTACGCCGTCGAGGCGATAGGCGATCGAGGTCGAGACCATCACCAGCGACGACGCGACGCGACGCACTGCGTAGGGCCCCTCGACGGTGAGATCCGTCTCGCCACCCCGCACCGCGGCGGGGGGCGGCGGCGCCGGTGACTCGACGCAGGGCCAGCGTCCGGTCGCGTCGTCCCGCCGGCAACGACGCATCGAGAACCAGCGCCGGTCGTTCCGCAGGAGCGCGACCAGAGGCGATCGCGGCTGTCCGAGCTGGAAGAAGCGGACGAGCATCTTCGCGTCGTGGGGCTGCGCCGCGACCACCGCCTCGAAGCGCTCCAGGGTCGGCGTCGCTTCGCCGGCCACCTCCGTGATCACCGCACGCCGCGTGATGCCCGCGGAACCGAGCGCATAGCCCCCGGCCGCGACGTAGACGCCGGCGACCGGGACGGAAGCGTTGCGCGCCATGTGATACGAGAGCGGGTTCAGCACGCCGCCGCCGTACTCGACGTAGCGGTCCGGCGTGATCGCGTGCAGATCCCCCACCTCGAGGTCGACGCGGAGGGCCTCGCCGCCCCGCTCGAGGTCGAGCGAGACCTTGCCGCCGACGCGCGCGTCGAGCGCCGACTCGATCGGCAGGAAGGCGTTCACCGGCCGCCCCTCGACGCCTACGAGGACGTCTCCCGGACGCAGGGTACCGTCCGCCGGCCCCCCCGGTACGACCTCCCGGACGACGATCATGCCGGTTCCGTCCGGGAACGACGCGCGAATGCGGGCCTCGGTGTCGCCGTCGAGGCCGAGGCGTCGCACCTCGTCGAAGGGCAGGTGCGCGAAGACCGTCTGGATCGTGCCGCGCGGAACCGGGCGCCCCGCGCGCAGGAGGTCGACGGCGCGCTTCACCCGGTCGAGCGGCAGGTAGAAGCTCGATGCCGCCGACCGCTTGCCGGCGGCGTTGAGGGCGACGACGTGGCCGTCGATGTCGATCACCGGGGAGCCCGAAGAGCCGCCGGACGTGCCGGAGGCCGCCTGGATGTAGAACGTGTTGAAGTCGTTGAACGACGCGCGACCGTACTCCGGCGCGTCGCGATCGAGCCGCGCGATCGTGCCCTGGAGGATCGAGAGCTTCTCACCGGCGTCGTTCCCGACGACGCGGATCTCGGTCCCCACCCGCGCGCGCTCGGGGGAGAGCGTCAGCTCCCCGGTCTCGATGAAACGGACGTCGCCCGGGTCGTAGCGGAAGAGGCCGAAGTCGTGGACCGGGTCGCGATAGACCGCCTGGACGTCGACCTCCTCGTTGTTCAGGAAGACCGCCTCGGCCACCACCGGCCCCGGCGTCACGACGTGGCGGTTCGTGAGGATCAAGCCCTGCTCGGCGTCCACCACGAAGCCCGTGGCCGTCGCCGTCCCGGCCGTCCCGTCGTCGAAGGCCCGGGGCGACGACACGCGCAGGACGACCACCGCGCTGGCCACGCGATCCAGGGTCTCCTCCCAGGCGCGTGCCTCGGTGACCGCCCGGGCCACGGGCGCGAGCCCCGATCCGAACACGAGCGCGGCGAGCACGCCGGCGAGAACGCTCTTCAAGACTCCCCCTGCGAATCCGCGGCGCCTAACGCGACGCCGCCACCATGCCCGGAAGGACGCGATCGAGATACTGCTTCACGTACTTGCCGAACACGTCGACCTCGAGATTGACCGCATCGCCCGGCGCGAGCTCGGAGAGCGTCGTGACCTCGAGGGTGTGCGGGATGAGCGCGACGTGGAAGCCGTCCTCCACGACCTCCACAACCGTGAGAGACACCCCGTCGATCGTGACGGATCCCTTGTCGACGAGCTGACCGGCGAGCGCCGGGTCACACTCGATGTGGAGCTCGACGTCGTTG
>JAUIMK010000507.1 GCA_030432735.1 bacterium
CTCGAGGAGCTCTGCGAGGCGGCCCGCGCGGCGCGCCGCCCGCTCCTCGTCGAGTTCTCCGCGGCCTGGTGCAGCGACTGCCGGCGCCTGCACGAGATGAAGCAGGCCCCCGCGCTCGCAGGCGAGCTCGCCGAGTGGCCCTGGATCGTGGTCAACGTGGGCCGCTTCGACCGCCACCGTCCGCTGCTCGCGGCCCTCGGCGTCGAGTCGATCGCGCACTGGGAAGTGATGGCCCCGACGCGCTGCGACGTGCCGGTCGCCCTTTGGCCGAGCCTCGCGCGACGAACGCTCGAGGTCTCGAGCGGCGCCGCTCGCGACCTCACGGCGAGCGACCTCGCGCGCTGGCTGGCCGCGATCCGAACGGACGAGCGGAGCTAGCCGCGCGACCGGCCTACCAGAGCTGGTCCGCGTAGGTGTCGGTCCCGACGACGGTCTTGTGGAAGGGGCCCGCGAAACAGACCCGCCCCAGCCCGCTCTCGTCGATCGCCTTCGCGTGCGCCGCGACCTCGCTCCACGCGTCCGCGGCGTCGCGTTCGAGGAACGCCAGCTGCATCGTCCGCTCGGGCCCACCGGTCCCGGTTCCGAGATCCATCGGCGAGTTGCCGGTGATCTCGTTGCGCGGCTGCGGTCGCCAGGTCGAGATGGACGCGATCGCGCCCCCGCCCAGCGCGCCCGAGCCCGCGGTCCACGAGGCGAAGTCCGTCTCCGAGACGCCTGCCGCACGATCCGTCGCGATCATCGCGATCCCCGGATAGCCGTGGTCGAGCGCCAGCTGGATCGGCACGGGATCCGAATCGCGATAGGCCGTCGTCACGTAGTCGAAGAGCACCGTATGGACGTGGGTCCGTTCGGCGAAGCCCCGCCCGTTCTCGTAGAGCCAGTGCACCTGCTCGCCGGCCCAGGCCCAGTGGTCGTCGTCCTTGCCTTCGAGCACCCAGTAGATCGCGACGTAGGAGCCGGCGTCCACGGGGCTCGCGACCTCGCCGCGCCCGTCGGAGATCCGCAGGTCCTTCAGCGCGCGGGTCGCGACCCAGCGGCTTCCGGCGAAGAGCCACGGACCGACCATGCAGCCCGCGTAGAAGTGATCGCGCTCGTACCAGCGGTTGTACGCGACCTCGTGGCCACGACTCGGATCCACGAGGGTGAGCAGCATGCTGCCGATCTGGATCGGGCATTCTTCCATGACGAGCGACCTCCCCTTCCGCGACGCCCCGGCGCCGGCCGGACCACCGTAGCAACCACCGGGTCAACCGGGTCGCGGCCCCGGCCGCGTGAGGGCTAGACTCGGCTGCTCGTAGAAAGCCCATCCGCCAGGAGATCCCGATGAAGGCCGCCGTCCTCCGTGAACTGAACGCACCCCTCTCGATCGAAGACATCGACATCGACAAGCCGGGTCCGAACGAGGTGCTCACCCGGACCGCCGCCTCGGGCATCTGCCACAGCGACCTCCACATCATCACGGGCGACATGCCGATGATGACGCCCTGCGTCCTCGGCCACGAGCCGGCGGGCGTGGTCGAAGCGGTCGGCGAGAACGTCACGGACTTCAAGCCCGGCGATCACGTGATCGGCTGTCTCAACGCCTGGTGCGGCAGCTGCAACTACTGCCTGACGGGCCGCCCGCACCTCTGCCTGCCGCCCCAGATGCTCGCGCGCCTCGACGGAACGTCGCGACTCACCCAGAACGGCGAGCCGATCGTCCAGTTCGCGCTCTCGTCCTTCGCCGAGAACATGCTGACCCACGAGCGCGCCCTCGTGAAGATCCGCGACGACATGCCCCTCGATCGCGCCGCCCTGATCGGCTGCGGCGTCACGACCGGGATCGGCTCCGCGCTCCGCACCGCGCGCGTCGAGCCCGGCGCCACCACCGCGATCATCGGCTGCGGCGGCGTCGGTCTCTCGGCGCTCCAGGGCTGCCGGATCGCCGGCGCGAGCCGGATCATCGCCGTCGACACGATGGACTGGAAGCTGGAGCTCGCGCGGGACCTGGGCGCGACGGACGTCGTGAACGCCGCGGACAAGGACGCCGTCGGCGAGGTGCTCGAGATGACCGGCGGCGGCGTCGACTACGCCTTCGAGTGCATCGGCCTCCAGCCC
>JAUIMK010000154.1 GCA_030432735.1 bacterium
CGATCGGTGACCTCGGCGGCGGCGCCGGGCCGGGCGGCGGCGCCGACGACTCGCTCGCCGCGCTCACCGGCGGCGGATTGATCGGCCCGATGATCGCCCTGCACGCCCCCGGGCTCGAGGCCTTCATTCTCCGCTACGAGATCCGCGTCGAATGGGGCGAGTTCGATCCGCCCTCCTCGGTTCGTCGCACGACCTACGCCTTCGACTGGGAAGGCGCACGACAGGCCCTGCCCGACCTCTTCCGCGCCGCGAGCGGGGAAGACGGCGCCGGTGTCCTCGACGACCCGGAGGCCGCGGCCGGCAGCGACGTGCAGCAGCTCATCGACCAGATCCAGGGGGCCCCGTGAAGCGAGCGAGCCGGGGCTTCACGTTGATCGAGGTGATGGGGGCCTTCCTCGTCACCATCGTGGTGATGCTCTTCGTCGTCGGGACGTTCAGCGAGAGCGGCCGCCAGCAGGACGCGGCGATGGAGAAGATGCGCGTCGAGACGACGGCCTCGGCGGCCCTCGACCTCCTCGCGCAGGACCTCGAGGGCGCGCTCTATCTGGCTCGGCCCGAGAGTCGCGATGCCCGGGATCATCCGTGGCTCTTCCTCGCCGAGGACACCGGCCCGCTCGGGGCTCGGACGCTCCGCTTCCAGACCCAGAACGTGGCCCGGGGCAATCTCGCCGAGCACGCGTCGACCTGGGTCGACGTCGTCTACTTCCTGACCGAGGAGGAAGAAGAGCCCGACGCGCTCCGCCTCGCCTCGGGTCCCAGCTACACGCTCTGGCGTTGGCGCTCCCTGCGTCCGCCGACGGACGCCGCGCGGCGCTTTCCGGACGAGACCGACGAACGCTCGGCGCGGGTCGCCGAAGGCATCGCCGACTTCGGCGCGACCTTCGCGGACCTCGACGGCAACGCTCTCGACGACTGGGACTCGAGCCTCGGGACCGGCGCGGCCCCGCTTCCGGTCGCGGTCGAGCTTCGCCTCTCGCTCTACGAGGCCGCGCGCCACGAGCAGGACGACGGCTCCGGCGCGACCCACCATCCCGGGCGGGTGCGCACGCGCGCGGTCGCCCTGCCGATGAACCAGCCGATCGACATCGCCGCCCTCGTGGCGACGGAAGCCGACGCCGACGGCAGCGAGTGCTCGACGATCGCGGACTGCGCGGACATCGACGACGAGTGGTTCGTGGATCTCCTCGACAGTGGCTGCGACGGTGACGAGGAGCTCTGCGAGCTGATGAACGCGTCGACCACGACGTGCTGGAGCGAGATCGAGGAGAGCTGGGCGTCGGTCGCCGCCACCGCGCCGGCGGAATGCGAGGACCTGCCGTGAGCCGCGTGTCCACGTCGTCCGGCCGCCATGGGGCCAGGCCTCGCGAGCGGGGGATCGTGCTGATCCTGGTCCTCGTGGTGATCGTCGCGATGATCACCGCCGTCGCGGCGTTCCAACGCCGGGCGATGATCGACACGACGGTCTCGGCGAACCGGCTGGACGCTGCCGAGGCGGACGCCCTGGCGCGGGGTGGCCTGCGTCTCGCGGAGGTCCTGCTCGTCGTCGTCCGATCGAAGCAGGCGGCGGGCGACGCGGCCCAGGACGAGGGCGGGGGCGTGGCCGGGCTTCTCGGCGGGGGGGCCGGCGGGGTCGACGCGCTCTGGCAGGGCCTCGGCAACGTGCCGATCGACCTCGGCGACGGACGCACGCTCAGGGTCGAGATCGAGGACGAGGGCGCAAAGCTCAACCTGAACGCGCTCGTCCCCGCGAAGGCGCAGCCGGTCGCGGACGCCGCGGTCCTCGACTCGAGCGGAGCCGACGACGAGGCCGCCGACCGCGCCCGGGAAGCCGAGGACGCGCTCGACGAGGACGAGGAGAGCAGTGCCAGCGAGGAGGCGGTCGAGTATCTCACGGAGGTCATGCAGTACGTGATCGACGGCATGCCGCAGGACGCGAGCACGCGGGCCTACGACGCGAAGGCGATCGCGGAGAACGTCCTCGACTTCATGGACGGCGACTCGACGGCGATCAACGGCCGCAGCGAAGACGAGTACTACCGCCGACAGGATCCGCCCTACCGCGCCTGGAACCGCCCCCTCGCCTCCGTCGATCAGCTCGCCCTGGTCGAGGAGATCGATCCCCCGCTCTTCCACGAGCTGCGCAACTACGTGACCGTCCATCCGATCGGCGGGAGCCAGGGGATCAACCTGAACCGGGCGGAGCCCTGGGTGCTGAAGCTCGTCTACGCCGGCACGAGCGGGAACCGTCGCCTGATCGACGATCGGCTGGTCGAGGACATCCACGCGCTCCGGGATCAGAACAAGCTGGCCTGCAGCTCCGCGGGAGGCGACCCGCGCTGCGTCTCGTTGTCCGAGATCGGCAGCGGCGACCTCGCCAACGGCGAGGTCTATCCGCCCCTCGAGCTTCCGGCGAAGCCTTCGGTGTTCCGGGTGACGGCGACCGCGAGCGTCGGGGCGATCGACCGGCGATTCGAGGCCATCTACGACACGCGACCGGAAACGGGGCCCCAGCTGCTATCCTGGCGCCGCCTGCGGGGAAACGACTAGCGGCCCGCGCCTTCCTGGCGTTCGATCCGACCGCGCCGTCGGATTTTCGACCGGCTGCCGCTGGACGGGGAAGAAAAGACGGGAGAAGGCCACAGGCCAGCCCCGCATCGGACGATTCAAGGAGAGCCGGCGACGGGCGCCGGAGATTCAGGGGGAGAACGGGATGCCCGCGCTATTCGAGCGCAGCGTGCTGGGTCTGGACGTGGGCAGCCACGGGATCAAGGCCGTCGAGCTCAAGGTGTCGCCGCGCACGATCGCGCCCGGCCAGTATCGCGTCCATCCGCGGGTCGATGCCGACGCGCCCCTCGGCGATCACCTCCAGCGCTTCCTCGGCATGCACCACCTGCCGACCGAGCAGATCGCCGTCGCCCTGCCCACCCGACAGCTCTCGACCCGTCGCCTCGAGTTTCCGTTCTCGGACGCGCGGCGCCTCGACCAGGCGATCCCCTTCGAGATCGAAGCCGAGACGCCCTTCGATCTCGACGACATCGTGGTCGACTGGAACCTGCTGGCCGGCGACCGGCAGCACGGCGTCGTGGCCGCGACGCTCACGCGGAAGGAGCACGTCGGCCGCGCGATCCAGACCCTCGAAGACGCGGGCTGCCCGCCTCAGGTGCTGGAAGCGGAAGGCCTCGTCCTCGCGAACCTCGCGCCGGTCTTCGCCCTGACCGGCACCCACCTGATCACCGACATCGGCCACGAGAAGACCACCTTCTGCGTCGTGATCGAAGGCCGTCCCGCCCTCGCCCGAAGCCTCCCGGTCGCCGGCAAGGCCATGACCGAGGCCCTCGCCAGCGAGCTCGGTCTCGACCTCGAAGCCGCGGAGCAGCGCAAGCTCGAGCACGGCGCCCTCGGAACCCGGGGCGGCGCGACCTCCCCCGGCGTCGTCGCCATCCTCGATCGCATCGCCCGCGAAGCGGTGCGGACCCTCGAGGCGGCGGAGGCCCGTCAGGGCGAGGGGCCGGTCGCGCGCGAAGCCGTCCTGACCCTCGTCGGTGGCAGCGCGCGCCTCGAAGGGATCGACGCCCTGCTCTCGCGCCGGACCGGACTCGAATGCCATCGTCTTCGCATGCCGGCGGACGCGCCCCACGCGGATCTCGCCGAGGGGGTGGATCCCGTCCTCTTCGGGCCGGCCCTCGCGCTCGCGCTGCGGCTCTCGGGCGAAGCCGTCACGCGGATGAACTTCCGCCGCGGCGAGTTCGCCTATCGTCAGGACTGGAGCGCCTTCTTCGGACGCGAGCTGCGTCCGACCGCGGTGCTCGCCGCCGTCCTCGTAGGCCTCCTCTTCGCCAGCACCCTCTCGAGCATCGTCATCCAGAACCAGCGCGCGAGCCGCCACCGCGAGGCCGCCGCACGGCTCTACGGCGAGGCCTTCCCCGACCGGGCGGCGACGCCCGCGAATCCCGGCGCCGCGCTCCGGGGCGAGCTCGCCGCCGCGCAGGAACGAGCCGAGTTCCTGGGCCTCTACTCCGGCAACCGCTCGGCGCTGAACCTCCTGGCCGAGCTCTCCTCGGCCATCCCGGTGGACCTCGAAGTCCGGATCACGGAGGTGAACATCGACCGCAACGTGATCCGACTCGACGTGGACGCGAAGGGCTACGAGGAAGCCGACCGACTGACGAGCGTGCTCTCGGAGACGAGCCCCTTCGAAGGCGCCGAGGTGGCCGGGAGCG
Source organism: bacterium (assembly GCA_030432735.1). Taxonomy (GTDB): domain Bacteria; phylum Myxococcota_A; class UBA9160; order UBA9160; family UBA4427; genus UBA4427. The sequence goes on from JAUIMK010000154.1 coordinate 4,221, forward strand.
TGCGACAGGATCGCAAGACCGGCGGCGTGAGCTTCAACGTGAACATCCCCCTCCCGACGTTGGAGGGTGAAGCATGAAGGAGCTCCTCGGTCGTCTCCTCGTCGTCTGGGAAGGGCTGATGCCCCGCGAGCGGATCCTCGTCGCGATCGCGGGGGGAGCCCTCGCGCTCCTGCTCCTCTTCGTCGGCATCGTCCTGCCGATCCAGTCCGCGAACGAGCGGGCCGCGGAGGCGGCGGACGCGGCGTCCCGCGAGCTCGACATGATGGTGCGCATGAAGCGCGAGTGGGACGGGCTGCACGGCCGGCTCGACCAGGTCGAGACGCGCATCCAGCAGAGCCGCAACCAGCAGAACCTGCTGACCCTGCTCGAAGCCCTCGCCGCCCGGGCCGGCGTCAAGCCGACCTCGATGGAGAAGCGCCAGTCGGGCGAGAGCGACGCCTACGAAGAGACCAAGGTCGAGGTCAGCCTCAAGAACGTCACGCTCCGCCAGGCCGTCTCGTACCTCTCGAGCATCGAGACCAACGAGCAGCCGCTCTCGGTGAAGAGCCTGCGCGTGAAGCGACGTCCCGGCCGGGCGCGCGGTGACCAGCCCGCCGAGGACCTGATCGACGTCACCTTCTCGGTCTCGGCCTTCAAGCCGCTCTCCTGACACGGCGCCCGCCGGCGCGCGGGCGACCGGGATCCTCGGTAGAGTCTGTGCGTGTCCGAATCGAACGTACCCGTGAGCAGCGGGGGGAGCCCCTTCCTCTCGCGCGCGATCCTCGTGCCGCTCTGCCTCCTCCTCTTCCTGCTCTTCGCGACCCTGCTCTTCCCCTGGGACGCGCTGGGGCGCCGGATCGCTTGGGAGATCAACCAGGTGAGCGCGGCGCAGGTCGAGGTGGACTCGCTCTCCCCCGCGATCTCGGTGCGCGGGCCGGTGCTCCGCGCGACCGACGTGAGCATCCGCCACCCCGCCGTCGATCGCGTCCGGGTCTTCACCCTCGAGATCGCCCCGCGGTTCTCGACGTCCTGGTTCGGCGGCGACCCCACGGTCCGGATCTGGGCCGAGACCGGACTGGGAACGGCCGACGGCGTCCTGCGCCTCGGCGACACGCCCGCCTACGTGGGACGCGTGACCGAGGTCGAGCTCTCGCGAATCCCCCTTCGCCTCGACACGAACAACCTGCAGCTCGGCGGACGACTCGATGCCGACGCCGACGTGGCCCTCGATCCGGACGGGACGCTCCGCGGACGCGTCGAGTTCGAGAGTCCGTCGCTTCGGATCCAGACGTCGATGCTGCCGGTGCAGATCCCATTCACCCGGACGACGGGCGTGATCGAGATCCTCGAGACCGGCGCGACGCGGATCTCCGACGTGATCCTCGAAGGCGAGGTCGTCGCCGGCACGATCGAGGGCGAGATCGGCCTGGTCCATCGCAGCCAGTCGCCGCCGCTCGACCTCCGCGCCGATCTCCGCGTGCTCGACGCGACGCTCCGGCGTCTGGCGCCGAGCGCCGGGCTCCGCCTCGGTCCCGACGGCGCGATCGCGCTCCGGGTCTCGGGGACCGCCGCCGAACCGAAGCTCGAGCCGGTGCGGGCGCGATGACGCGGGGAGAACCGGTCGCATGAGCAGTGGTCCCGAAGCCCTCCAGAAGGTGTTCAAGACCCTCTCGGACCCGACTCGGATCCGCATCCTGCGGCTCCTCGAGCAGGAGGAGCTGATCGTCGGCGAGCTGATGAACATCCTCGGCATGGCGCAGTCACGCGTCTCGCGTCATCTCGCGATCCTCCGCGAGGCCGGACTCCTGACGGATCGCCGCGACGGGACCTTCGTCGCCTATCGGCTGGCCCTGCCCGAGGACGGCCCGTGGGCCGACGCCTGGGCGCTCTCGCGCGCCGCGTTCGCGGACGATCCGACCGCGAAACGCGACGACACGCTGCTCCGCCAGGCCCTCGCCGCCCGCAAGGCCCGCGCGCTCTCGGGGCGCAGCTTCTTCGACGAGGTCGGACCCGAGTGGGACGCGCTCCGGACGGTCTTCGGCGACGACCTCCTGCGCGCGCGGGCGACGGCGACGCTGGTCCCGCCGCGCCTGCGGGTCGCGGACATCGGCACCGGCACCGGCGTGCTCGCGCTCGAGCTCGCCGATCTCGGCCTCGACGTGATCGGCATCGACCAGTCCGGCGCGATGCTCGAGGCGGCCCGCGACAAGGCCGCCGAGCTCGCTCCGGCCACGCCGGGGCGGATCGAGTTCCGCACGGGCGATGCCCATGCGCTCCCGCTCGAGGACGCGAGCGTCGATGCCGCCTTCGGCCACATGGTGCTCCACTCCCTCGCGGAGCCCGGCCGCGCGATCCAGGAGATGGCCCGCATCGTCCGTCCCGGCGGCCAGGTCGTGCTCGTCGACTTCCTGCTCCACGATCACACGTGGATGGCCCAGGAGCTCGGCCTCCTCTGGCTCGGCTTCGAGGAGGCGCAGCTCCGCGACTGGATCACCGAGGCGGGCCTCGTCGCCCCGCGCCTCCGCCGATACGCCTCGGAGGCCAAGCGTGATCTGCCCGCGAGCTTCGTCGCGACGGCGCACCGGCCGAGCGGAGCGGACGGAGCGGACGGATGAGCCCGCGCACGGCGGTCGTCTTCGATGCGACCGGCACGCTCATCGAGCCGAGCGAGCCCGTCGGCGAGGTCTACGCGCGGGTCGCCCGCGCCCACGGCGTCGATCTGCCGGCCTGGCGCCTCGACGACGGCTTCCGTCGGATCCTGCGGCATGCCGGCCCCCGCGGCGTCGACGGTGAGGACGAGGCCGCCCGGCGCGAGGGCGAGATCGCGTGGTGGTCCGAGATCATCCGCCAGACCTTCCAGGCGACCGACAGCACCGCGCGATTCGCGGACTTCGGTGCCTTCGTCCGCGACCTCTTCGACACCTACCGCGCCCCCGGCACCTGGCGGCTCCGCCCCGGCATCGCGCACCTACTGGCGGAGCTGCGCGCGCGAGGGGTGCCGATGGCGATCGTCAGCAACTTCGACCATCGCCTTCCAGAGATCCTCGAAGCCCTCGAAATCCATGATGATTTCACGAGCATCGAAATCCCGAGCCGGCACGGCCGGGCCAAGCCCGACCGGGCCCTCTTCGAGGCCGCCGCGAACGCCCTCGGCGTCGCGCTCGAAGCGCTCGTCTACGTCGGCGACGACCGCGAAGCGGACCTCGAGTCGATCCGCGCCCTCGGCCTCGCCGTCGTCAACGTCCGCGCCACCGACACTACCGACGCCAGCGACGCCCCGGACGACCTCGAACGCGCCGTGTGCTCGGCGCTCGAGGATCCGACCTGATCCCTTCCCGACCGCTACTCTCCGACCGCGCCCCCCGCAGTCTTCGCCCCGCGGACGCATCGCTTCCGCGAACGCGAGAAAGGCCAGCCCTTCATGAGCGCCTCCGATTCGACGCAGGCCAGCGCCGATCGCGCCCTCGACTTCTTCCGGGACCGCTTCGACCTCGACGATCGCAGCCTCGCGACCGCCCTCGACACCGCCCTGGAACGGCGGGTCGACTACGCGGACCTCTACTTCGAGTACACGACCACCGACTCGGTCTCCCTCGAAGAAGGCATCGTGAAGAGCGGCGATCGTCATCTCGAGCAGGGCGTCGGCGTGCGGGCCATTCGCGGCGAACGCCAGGGCTATGCCCACTCCGACGAGATCAGCGTCGAGAGCGCCCGCCTCGCCGCCGGCACCGCCCGCGCGATCGCCGACGAGACGCGCCCGCACGATCCCGTCGCCCTCTCGACCGGCGCCGGTGGCCACGACCTCTATCCGATCGTCACCGCCCCGACCGACGTACCGGTCGCGACGAAGGTCGATTGGCTGAACGAGATCGACGCCTACGCCCGGGCGAAGAGCCCGAAGGTCAGCCAGGTCATGGCCAGCATCGTCTGCCAGCACAAGCACGTGCTGGTCGCCTCGAGCGACGGTGCCCGCGTCGCCGACGTCCTCCCGCTCGTCCGGGTGAATGTCCAGGTCCTCGCCGCCGACGGCAGCCGGCGCGAGGTCGGCTACCAGGGCGCGGGGGGCCGCTTCGAGCTCGAGCAGATGCGGGATCCGGCGCGATGGAAGGGTCTCGTCGACGAGGCGGTCCGGATCGCCCTGCTGAACCTGGAGGCGGAGGCCTGCCCCGCCGGCGCGATGGACGTGGTCCTCGGCCCCGGCTGGCCCGGAATCCTGCTCCACGAAGCGATCGGCCACGGCCTCGAAGGCGACTTCAACCGCAAGAAGACCAGCGCCTTCTCGGACAAGATGGGCCAGCGCGTGGCGGCCGAGGGCGTGACCGTCGTCGACGACGGCACGATCCCGGGACGTCGCGGCTCGATCAACGTCGACGACGAGGGCACGCCGTCGAAGCGCAACGTCCTGATCGAGAACGGCGTCCTGGTCGGCTACATGCAGGATCGACTGAACGCGGAGCTGATGGGCGTCGAGCCGACGGGGAACGGACGTCGCGAGAGCTACGCCCACGTCCCGCTCCCGCGGATGACGAACACGTTCATGCTCGCCGGTGAGGACGATCCCGAGGAGATCCTCGCAGGCGTCGAGAACGGCCTCTACGCCGTCTCCTTCGGCGGCGGTCAGGTCGACATCACGAGCGGCAAGTTCGTGTTCAGCGCGAGCGAGGCCTACCGGATCGAAGGCGGCCGGATCGGTCGCCCGGTGAAGGGCGCGACCCTGATCGGCAACGGTCCCGACGTGCTGACCCGGGTCACGCGAATCGGCCACGACCTCGCCCTCGACGAGGGCGTCGGCACCTGCGGCAAGGACGGTCAGGGCGTGCCGGTCGGCGTCGGGCTCCCGACGATCCGCGTGAACGACCTGACGGTCGGAGGCACCGAAGGATGAGCCCGTCCAAGACCGACCCGACCGAGATGGAAGCCGTCGTCCAGCACGCCCTCGAGTCCGCGTCCCGCGCCGGCGCCAGCCAGGCCGACGTCCTGCTCGTCTCCGGCGACGACCGAGAGGTCCGCGTCCGCGGTGACGAGATCGAGTTCGTGAAGCAGGCCCAGGAGCGGGGGCTCGGCATCCGCGCCCTCGTCGACGGCAAGGAAGGGCGACAGACCTCGATCGTCTCGACCAGTGACCTCGCTCCCGACGCCGTGGCGCGCATGGCCGAGGAAGCGGTCGCCCTCGCCCGCGCGACGGCACCGGACCCGACGGCGGGACTCCCCGACGACGGCTTCGCGTCCGACCTCCCGGAGCTCGGCCTCTTCGACCCGGCGGACCGGAACGTCTCCCTCGACGCGCGCATCGAAGACGCGAAGCGCGCCGAAGCCGCCGCCCGCGACTTCGACCCGCGCATCACGAACTCGGAGGGCAGCCAGGCGAGCAGCGGACACGCGCGCGTCGTCTACGGAAACAGCCAGGGCTTCCTCGGGAGCTACGAGTCCGCGAGTCACGGGCTCTTCTCGGAGCCGCTGGCCCGGGAAGGCGACTCGATGCAGCGCGACTACTGGATGACGTCGGCGCGGCGGCTCGCGGATCTCGAGGACGCCGCCGCGGTCGGTCGCAAGGCCGCCGAGCGGGCGATCCGGCGACTCGGGGGCAAGCGCGCCCGGACCTGCGAGGTGCCGGTGATCTTCGACGGCATGACCGCCCCCAGCCTGATCGGACAGCTCGCCTCCTGCGTGAGCGGCTACTCGGTCTACCGGGAATCGACGTTCCTGGGCGACAAGCTCGGGGAGACGATCGCCGCGAGCGACGTCACGATCATCGACGACGGCCGCCTGCCCGGAGGACTCGGCAGCAAGCCCTTCGACGGCGAGGGACAACCGACGCGACGCAACGTCATCGTCGCCGACGGCCGGCTCGAGACCTGGCTCCTCGACAGCTATGCGGGCCGCAAGCTGGGGCTGCCCTCGACCGGCAGCGCCGCGCGCGGAACCGGATCGGCACCGCGGGTCGGCACGACGAACCTCTGGCTCGAGCCCGGTGAGAAGACGCTCGAAGCGATGATCGCCGAGCTCGACCGCGGCCTCGTCGTGACCGAGCTGATCGGCATGGGCTTCAACCCGACGACCGGCGACTATTCGCGCGGGGCCGCCGGGCTGTGGGTCGAGAACGGCGAGATCGTCCATCCGGTCGAGGAGATCACGATCGCCGGCAACCTCGGCGACATGCTCCGATCGATCGATCGCATCGGCAGCGAGCTCGTCTGGCGCGGCCGGACCGCCGCCCCGCCCATCCGCATCGCCTCCATGACCGTGGCCGGCGAATAGGAGCGCCCCTTGCCCGACGAAGCGTCCGAAGACCGAAAGCCCGAGATCCTCGGCGGCTCGGAGCTGCCCGACGTGGCTCGGCTCTCGCCGCTCGTCTCCGTGGCGCTCGGTCAGAACCCGAGCATGTTCACCGGGCCCGGGACCAACACCTACCTCGTCGGCTCCGGCGAAGCGCGTCTGCTCCTCGACACCGGCTCCGGCTTCGACGCCTACATGCCCTTCCTCGAAGAGGCGATCGCGAGCTCGGGCTGCAAACGGATCGAAGGCATCGTCCTGACCCACGCGCACCCCGACCACATCGGCGGCGTCAAGCAGGTGCGGAGCCATTTCGGCGAGGACATTCCGGTCTACAAGATGCCCTGGCCCGCCGACGCGGGCCCCGGACCGAGCGGTCCGGACGCGGACGCGAAGCTCGCCCACCCGGACAATCTCGCCGAGGGCAAGCTCGAGCGGATCGCGGACGGCGACGTGGTCGAGACCGAGGGGGCCCGCCTGCGCGCGCTCTTCACGCCCGGCCACGCCCCCGACCACCTCTGTTATGTGCTCGAAGAGGAAGGCAGCCTCTTCTCCGGCGACAACGTGCTCGGAATCGGGACGACGGTGATCCCCGCGACGACGGGCAGCCTCGCGGACTACATGGACTCCCTCGAGCGGCTCCGGAGCGAAGCGCCGAGCTGGATCTATCCCGCGCACGGGCCGAAGATCGATCCCGGCACGCCGAAGATCGAGGAGTACCTCGCCCACCGCCTCGAG
>JAUIMK010000155.1 GCA_030432735.1 bacterium
TGGGAATCGCGGGGCGGTAATTCGCCGGAGCAGTTGCTGACGGGAAAGACCTCGACGCCGCACACGTATACCGAATCGATCGTCTTCATGAACTGGCCGATTCGATACATGCGTTCGGTCTGGCGGAGGGCGATCTCCTCGGCGGTCTCGAGCTGCTTCATCCCGCGGATGTGCGTGAACTCGCTGACGGGGACCTCGTGGATCTTCGCGAGGTGTCCCATGTAGGACAGCATCGCCTGCCAGCGATCGTCGGTCATCGACGTCGGGTCTTCCATCGCCGTGTGGAACATCCCCGGGTCGCGATCCTCGGTGTCGACCCAGTCCATGACGAACGCCTTCGGCTCGTCCATCCAACCGTAGACGTGGGGAACCAGGATTCCGTTCTTCTCGAGGACCTGCATGACCTCCATCTCGAAGCGGAGGTCGTCTTCGCCGGCGATCGGGCGATTGCCGCGCACGAAGACGACGTCCGCCACACCGTCCTTCGTGAAGTCGACGCGCCATTGGGGTCGCCAGCGGGCGAGGCGCTCGATCGCGGTCACCTCACCGCCGAGCTGCTCGGCGATCCAGGCGGTGATGCCGGCGCGCTGCTCTGCCTCGAAGGCGTCGTGATCGATGGGGGTGTTCGAGTCGGTGGCTTCCATCACGGGGTCCTGGGATGCGGGTTGCGTGCGGCGCGGGAATCGAATCGGCCCGTTCGGGGGAAGGCGGCCGTCGGTCGACGCTCCGGGTCGCGAGAGCGTGGCATAGCGCGCTCGTTCGGACCATCGCCCGGGATCTCGACTCGGTGGCGCGGCTCGACGTCAGGGCGCGACCCAGCGCACCCGTTCGAAGAACTTCTGGATCCGCGGGAGCTCGGCCGCCATCTGTCGTCGGCCCCAGGCGAACGCACGGTCCAGTCGGCTGGACGGGGGCACCAGCTCGATCGGCGACAGGGTGGGCGAGAACTCGATCCGCCGGTGCGCGTAGCGATCGTTCGGCGCGACCTGGAGGGCGAGGACGCGAGTGAGCGGCTGCAGCCAGAGGTGACCGGGGGAGTACTGGGGGTGGAGACTGTCGAAGGCCAGGTAGTAGGCGTTGCGCGTGCCGATCCTTCCGGATCGGACCTGACGCCAGGCGGGACCGCTCGGGACGTTGTTCGCGACGCCCCCGTCGACGAGCGCGACGACTTCCTCCCTCTCCAGGAGCGAGGTGAGGGCGGCGTCCATCGTCGGGTCGTCGCGGGTCATGTCGTAGTGGAGCAGGCCCGGGATGGCCGCGGAGAAGCCGACGCTGTCGATCGCGTCGAAGCGAGCGGTCTCCTCGTCCGCGCCCAGGACGATCTCCTTGGCGACGCGCGGGTTGACGAACTGCATCAGACGAACGAGCTGCACGGCCACCTGGGCGCGCATCTGCAGGGCAGTCGGGCGCTGGTCTTCGTGGAGGTGGTGGGAGGTCGCGTATTGTTCGGGCGTCTCGCCCAGCGCGTCGGGGCGGATGCCCGCGACGATCGTGTCGAAGGGAATCGCGAGGTCGCAGAGACGGAGCGTCGAATCGCCGGGACGGCCCGCCATCGACCGCAGCGGTCCGCCGATCGCGCTCGAGAGGTAGAGCCGGGCCATGCCGGGGAAGCCGAAGCGCCGCTTGAGGCTCACGTAGCGGAAGATCTCGTCGGTCGAGATCGACTTCGCGATTCGCGAGTAGGTGTCGAAATCGACTCCCGTAGCCGCCGCGCGAAAGAGCCCGAGTACGGCGCCCATGGACGCGCCGACGAGGTAGCCGGGAACGATGCCGGCGCGCTGGAGCACGTCCCACGCGCCGAGATAGACCCAGGCCGCACCGCCTCCGCCGCCGGCCACGTTGACGAGGGTCTTGATCCCGACCTCCTGATCGAGCTGCCTCGCCGAGAAGTCGTTCGCGTGCGTCTCGAGGACCTCGCTCCGAGCGCGCTCCATGAGCGGGAGCGCTCGCACGACCGCGGCGGACGCGGCTTCGACGGAATGGACGGGCTTGCGCTCGCGAAAGAGCGCGTCGGCGACCTCCGAAAGGACGTGGCTGCGCAGTTGCTTCAGCGCGCGGGATCGAACCCGGACCTCCTCGCCCTCAACTCGGGCATGCTTCGCCGCGGCGCCGGGTTGGAAGGTGTCGAGTCCCGCGAGCACGACCGCGTACCGGAGCCGGTGCTCCTCCGCGCGCGAGAGCACGCCGGGGTGGTCGAAGAGACCTTCGACGATGCGCGCCTCGATCCGCTGGAGTCGGAGCGCTTCGTCTTCGCGGGTGTCCGGGGGCCGGTCGTCGGTCGCCATCCGCGGCAAGGCTAGCAGCGGGCCGATTGCTCTTGTCTCGGATGGCCCGGGCGGGCATGCTGACGCGATGAACCTCAAGGTCTCCGTGCTCGGGGCAGGATCCTTCGGGACCACGATGGCCCACGTCATCTCGCGCAACGCGCCGACGCTCCTCTGGTGTCGCCGCGCAGAGACGGCGGAGGAGATCAACCGGGATCATCGGAACTCGGCCTACCTGCCGGGCTCTCCTCTCGCCGATGCGCTGCGCGCGACCGCGGATCTCGAGGAGGCGGTCCTGGCTGCCGACGTCGTCGTCATGGGCGTGCCGTCACACGGCATGCGCTCGACCCTCGAAGAGGTGTCGAAGCACATCCGGCCGTGGGTCCCGGTCGTCAGCCTCGCGAAGGGGCTCGAGCCGGGCTCGCATCTCCGGATGACCGAAGTGATCCGCGACGTGCTCCCGGACCACCGTGCCGGGGCGCTCACCGGGCCGAACCTCGCGCGAGAGATCATGGCGGGCTTCGCCGCCGCGAGCGTCGTCGCCTTCGAAGACGTCGAGCTCGCGCGGCAGCTGCAGTCGGTCCTCCACAGCGGCGTGTTTCGCGTGTACACGAACACGGACGTGGTCGGGTGCGAGCTCGGCGGGGCACTCAAGAACGTCATCGCGATCGCGACCGGCATGGGCGACGGCCTCGGCGTCGGCGACAACACCCGGAGCGCAGTGATCACGCGGGGTCTCGCCGAGCTCACGCGACTCGGCGTCGCGATGGGAGGCGAGAGCGCGACCTTCGCCGGGCTCGCCGGCGTGGGGGATCTCGTCGCGACGTGCACGAGCCAGAAGAGTCGCAATCGCTTCGTCGGAGAGCAGCTCGGACGCGGCAAGACCATCGACGAGATCACGGCCGACATGCATCAGGTCGCCGAAGGCGTGAAGACGAGCGCGGTCGTGATGGAGCTCGCGGAGCGTTTCGGAATGGAGATGCCGATCGCGCAGGAGGTCCACGGCGTTCTCTACGAGGGGCGCACGGCGGAAGACGCCTACGCGGGGCTCACGCGGCGGGTGCCCGGCGGCGAGGAAGACGTCAACTGAAGGCGCGCCGTCGATCGCGAAAGGGGCTCGGCCGGATTCGATCGGTGCTTCCCCCTCGATCGACGCGGCCCGCTCCTTCAGACCGCGACGTGGATGCGTGACTTCAAGCGCGTGTCCAGCGCCTCGGCCGCCTCCGCGACCATCTCCTCGAGGATGGCCGCGGCGGGTCGGCGCGCGGTCAGCATCCCGGAGGTCTGGCCCGCGGCGTTCATGAGGAGCTCGTGGCGGCCGGCCTGCTCGATGGAGTACTGGAGATCGCGGATCAGCACGCCCTGCGCGCCCATCGGGAGCGCCTGCAAGCCCTCTCGTTCCCACGCCTCGATCAGCGGATTCGACACGTTGCGCATCGTCTTCCCGCTGTAGAGCCGCGTCACGATCGTGTCCTCGGCGGCGGCGGCGAGGATCCGGTCCTTCTGCAGGTCCGGCTGGTTCGCTTCGTGGGAGACGAGAAAGGCGGAGCCGCACCACGCGGCCTCCGCGCCGAGGGCCAGGACGCCGGCGAGGGCGCGACCCCCGGCGACCCCGCCGGCGGCGACGACGGGCGTCGGGGCGACGGCGTCCATCACCTGCGGAAGCAGCGCGAGGGTACCGATCCGGCCCGTGTGTCCGCCGGCTTCGGTGCCCTGGGCGACCACGTAGTCGGCGCCGTCCGCGGCGACCTGTCGCGCCGCCTTCACGGTACCGACGAGCGAGAGGATCGTCACGCCGTTGGCCTTCAGCTCGTCGGCGAAGGCGGCCGGGGTTCCGAGCCCGGAGGCGAAGACGGGGACGCCTTCCTCGATCAGGACTTCGATCTGAGAGCCGGCCCAGCTCTTTCCCGGCTCGATCCAGTCGCCTAGCACCTCCGAGTCGTCGGGCGGGGACAGGAGCTCGATGTCGAGGGAGGCGGCGATTCGCGCGATCGCGTCGCGGTGGCTTGCGGGGAGCTGCTCGACCTTGGGGGCGGTCGGGACGATGGCGTCTCGGGATTTCGGAACGAGGAAGTTCGGCGAGAGCAGCAGGTCGACGCCGAAGGGCTTGTCCGTCAGGGACTTGATCTTGCGGATCTCCGCGCGCAACGCGTCGGGGGAGTAGGCGACGCCGCCGAGGACACCGAGCCCCCCGGCATTCGAGACCGCGGCGACGAGCTCCCCCGTCGCGACGGGCTCACCGGTTCCCGCGACCGGACCCATGCCCGCGAGGATCACGGGGTACTCGATACCGACGCGGTTGCAGAAGGCGGTGCGGAGGATGGGGCGTGACATATTGCCTCCATGGATCGGGAAGGGTGTCGCCATCCCGAGCATGGCTCGCGCCGCCGGCACGAGCAACGGACGCTCGTGGGCGGGCCGGGAGGCATAGCGGAGCGATCGTGTCGCCGTCGCCGGAGTCGATCCGCATGTCGTCGAGGGATTCGGCTAGCCTCGGGGCGAGCACGGAGGTACGAGCGAGATGGGATCCTCGATCCGGATGGAGCCGGCCGCGGCCGGGTGTGGCGCCGTCCTTCACGGTGTCGACCTCGCGGACCTGGACGACGCGACCTGGGAGGTCGTCCATCGCGCCTTCCTCGACCACGGCGTCGTCTTCTTCCGGGACCAGAACCTCGGTCCCGACGACCACGTGGCGCTCGCTCGACGATTCGGCCCGATCGTCGTGAACAAGTTCTTTCCCGAGTCGGACGTGAATCCGGAGATCGCCGAGGTCCGCAAGGAGCCCGCGCAGCAGACCAACATCGGCGGCGGCTGGCACACCGATCACAGCTACGACGAGATCCCGGCCAAGGGCTCGATCCTGGTCGCGCGAGCGCTCCCGAGCCGGGGTGGCGACACGCTCTTCGCGAATATGTACGCCGCGTACGACGCGCTGTCGGACGGTTTGAAGAAGACCCTCTGCACGCTCCGGGCCGTGCATTCGAACGATCACCTCTACGGCGAGGACGGCATCTATCACAAGACGGATCTCGCGGGGATGCTCCAGGGCAAGGACCTCGTCGGCGAGGCGGTGCATCCGGTCGTGATCCGGCATCCGGAGACGGGGCGTCCCGCGCTCTACGTGAACCCGGGGCATACGCGCGGATTCGAGGGGTGGACCGTCGAGGAGAGCCTGCCGCTCCTGCAATTCCTCTACGCCCACGCGAGCAGTGACGCATTCACGTGTCGATTCCAGTGGTCGCCCGGGTCGGTCGCGATCTGGGACAACCGATCCACGTGGCACATGGCGATGAACGACTACCAGGGCGAGCGGCGACTGCTCCACCGGATCACGATCGACGGCGTGGCGCTCGAGGCCGCCTGACCGGTCCCCTCCGCGGCTTGCTAGACTGACGGACGGCCGGACGTCCGGCTCTCTCGCCAACCGATCGAGTACGCATGCAGAAGACCTCGGCCCACGAATCGTTCGTCACCTACGCGGCGTCCCGTCCGCTCAGGGAGGTGAGGGCACGGCTCTCGGAAATCGCCTCCGGAGGCTGTCCCTTCAGCCGTTCGGAGGACACGGACGCTTCGGAGGGCGACGCCGAGGATGCGCCTTCCCGCCCGTCGATCCTTCCGAAGAACTATCTCCTCGAGTTCGTGGCCGGGACCTTCGGACCCGCCTCGAGCGGTCGGGGGCTGATGAATCACCTCGAGAACGAGGAGCACGTCCGGCGGATCGTGACGCGGACGAACATCGGGATCATGGCGGCGCAGGATCTCGAGGAGAACTCGCGGCGCAAGCTCGAGGACGTCCAGGTCACGCGTGCGGTGAAGTGCAAGCACACGATCCGACGCGTCGTCGATCACCTCGAACGCTCCGTCCGTCGGCGCGAGGATCGCCCGCACGTGGTCCGCGAGATCTTTTCCCTCGACGAGTCGCCCTTCGCCGACCGGATCGCCACGCAGATCGCGGAATCCCACTTCCTCGAGCGCCTCGCCGACGAAGCCGCGCGGATTCCCGAGATGCGCTTCGCGGTGCTGCGCGCCGCGGAGGTCCAGGCGGAGTTCGATGATCTCGAGCGTCGTTTCAGGACGGAGCTCGCCTCGTTCCTGCCCGAGTACGAGATCGACAGCGACGGGATCCGTCGCGAGATCACCGACGACAAGGCGCTCAAGATCGTCAACCGGATCTTCGACGCCTTCGCGCCGCGCATGATCCTGATCGGTCACAGTCAGGGGGGGCTCGTCGCGCTCCGCGCGATGCAGCTCGGGATGAAGCAGGTCCGGGTCAAGGACAAGCGCCGCTTCCTCCACTCGCCGCGGAGCGGTCGCGTCCATCGCTACAGCCCGGTGGCGCTGGCGATCGGGCTGGGGGCGCCTTTCGACGGGATCCAGCGAAGCCCGAGCCTCGTCGAGGGAGAGAGCGGCGAGGTGCTCGAGGAATCGACCCTTCCCGCCTACGTGAAGCGTTTCCTGCCCGGCGTCGGGCAGATGCTCCATGGCAGTCCCTTTCTCGAGCGGCTGCGGCGGGCCTTCATTCCCTTCGATTGCACGGCGATCTCGATCGCGAATCCGAAGGACGGCCTCGTCCCGCTCGAAGGAACGCGACTGCCGGTCGGTGACTTCGAGAACATGCACAACCTCGAGGTGCGCTCGACGGGACGCTTCGACCTCGCCGACATCGCTCCGGAGATCGCACGCCCCGCCCTCGACGTCTGGCCGATGACCCGACTGCGCGAAGTGTTCAACGAGGAAGACCGCTTCGAGGGCCTTCGGGAGCACTGCTCCTTCCTCGTCGATCTGGGCGAGAACTGGGACGTGGATCAGGGCGAGATCGTGCGGAAGATCTTCGCCGGCGAGCAGGCCGAGGGGCTCTTCGACGAGATGATGTACGAAGTGAACTTCGACGGAATCCGCGAGCAGCTGATGGCGAACCTGCTCTATCGGCTCCGCGCTTCCGATCCGGAGGAGCGGCAGTCGCTGGCCTGGATGGCACCGCGCCTGCGCGACATGATCCGAGACGAGGAGATGCCCTTCCTCAACAGTCTCGACAAGCGCGCCGCGCTCGCGCTCCTGTACATCGAGCCCCAGTAGGCGCTGACGCCCGGCCGGCGTCCGTCACCGGCCGGGCGCGCGTGGCAGGCGGACCGTCCTTCTGGGGTCAGGCGGCCCAACCCTGCTGCGCCTCGGTCGGGCGCGACATCGAAGCGGCATGCAGCGCGCGGTCCAGCACCCAGATGGCTTCGCAGATCGCTTCGAAGGCGGTGGCGGCTGGGCGTTCGGTCACGACCGTCGCGCCGCTCCGTTCGATCGCGGTGACCCGCGCCCGACGGTCTCTCACCTCCGGCAGGAGCTCGATCCGGACCCCGGCGAGCGGGGCATCGTGGAAGCGTGTCGCGAATCGCACCTGCGTCGCGATGAAGGCACGCTCGTCCGAGGTGAACTCGTCGAGCGGTAGTCGGAAGTCGATCTTCATCCTCGCTTCTCCTCTGGGCGGTTCATGGAGGAGATTCGGCCCTTCTGGATGGATCGAAAAATAGGAAGTTTTTCGCCGAATCATCCAATATTTCGAATCGTTCCCGAGCGTCGCCCGCGAGGGCGCGAGGAGCGCCGCCCTGGGGATCTCCCGGGACGTATCGAGGGAGACGAAGGATCGGCGTGGATTTTCCTATGCGTCGACGAACCGCAAGCAGCCGAGGGGTGACTTGAGCAACAGCAGGAGGAACGCAACGATGACCTTCGAGTTCTCGACGTACGGGTTCGATGTCCAGGCGGACCTCGCGGATTTCGCGCGGGTGACGACGCTCTTCGAGGTCTGGAGTCCGCAACGTTCCTGGTCGCGAATGGTCGTCCGGGTCCAGAGCGCGGGCCGGGATCGGTCACGGTTCCGCTGCCGGATCGAGGTCTCGGGCCAGGGGACGCAGATCACTGCGGAAGCGATCGCCGCCGACCCTTTCGAAGTGGTGCGAGCGGCGGCGCAGGCGCTGCGCCTCTCGCACGCACATGCGACTTCAGCGCGCGGCGCATCGAGCCGTCCCGGCGTCGCGTAGGGGCGTAGTCGCGTAGGGGCGAGCATCGGCGGCGCCTTTGCGGGCGCGCCGGGCGTCACTCGAAGATCGCGGTCTTCGCTCGCTCGGCGATGGCCGTGACGATCGGATTGGCGATTCGCCGCTCCGCCGTGATGGCGTAGAACTTTTCGGTCACGACGTCGGTCTGTCCGACGAGCTCCACGTCGTAGGTCGCGCGGATGTCGCGCTCGATCGGCATCGGCCCGGCGAACACGCCCCGGCCCTTCGAGGCGAAGACCTTCGCGAGCGCGGCGTCCTCGATCTCGGCGACGAGCCGGGGGTGGATGTTCGTTCGTTCGAACCAGCGATCCAGCGAACGCCGGAGGCGCGTGCCCATGGCCGGCATGAGCATGGGCGCGCCATCGAGGCAGGCGGGGAAGCGGCCGTCGAGACTCTCCGCCACGTCCGCTCGGGCGAAGAAGCCGACGCCGCAGCGACCGAGCGGGTGATTGAACGCCTTGACGGAGCTCTGTGGGCCCAGCGGTGCGTCGGTCAGAACGAGATCGAATCGTTGCACCGCGAGTCCGGCGACGAGGTCGTCCATCTTGCCTTCCTGGATCACGAACTGGACGGGCTCCTTGCCGTCGAGTGCGGTCTCGAGGAGGCGATAGGCGATCAGCTTGGGCACCACGTCCGCGATGCCCACGACGAGGCGGGCAGGGCGCCCCGACGGACTGCTTCGAAGCGCACTCAGCATCTCCTGGCCGGTTCCGAAGATCGTCTCCGCGTACTCGAAGACGAGGTGCCCGTTCGGTGTCAGCTTGAGCCCGCGGCCCTCGCGCTCCAGCAGCCTCTCACCGAGTGCCTCCTCGAGCTTTCGGATCTGGCCGCTCAAGGTCGGTTGGGCGAGTCGAAGCACTTCGCTCGCGCGCTTCACGCTTCCCTCGCGCGCCACCGTATAGAAGTAGAGCAGGTGGTGGTAGTTGAGCCATTCCATCGACCGGACTCTCCTGGGGCGGGCGGCGAGGGCGCGCCCTCCTGGGGCGAGCGCGATCCCGCGGGCCACGGGGCGCTCCTGCCGACACGAAGAGCAGATATAGCGCGCGGGCGAGATCCCGACGAGACGGGAGATTCTCATTGCGCGAAAATAATAACGTGTAATAGTTGTCGCCATCGCGCATCGAGGCGCGACCCACCCAGGCGAAAGCACATGCTGGCCAACCTCCTCTCCGCCCCCGTTCTCTTCTTCGTTCTCGGAATGGCCGCGCGCCTGGTGCGCTCCGATCTCGAGGTCCCGCAGCCGGTGGCGCGTTTCCTCTCGCTCTACCTGCTGCTCTGCATC
Source organism: bacterium (assembly GCA_030432735.1). Taxonomy (GTDB): domain Bacteria; phylum Myxococcota_A; class UBA9160; order UBA9160; family UBA4427; genus UBA4427. The sequence continues at coordinate 9,597 of JAUIMK010000155.1, forward strand.
GGCTTGAAGGGCGGCTTCGAGCTCCACGAAGCGGGACTCACGGCCGAGGTCGTCACCGGCTTGGGAGTCGGCGTCGCGCTCGCCTTCGCGACGCCGGTGTGGACCTTCTTCCTCCTGCGAGGGGCGCTCGGATCCGTCAACGCGGCGGGCGTCGCCGCCACCTACGGGTCGATTTCCGCGGTGACCTTCGTCGTGGCGACGAGCTTTCTCGATCAGGCGGCCGTCGACTACGGGGGGCACATGGTCGCCGCGATGGCTCTCATGGAGTCCCCGGCGATCGTGATGGGGATCCTTCTGGCCCAATGGTTCTCGACCTCGGGCTCGTCGGGCAGGTCCAAGCCGTCGGTCGCCTGGCGCTCGCTCTTCCGGGAGGCGGCGTTCAATCCCGCGGTCTTCCTGCTGCTCGGCTCCATGCTGATCGGCATGTCGATCGGACCCGCCGAATACGCGGAGGTCGCGCCCTTCGTGAGCAGTCCCTTCAAGGGCGTGCTCTGCTTCTTCCTGCTGGAGATGGGGCTGCTCGCCGCGCGCCGGCTCGAAGAGCTCCGGGACGCAGGCGCGCGGCCGCTCTGCTTCGCCCTCCTCGCCCCGCCGGCCCACGCCGCGCTGGCGATCGGATTGGCCTGGGCCGCCGGTCTCGAGGCGGGCGACGCGCTGCTTCTCGCCGTGCTCGGCGGGAGCGCGAGCTACATCGCCGTTCCGGCCGCATTGCGTCTCTCGCTACCCGAAGCGAACCCGAGTCTCTACGTTCCGATGTCCCTCGCGCTCACCTTCCCCTTCAACGTCGTCGTCGGCATTCCCCTCTACTGGTGGGCGATCGAGTCGATCGGCTTGACCGGCTCGGCGGCGGCCTAGGAGCTTCGAGATGCGAGACGTCAAGAGAATCGAGATCGTCGTGGAGGCGCCGCAGGAGGAGACCATCCGCCGCTTGATCGAGGAAGCGGGGATCGACGGGTTCACGCTGCTGCATGCCGTCGCAGGTCGCGGGCAGCGGGGAGACCGCACGAGCGATGGACTCTCGAGCGCCTTCCAGAACGTCGTGTTCGTGATCGCGGCCCCGGCCGAAGAGACGGCCGGATTTGTGGAGACGGTGCGTCCCGTCCTCGAGCGGACCGGCGGCGTCTGCCTCGTGAGCGACGCGCAATGGCTGAAGCATTGAGGCGGGTCGTCCCGTACGGGCCCGCCGGATCGAAGTCCGCTCCTTCCCCGCCGAACCCGCGCCTTCGAAGACGCGCGGTCGTTGGGCGCTGACACCCGCATGAGTCGCGAACGCCAGGTCGCGCCGCCGCTCACGCTCACCTACCAGGACAGGAACCAACGTGTCGACTCAACGCCGCTATCTCGTCACCGGCATCGCCGACGAACACTCCCTCGCGCTCGAGATCGCGCGCACGCTGAAGGAGTCCGGCGCCGAGCTCGTCTGCGCGGGGCTCGGAATGACGCCACGTCACACCGACGTCTCCGAGGCGGGGCAGCGCTATCTGGCCGAGACCTTCGAAGCGTTCGAGGCGGTGGTCGCGAAGGAGCTGGGTGCGGATACGCCGACGGTCGTGCTGGATGCCTCGCTCGACGGCGCGATCGTCGACGCTTGCGAGCGCCTTCGCGACCGG
>JAUIMK010000508.1 GCA_030432735.1 bacterium
CGTAGCACCAGTTCTCCATGAACTGACTGGGGAGCTCGACCGCGTCCCACTCGATGTTGCGAATCCCCGAAGCGAGCCCGTAGTCGACCCGGGTGAGCATGTGCTGGAGCCCGTGACCGAACTCGTGAAAGAGGGTCAGCACCTCGTCGAAGGACATCAGCGAGGGGCGGTCGCCGACGGGCGGCGTCTGGTTGCACACGAGATAGGCGACGGGCTCGCGCGCCGCGCCGCCCGCGAGACGCGTCCGCCCCAGACACTCGTCCATCCACGCGCCGCCTCGCTTGTCGCCGGGCCGGCTGTAGGGATCGAGATAGAAGGCCGCGAGCGGCGCGCCGGCGGCGTCCTTCACGCGGAAGAAGCGGACGTCCGGATGCCAGGTCGGGGCCTCGCCGTCCGCCGCCTCGATGGATACGCCGAAGAGCCGTCCGGCCAGCGCGAAGAGCCCGTCGAGCACCCGCGGCATCGGGAAGTAGGGACGCAGCTCCTCCTCCGAGTAGTCGAAGCGCTCTTCGCGCAGCCGTTCCGCGTAGTAGGCGACGTCCCAGAGCGCGAGCCCGCCTTCGAGACCGCGCTCCGCCGCGAAGCGTTGCAGCGTCTCGAAATCCTGCTCCGCCGCGTCGATCGACGCGGTCCGGAGATCTTCGAGCAGGCGGTCCACCTCCTCGACCGAGGGCGCCATCTTGGCGTCCACCGACAACGCGGCGTAGCTCTCGAATCCGAGGAGCGAGGCCATCTCCTGGCGCAGCGCGAGGATCCGGCCGATCAGCGGCGTGTTGTCGAGCTCGCCACTGCCCGCCTTGGTCACGTGGGCGCGGTAGAGCGTCTCGCGCAGATCCCGCCGCTCGCCGTGCTCGAGGAACGGGAGCAGGACCGGCGCATCGAGGGTGATCCGCCAGGGCCCCGCCTCCGCGCTCGCCCCGCTCTCGCCCGCCTCCGCCGCACTCTGGGCCGCCAGCGCCCGCAGACTCTCCGGCGTGCCCGCCATGTCGGCCTCGTCGCGCAGCACGAGCGCGAAGGCCTTCGTCGCATCGAGCACGTGATTGCTGAAGGTCGTGGCCAGCTCGGCGAGCTCCGCCTGGATCGCGTTGAAGCGAGCCCGCTCGGTCTCTCCGAGCCCGACGCCCGCGTGCCGGGCCTCGCGCAGGAGACTCTCGACGATCCGTCGCTGCGCGGGCTCGAGGGCACCGAACTCCGTGCTCGCGGCGAGGGCCTCGAGCCCGTCGTAGATCCGTCGACTCTGGGCGAGTCGGAGACCGAAGGCGATCACCTCGCCCTGGACCTCCGCGTGGGCCTCGCGCAGCGCATCGCTGTTCTTGACGCCCATCAGGTGACCGACGAGGCCCCACGCGTACCCGAGTCGGTCCGACATCGCCTCGAGCCGCTCGACGAGTCCGCTCCAGGTGGGCTCGAGGCTCGCTTCGAGGGCGCCGAGCTCGTGCCCGAGCTCCTCGAGCAGCCCCCGGATTCCCGGCACGACATGACTCGTCTCGATCTCGTCGAATCGCGGGAGTGCACCCGCTGCGTGGAGCGGGTTCGCTCCGCCCCTCTCCTGCGATGCCGATCCGGCCAACGTCTCCCCCCTCTGGATGCTGCCGACGAGCCCCGTTCGATCGGCCCCGTCCACGGCGCAAATTAGCCATCCGAGGCCGCGGAGCCCAGCATCACGCCCGAATCCGCGCGCGTCGCGGTCAGACGGAGCCGAGGTCCTCGACGTCGATCGGCCGACCCAGGTCGTCCCAGGCAGCGAAGCGCCGGCGACGCGGCCGCCGCGCGGGCGGTGGCGTCGAGGGCGCATCCCGGGTCGAGAGCACGGGGCGTCGACCGCGTTCGACGAGACGAAGGATCTCGTACGCGGTCCAGACGACACAGGCCATGCCCAGCAGGGGGATCATTGCGACTCCGGTGGGGAACCCGACCTCCGGTTCCGCCCCTTCGTGGCGCGCACGGCCCGCTTCTCGCAGCGAACTTGAACGGATCCGACCAAGGCGGACGATCTTGCCGGTCACCCGCGTGTCGCCGCGCGAGATCAGCCGGGCGCCTGCGGATCGCTTGCCGATGCCGATTCGTCGCGCAGGACG
>JAUIMK010000156.1 GCA_030432735.1 bacterium
GGCCTATGCCCCTCCGGAAGCCATCGACCGCATCCTGACGCCGGCCTACGACCAGTACAGCCTCGCGACCGTCGTCTTCCTCGCGATCACCGGCGAGCTCCCCTACACGGGCAACACGAACGAAGCGATCCTGATCGCGAAGGAGAAGGGCGCGCCGCCGGCCATCGAGCGCAAGCGGCTCAAGGGGCCGCTCTCGAAGTCCGCCGAGAAGGCCATCCGCAAGGCCCTGTCGCGCCAGCCGGAAGATCGCTTCGGAAGCTGCACCGAGTTCGCCGAAGCCTTCGCGAGCGAAGCGGGCAGCGCGGCGATCGCCCTGCCGTGGAAGCCGATCGGCGTCGCAGCCGCCGCGATCCTCGCGGTGGGCGCGCTCCTCCGGGTCGACTGGGGCGGGATGGATCTCGCGTCGCCCGAAGCGAGCGGCGCGTCCGGGTCGACCGACGCCGCCGAGGTACCCGTCGCGCAGGACGCGGGACCGATCACGGTCCAGCTCGGGAGCACCCCCGAAGAGATCGACCGCGCCATCTTCCTCTGTGAGCGGGGCGGTGGAACCGCGCGCGCCTGCGCGCGCGACGTCTTCGCGGACGAACGGCTGCGCACGGTGACCCTCGCCCCCTACCGGCTCGACCGGACCGAGGTGACGAACGCCGACTTCCAGGCGTTCGTCGACGCCACCGGCCACCGCACGACCGCGGAGGAGCGCGGATACAGCTGGGACATCACCCGCTGCCGACGCTGCTCCTGGCGAACGCCACAACAGGGCCGCGACGCCCTCACGCATCCGGACGACCCGGTCGTGCACGTGTCCTGGCAGGACGCGCGACGCTACTGCCGGTGGGCCGGAGGGCGCCTGCCGTCGGAAGACGAATGGGAGTTCGCCGCCCGCGGCGAGGACCGTCGCGCGTTTCCCTGGGGCGACGAGTGGGACGCGAACCGCCTCCGCGACCTCCGCGCCGAGGGCCTCGGCCTCGAGCCCGTCGGCTCCCATCCGAACGGCGCCACGCCGGAAGGACTCCTGGACCTGGCCGGCAGCGTCTGGGAGTGGACCTCGACGGAGAGCGGCGAAGGCGAGCGGCGGATCTTCAAGGGCGGATCCTGGATGGACCGGATCCCGGCCTATTTCCGGAGCGCGGCGTTCTCCGAGGATGCACCGGACTACTCGAGCATCTCCCTGGGCTTCCGCTGCGCCCGCGACGGCGGCGCCTAGCCGGCGACGCGCCACGCGCGCCGCCGGAGCGAAGAGCCGGGGCGAGGCGCCGTCGGTGCGCCTAACGTACGGGCGAGAACTCGACGCGGCGATTCATCGACCGGGCGAACTCGGAATCCTCCCGGATGAGCGGGGCGTTCTCGCCGTGAGCCTCGATCTCGAGGCGCTCCTCGGCGACGCCGCCCTGCTCGACCAGGTACCGGAGGACCGCATCCGCCCTGCGCCGGGAGAGCTGGAGGTTGTGGGCATCGCTGCCCCGATCGTCCGTATGTCCCGCGATGACGAAACGGGTCTCGGCGAGCTTCGGGTCGCCCAGCGCCAGCGCGAACTCGTCGACGTTCTCTCGCGCGACCTGATCGAGCTCGGCGCTGTCCGTGGCGAACTGGATCTGGAGATCGAGCTTCGGCGGACGGATCGACCGGGTGCGTTCACCGAAGAACTCGACGATGTCGGCGGACCGGTAGAGGACGTCTCCGCGGCCATCGACTTGCTGCGCCACGTGCGCGACCGCGACCGCGTCCGACGCCCGCCCCTCGAGCACCGCGCGGATCCGTCGGGCCAGGCGCGCTCCGTCCTCGGGCGGAACGTCGACGACGACGTCGGTCGTGGCGATGCCGATGGATCGGCGCGTGAGCGGCTCCCGGGTCACGATCGCATAGACGAGATCGCGGCCGACGGGCGGCTGGACCTGGAGCGAGAAGTCGTCTTGCGCGCTCGGAAGCTCGACGACCGCATCGCCCCCGATCCGCGACCGGGCGACGTCCGAGCGCGGAAAGAGCAGCGTCGTGGCGCCGTGGGTGTCGACGTGCAGCGCGGTCAGGTAGCCGGCGCGCTCGGACGTGAAGCGGTAGACGATGTCGTCACCGATCCGGAGCCGCCCCTCCCCTTCGCGCACGACACGGATCGAGACGTCGGAACCGGGCCACGTCGACTCGATCGCCTCGAGGGCGGCCACCGTCGCCTCTCGCGGAGACGCGCCGGCGGTGCTCGTGGCGAGCGACGCCACGGCGAGCGCGGCGACGCCCGCGCGCAGGACCATCGATCGGGATCGTTCCATCATGCGAGACTCCTCGGGTTCCGGCGGACCGAGCGCGGAAGCCCGATCGGGAGGGCCAGACCACCGCCATCGGGTTCCGCCCGGAGCGCCGGATCCACCGCCCCGTTCGCTGCCCGAACCACGCGGACAGAAAGCCTCCGGCCTTCGCACGGCGCGCCCTCCCCGCTCATGCCGCGAACCAGGCATAGGCCATCAATCCGAGCCCGGTCGCGGCGATCACGCCGATCAGGATCCAGCTCGCGCGTCCCCCGCGACCGGACGTGCCCGAGGCCGGCCGCCCGTCCGCGAGCGTCGACGAGGTCGTCTCCTCGCGTGGAGGGGCGTCGGCGACGCAGCGCAGATGGTCCCCTCCGAAGACGAGGTTCATCCCGACCTCGAGCTCGACCGGGTCCTGCATGGGGTCACCGTCGACCGAGACGGCCTTGCCCGCCACCGGCGTCAGCACCCACGCCCCCGCCTCGGTCCCCTCGATGACCGCATGATCCCGACTCGCCGAGGCCGTGTACAGCCGCAGGTCGTTGTGCTCCGCGCGTCCGACGCGAAGGCGCCAGTGGGCCGCGTCGAGTCGCTGCCGCTCGCCGCGGCCGAGCGAGGGCTCGACGCGTTCGAGGAGCATCGGCGAGAGCGCCGCGGTCGGCGCGATCGAGGACCGCTGTGTCGACGACGTGGCGGACGCGGTCGACGCGCCGTCCTCGTCGACCGGGGAGACCACGGTCGCGTCCTCGTCGACGAGCGCCGGAATCGGCCGCGTTCGGTCTTCGAGCGGACGCTCGGGCCTCGGATCGGATCCCTCGTCTTCGTCGTCGAAGGACAACGCCTCCCTCCACCCGCGACGCCTGAGCGCAGCGCATCGGCAGAACCCTTTCCACCGCACGCAGCGCGAAGGCAGGCCGATCGCGGCGCCGCTGCGGCGCGACGGACACACGATAAGTCAGGGCCCGCCCGAAAGCATTCGAAGGGCCGTCACGTCAAGGCGAAGCGGGGAACGGCCGATCCGCGACTCGATCGATCATGAATGGACGCCCCCGGAAAAAGCCCCGATCACCGAAGCCGTCCCGTGCCCGGAAGCGCACGAGCCAGGGACGGAAGTCCTCGCGAAAGGGTCGGACGTCGCGCGCCGGCGCGCCCGCCTACGCGCGCCTGGCCTCGATCGACGGTCGCCATCCCCTCGCGCGAACGGCACCGAGCGCGGTCGTCCCCTATCCGGCCCGCCGCCAGCGGGACAGCGACGTCGTCTACTTCAACTTCGCCCTCGCCCGGGAGATCGGACTGCTGCCGCCCGGACACGCGGACCGGCTGACGGCCCCGCTTCGCGACGCGCTGCTCGACACCTTCAGCCTGCAGATCGTCAACGAGTGGGACGAAGCGCACGGGCGCTTCGCGAAGGCCGGCGATCGACTCCCGCACACCTACATGGCGACGCGCTATTTGCAGCTCCAACACCCGGACAAGCGGGGACAGAACTCGGGAGACGGGCGAAGCATCTGGAACGGCCTCCTCCGGAGCCGCCGCGGAAGCTTCGACGTCTCGAGCTGCGGCACCGGCGTGACGCGACTCTGCCCCGCGACATCCGAGCTCGGCGAGTTCTTCCAGACCGGCAACGTGATCACCGACTACGGCTGCGGCACCGCCCACGTGGAGGAGGGTCTCGGCGCCGCGCTCATGAGCGAAGCATTCCACCGAAACGGCGTGCGCACCGAGCGCGTGCTCGCGGTGCTCGTGCTTCCCTCCGGCTACGCCATCAACGTGCGCGTCGCACCGAACCTCCTCCGCCCCTCCCACTTCTTCGGCCTGCTCCGGCGCGGCGAGCACGAAGACCTGCGGCACCTCGTCGACTACTACACCGAGCGCGAGATCCGCGACGGTCGCTGGCCGAAGCTCCGCTCCGCCCCCGCACGCTTCCGCCATCTCGCCGATCGCGTGGCCACGGACTTCGCCCGCGCCGTCGCGACCTTCGAGAGCGAGTACATCTTCTGCTGGCTCGACTGGGACGGCGACAACGTCCTGACCGACGGCAGCATCCTCGACTACGGATCCGTGCGGCAATTCGGTCTCTATCACCACTCCTATCGGTTCAAGGACACCGACCGCTACTCGACGTCGATCCCCGAGCAGAGGCGCAAGGCGCGCCAGATCGTCCAGCGTTTCGTGCAGATCCGGGAGTTCCTGCTGACCGGCGACGTCCCGTCCCTCGCGGACGTGAAGGACGACCCGGTGCTCGAGCGCTTCGACCGCGAGTTCGAGGCGGAGCGGCGCCGGCTCTTCCTGCGACAGGTCGGTCTCTCGGCACGGGATGCGCGCGCGCTCGAACGCGCGCGTCCAGAGGCGCTCGAGCGGCTGCTCGTCCTGCACCATCGTCTCGAGCGCCGGCGATCGTCCCGCGGCGAGCACGCCGTCCCCGACGGCCTCTCGTGGAATGCGATCTACTGCATGCGCGACGTCCTGCGAGAGCTCCCGACGCGACTGCTCGAACGCGACGCCGAGACCGATCCGCGTCTGTCTCCGGAAGCGTTCTACGACCTCGCGCTCTCGGACTACGCCTCGCGCGCGGACCGGCGGACGACGAATTACCGGCGCCGCGTCGCGCGCGCCTACCAGCGGGCCTATCTCGACCTCGTCGACACCCTCGCCGCCCGGCGGCGCCGTTCTCGCCGCGCGACCCTCGCCCATCTCGCCCCGACCGCGCAGGCGCGCAATCCCTACGCCCGGATGACGGGCGACGGGCTGACCCACGCGACGCGACGATTGAGCGCTCACCGTCGCCGCCTTCGCGCCGAGGAGTCCCATCGCCTGATCCAGGCCTTCGCGGACTCCCAGCAGCGCGACGATCCGCCGGATCCGGATCTCTCGGCCGAGCGGCCGCTCGTCCGGCGGATCCTGCGCGATCTGCTCTCGATCACCCGCGATTTCCGCGAGAGCCTCTGAGGAGGCCGAGAGTCGCCCCGCGACTCGGAAAAAAACGCGAAAAAAGAGCGAAATCCCTGATCTTGTGACGATCGTCACGGAACCGAATGCGCGTCCGGCGGATAACTAGGCCAGCCCCAGAGCGCTCGGCCCACCCACTGTCCCGAGCCACCCAGTAGAGGTCGTCACCGTGGACGAGATCAGCATCACCATCGCCTTCGCCCTCCTCGGCCTGACCTGGCTCACGCTTCGCGGGATGGACGGCCGCGAGCACCGCCGGTACCGCCGCTAGGCATCCCAGCCCGAGCCCGAGAGAGGCCTTCCCGTCGCCGCGCGCGGCAGGAACGGGTGAGTCGCTCCGACCGACGCGACGAGCGCGGTCGATCCGGCCGAGGCAGCTAGAGCGACTCGACGTCGAGGCGGACCTTGATGGGGTCCATGCCGACGATGCGCAGCGCCGGCGGATGTTCGACCTGCTCGGGATCGACCGCGAAGGTGCGACGTCCCTGGTCGACGAGATCCCCGTCGACGCGCACCACGAACCCGTCCTCCGAAGCCATCACGAAATCGCGTCGACGGCCTTCGAACTCGACGTCGACCTTCGCGGGCTCGACGCTCGCGACCCGGTAGCCCTCGGGCACGTTCTCGACCACGACCGGAATCGACCGCGACGTTCGATCCACCGCCGCGCCGGGGCCGGTCAGGATCCACAGACCGGTCGCGAGCGCCGTCGCGAGGACGCCTTCCCGCCACCGTCGCTTCGCCAGATTCAGCCGCGAGAGGACCCAGGGCTCACGGCGACGGCGCGCGCTGCGTTCGAGGAACTTCTCGATCAGCCGTCTGAGCTCGGCCGGTGTCGCGACGGTGGTCAGACGACCGCGCCACGCGACGGAGACCACGCCACGTTCCTCGGAGACCACGATGCAGAAGGCATCGCTCCGTTCCGCGAGTCCGAGCGCGGCCGCGTGCCGCGTGCCGCCCTCGCCGAGCTGCTCGAACTCCGTCGACAGCGGGAGGTGGACGCCGAAGCGCGCGACCTTCCCGCCGCGGATGACGATCGCCCCGTCGTGTCCGGGCGTCTGCGTATCGAGCAGGCTTCGCAGGAGCGGCTCGCTCACGCGCCCGCCCAGGTGATGTCCGCCGTCGAGGAAGCGATCGATCGGCTCGCGGCCGGGCAGCACGAAGAGCGTGCCCACGCGCGCCTGCGCGAGCGAGAAGCAGAGCGCCTCGAGCTCGTCGAGCACGTCTGCACCGGGGCGCGGCGTCCGGCTCCGCATGAGCCAGAGCGGGAGCCCCTCGAAGAACCGCCGCAGATCGTCCTGGAAGACCACGATGAGGACGAGTGCGGCGATCGCGATGAAGCCCTGCAGGACCGTCGTCGTGAGACGCAGGTCGAGCAGCGACGCGAGGCCGTAGAGGGCGGTCACGATCGCGACCCCGCCGAGAGCGACACGTACGCGCGACTCTCGGACCCAGGCGATCGCGACCCAGCAGAGCAGCGCGACGATCATCACGTCCAGCGCGTCCACCAGGCGGAGCCCGAAATCCGCCGACTCCGCTGCAGCTACCGCGTCCAACACCACTCCGCCGAGCCACGCCCCGCGTGCGGGCGATAGGCTCCGGTTCGCTCGACGCGGCGGATCGCCGCGCGGCGCCAGGGGTCTGCTCCTGCGACTCCAACCGGGGGGTGTCGACCGCGGGCGGCGGCCGATACAGCGGGTTTAGCGCAGATCCCGAAGCCTTTCGAGACAGGCGGCACGCACGCGGCACAGGCCTTACCCTTCGGCGTCCCGCCCGCACAGGAGCCCGCCTTGCGATACCTGCACACGATGGTCCGCGTGACCGACATCGATGCCTCCCTCCACTTCTACTGTGACCTGCTCGGCCTCGAGGAGCGCCACCGGGTCGACGTCGAGGCCGGCCGCTTCACGCTCGTGTTCCTCTCCGCACCGGGCGACGAGTCGGCCCAGGTCGAGCTGACGCACAACTGGGATCCCGAGGAGTACGGCGGCGGCCGCAACTTCGGTCACCTCGCCTACGAGGTCGAAGACATCTACGCGCTGTGCGAGAAGCTGAAGGACGCGGGCGTGACGATCAATCGCCCGCCCCGCGATGGCCACATGGCCTTCGTCCGCTCGCCCGACGGGATCTCCATCGAGTTGATCCAGAAGGGCCAGGGCCTCCCGCCGCAGGAGCCGTGGGCCTCGATGGAGAACACGGGCGTCTGGTAGCCGGCCCAGATGGAGAACACGGGCGTCTGGTAGCCGGCCCATTCGGCGGAACACGCTCCGCCCGAGCCGGGCATCCGCCGCAGCCGCGACTCCGGACATCTCCCGAGCCGGGTTCGCCCCCCACCGGCCGCGGGCCGCTACCCGAGACCCCGCTCTCGCGCAGGCGTGACGCGCGTCACGGGATTCCGTTGCGAGAAGCCCCGCCCCCTCAGGATGGGGAAAATAATCGGCAGCGGGACGGCAACTTGCTCAAGGCTTGCCGGTCGGATTCCGATCCGGCTGCACATGTTGCGACACGAACGTTCTGCGCCGATCTGGCTCTTCTCCTTCGTCGATCTGGCGTTCCTGCTCCTGATCGCCTTCACGCAGATCGGGCCGCGCGAGGTCGCGCAGGCCCTCGACCTGGCGACCCTCGAGGTGCCGCGCATCCAGGGGCCGGGCACGCCCGCCGATCTCCCGGCCGACGCCCCGGTCTGGCAGCTGCGAGTCCACCCCGTCGCTCCACCGGTCACCGACACGTCCACGCACGCGCCCTTCGTCCTCGTCGAGCCCGGAACCGACCCGGACGCGGCGGCGCTGCGCAGTGCCGAAGAGCTCGCCACCGCACTCGCCCTTCTCGAACAGCGTGGTGAGGCGAAGCCGATCCTGGCGCCCCACCGCGATGCCCGCGCCGAGGACCTGCTCGTCGCGGTCGCGCTCCTCGACGAGGGCTTTGGCGGCGCGCGTACCGCGGCCGTCCGCCCGATCCCGCGAGCCGACGTCGCCGCGGGCGCGACGCGCGACGCGGCGCCCAACGCGACCGACGACCGCGACGCCACCCACGTCGCCAGCGCGCCGACGGACGCACGTTAGTCGCGATGGAACGCCTCCTGATGCATCGCCGCTTCGGGCGCGGGGCCGCGCGTCTGCCCCTCGGCACCCCGATCGAGGCCGAGCCCCTCTCGAGAGCCGCGCTGACACCGACCGGCGGCGAACGATTCTGGTCCCTCGCGCCGGGACTCGGTTGCCTCGCCCTCGCCGCCCTCGTCGGCACCCTCGCCTCCCGCGTCACGGAGGCGCCGCTTCCCGTCGAAGCGCCGACCGTGATCGTCGCCGATGCCTGGGACGTGCCGCCCGACCCGGTCGTCGTGCCGCCCCGGGTCGCGCGAAAAGCACCGACACCGCCGCCCACGAAGATCCCGACGCCGGACCGCGAGCCTGCCCCCGCGCTTCCCGAGACGCGCCCGGAAGCGCCCGTGCCCTTCGACCCCCGCGTGCTGACGGCGAACCGCGCCCCCTCGATTCCCGAGACGGTCGCGCCCGCCGCGCCTGCCCTCGCGGCCCCGTCGCGCCCCGGTGGTCTCCCGACTTCGCGTGCCCTGGCGGATCTCGCGCTCGCCGTCCCGCGCATCCCGCGCGCCGGCGGCGTGCCCGGCGACGCGACCGAGGCCCCGAGAAACGTTCCCGATCTGGCGCGACCGACCGCGCCGACGCACGCGCGTACCGCGGACGCGGCACCGGGCTGGGACGCGATGCAGGAGCGCCGCGCCTTCCTCGCCGGCCTCGAAGAAGGCGACGACGGCGCGACGGGCTCCCTGCCGGCGGAACGCGCCCTTCCGGCGGTCGCGACACCGACGAGTGCCGCGGCCCGCGCCGTCCGCGACGCCGCCCTCGACCAGCTCCACGCGGAGGGATGGGAAGCCGTTCCCCTCGAAGACCTCCCCGACTGCCAGCCCGCCGGACGCCAGGACGCACTCAAGCGCCGCATCCTGCTGGCCGCCGCGGGCCGACCGACCTGCACCCACGCCGAAGGCGCCTACCGCTTCCTCGAGACGCGGAACCTGAACGCGTTCCTGATGGGCGCGCGAACTCACGACACGCCGACCCGGACCACGAGCGGTCCGCGCGACGCGTGTGAAGTCCTGGAGCGCGCGCTGCGCTGCCTGGAAGGAACTCCCAGCAAGGAGATCGAAGCGAGATGATGATGACATCGACCGACCACGGATCGCGCCGCGCCGCGCGACCGGCCCGGACGCCGTGGCGCCCCGGCGCCGTGCTCGCGGTGCTCGCCGGCCTGCTCGCCCTCGTCGCAACGCCGGCGGCCGCGGACGCCCAGCCGAGCTGGAACGACTACCTCGATCACGCCTACGTGTACTCGGCGGCGGACGAAGAAGACCTGCGCGCGCTGCTCGAACGGACGACCCACGTCGTCGGCCGAAGCCTCGCCGACTACCACGCGGAGACCTTCCCGGCGCTCGCGGCGCGCAAGACGCCGATGACGGAGATCCAGCTGCGACGAAAGGCGATCGCGGAGCTGCTGCTCCACCGCATCGGCGACCGCCGCTCGGGACTCACCGACGCCGTCGCCACGATCGACCTGCTCGAAGATCGACTCGACCGGCACGAGAACCGCTACTGGTTCCACACCATCCACGCCCACGAGGCACTCCAGGCGGGCGACGCCGCGGCGTTCGTCGACCAGATCCTCTCGGTCTGGCTCGGCGTGATCACGCCCCTCGAAGTCCCCTTCGAGACCTACAAGACCCTCGCCCTGACCGAGAACGGCAACGCCGGCTTCGTGCGCACGCTGCCGCATCTCTACGAGAGCGTGGCGCGCCTGATCCTGGTCCAGAGCCAGACCGCGGCCCTCGACGGGGACATCGATTCCCTCGGCGCCATCGTCCGCGTCCTCACCGACGAGCGCGTCGGCGCGGACCCGGAGGCGATCCCGGTCGACGCGACCTCGAAGGCGTTCCTCGACCACGTCGTCGCACGACTCGACGGCGCGGAGAGCGACGGGGGGAGCCTGAGCTACACCCTCGCGCTGATCGAAGCCGAGCGCGCCCACCAGCGCGCCCGCAAGGCACTCGCGGACGGCGGCTTCGACGGCACCAGCGAGGCGGCGGTCCGGGACACCGTCGCGGCCTACCAGCGCGCCATGCGCAACGCCAATACGCTCCAGGGACAGGTCGCGATCTATTCCCGGGCGCTGCGCCAGGTCGGCGAGGTCTTCGCCACCGGCGAACGCACGGAGACGGAAGTCACGCTCGACATCCCGTTCAGCATCGAGCGCGCCCTCGAGCTCTACGGCGAGCTCCACGCCGCCAAGGACGGGGACTGGGCACGCCAGGGCTACGTCGATCAGGGGCGCGACGCGTTCCTCGCGGCGATGCGCGGGCTCTGGTCGGAGATCCAGGAGTCGAGCTTCAACGCGGCCGCCTACTACATGTCCCGACGCGACCTCGACGGTCCCGCCTCCGACGAGGCCATCGTCCACGCGATCAACACCTACTCGCGCTATCTCCACGCCTTCGAGTCCTTCGCGGGAGATCCGGCCGGCGAATCGCTGCCCGACTCCGCCTACTTCGGGGCCTACCTGGCCGCGCGGGGGATCGGGGACGGCGTGCTCTTCTTCGCCGGCGGGGACGCCTCCGTCGACCAGCTCGAGGAGGCCATCGCGCAGTACCAGACCGCACTCCGCTACTTCCCCTTCGATCGCGCGCTGTGGTCGACCCTCGCGGTCGCGCTCCAGCGCTCCGGTCGCGAGAGCGACTTCCTCGCCGTCGCGAAGCCGATCGCCGATGGCGTCGTCCGCTCCCGCCATCTGGACCGGTGGATCGAGAACGGCAGCGCCTGGGGACAGGAGATGGCCAGCTTCCGCAACGCCTTCGAGAACGATCGAAGCCTCGTCTACTTCGGCTTCGCCGACGAATCGAAGCTTCCGGAGCTCGAGGC
>JAUIMK010000157.1 GCA_030432735.1 bacterium
GACGCCGATCGTCGACACGCCCGTCGACGAAGAGGAGGAGATCGGGATCTCGACCGCGATCGGGCGGTAGAGGTCGGGGCTCCGCGCGAGCTGCCGCAGGGTGGGAAGCTCGTCCGCGGCCGAAGGCGCGGCGAGATTGCACACGTAGGTGGCGCGGAGCGCGTACGGCGTCGAGAGCTGCGGGTGGGCCTTGCCCGCATAACAGAAGGGCTCGCCGGGGCCGGGTGCCGCGTGGGTCGGTGCCTCGACCCGGAAGCGTCGCGCCTCCGTCCAGGGGCCCGTCAGGCGGGGAGCGCGCCACACGACGAGCTCGACGGGCGCGTCGTCGACCGGCGTGGGCGGCAGCGTCACGGCGATCCACGTCCGCGATCCGGCATCGAAGTGCAGGCTCAGCTCGGTGGCGGAATCGGGCAGCACGATCGCGGCGCGCGTCGACTCCCGGCTCCGCTGCCAGCGCCCGTCCGTCCCGAGGATCTCTTGGTCGATCCGCGGGTCGCCGCTCCTTCCGAGGAAGACGTCGCGCGGCCAGCGAACGAGCGCGAGCCCCTCGGAGCCCGCTTCCCGGTCGAAGAACGCGAAGGCGACGACGTGCCCGTCGGACTCGACGAATCCGCCGGCGGGGAGGAGCAGCGCGTCGTCGCTCAAGCTCGCGATCTCGATCTGCCAGGTCTCGGGAGGGGCGCTGGGATCGGCGATCCGGGCGACGTCCATGCCGACCGCGTCGAAGGGCAGACGAAGCGGTCCGCGGGGCGCCGCCGCGACGACGCGCAGGAGGGCGACGTGGAGCCGGCCGTCGAGCACGAGTCCGCCGAAGGGCCAGTACCAGGGATCCCGTCCGGTCGCCGCTCTCGCTCGGGTGACCCAGGCCGCGTCCGCGGGCGGGGCGAAGAAGGGCAGGGGCCGGCCCTCGGCGTCACGGTGCCAATGACGCTCGAGCTGGAAGCCCTCGTGTGGCGAGCAGGTGGAGCGGCCGAGCGTGTTCGATACGTAGGGATAGGCGCGTCGGCCCGGGGAATCCGGGCGCTCGACGAAGCTGTCTCCGAAGAGCCAGAGGCTCGCTTCGGCCGCGCCATCCGGAAGAGGAATGGAGAAGGCGCCGTCGCCACCGTACCAGCCGTCGCCGTCGGGAAAGGAGGGCAGGCAGGTCCGGCGCGCTTCGGCCGGGGGGGCGGGCGTGCGGCTGGGCTGCAGGCACCCGAGGAGCGCGACGAGGAGCACGCAGGCGAGGAGGCACGCGCGCGCGAGTCGCGGGCCCGAAGCGGTGCGCAGCGCGTTTCGCGTCATGGAGGAAGAGTAGGGGGCGAGGTGGGGCGCGTGCGAGTCCGGGCGCCCAGGCGCTCCGTTCTAGAGGTCGGGCTCGACGCGCGTCGCCATGAATCGTACGGCCAGCCGCACCTCCTCGTCCGTCAGCTCGGGATTTCCGCCGCGTGCCGGCATCTCGCCGACGTCGCCGTAGAAGCCCTGCGTCGCGTGGGCGACGAGTACGTCGAGGCCCTGCGCTACGCGAGGCGACCACAGCGCCTCGTTCCCGATCAGCGGTGCCCCGCCGAGGCCCGTCGAGTGACACTGGATGCACGTGCCGCTCCAGACCAGGCGTCCCGACTCGAGCGCCGGATCCGCCAGCGGCGTCTCCCAGAGACTCGAGTCGGGAAGCGGCGGCTGCTCCTTCCCCTTCGCCGGCTGGACGAGCACGCGAAAGCCATCGTTCTCGGGCTCGGCCGGTTCCCCACACCCGAGCAGCCCGCCGACGACCGCGAGGCCCGCGGTGAGCCGCCTCGTGCGTCGGGTCCCGGCCGGACGAGGAGACGGTCTCACGAGCCGACCGGGATCCGGAGCACGACGCCGCCCATCACGTCCCCGAGCGCGAAGTCCGTCTTCGGCGTGTCCTTGTGCTCGTTGTGGCAGGAAACGCAGGCGGGGGCGACGGCGGTGTCGGCGTAGACTGCGGTGAAGTAGGTCTGCCCACCGAGCGTCTCCTCCGCGTAGAAGTTCTGCCCCTTGTTCGCGGCGACGAATTCCAGGCCGGCCTTCTCCACGTCGGTGCGCGGCGTGTTCTGCTTGTTGATGGGCCACATCGAGAGCAGCGAGTACGTGAAGCCGACGTCCTTCTCCGCGACCATCTCGGCGCCCATGCGAAACATCTGCGCGGGGAGCGGAAGGGCCGGTTCGTCCTTCCAGTGCTCGCTCGCCTTGATGACCTGCTGCTCCTTCGTCAGCCGGTTCACGACGTTCCGCGTGTACACCGTTCGGTCCGACTCCATCACGGCGTGCAGCGCGTCTGCCATCAGCTGGGGCTCGATGCCCCCGCCTCCGCCTTCCGAGGCGGGCTGACAGGCGGTGAGCCCGAGGCTCAGGGTGAACGTCGCGCGGACGAGTGTCTTCGAGACCGTCTTCCTCAACAACGGCGGCGTCCGGGGGTTGCGGGATCTCTACGTCTCGTTCGCGCCCCGGATGCCGTTCGAGGGCTGGAAGCTGAAGGTCTGGTTCCACCAGTTCTGGGACGACCAGGGCGGCGACAATCTGGGCCAGGAGTACAACCTCGTGACCAGCTACAAGCTCAACAAGTACGTCTCCTTCCTCTGGAAGGCGGCGTACTTCGACGGAGGGAAGAACCGGTCGCCGAACGCTTCGGTGACCCGGAGCATCCTGCAGACCACGTTCCAGTTCTGAGCGGTCGGGTGCGTGGACGCCCGGTGATTCCCGAATCGCCGGGCGTCTCGCGCGGAAGGCTCCGCGTGCGCGAGACGCGTCGTCGGTCCGCCCGCGCCGCGCGAGTGCTTCAGATCGTCGGCTCGTTCCGCCTTCGCCCCACGTAGAGGCCCACGAGCCGCGCGACGAAGATCGTCAGGTAGAGCTGACCGATCACGGCTTCCGAGACGGCGAACATCTGCGCGAGGTCGCTGCGGGGCGAGATGTCGCCGTAGCCCAGCGTCGTGAGCGTGACGAAGCTGAAGTAGAGCAGCTGCGTGGCGCGTCGCGGCGGGTCGTCGATCGGGTTCGGATCCACGCCCCAGGCGAAGACGGTGGGATCCAGCTCGGCGAGGATGATGAAGATCAGGGCGAAGCTGAGTCCGACCATCAGATAGACGCAGATGCCCCCGACGATCGTGTCGCGGGAGACCTGGTCCGCCTGGACCAGACTGTTCAGCATGACGAGGGTCGTCAGCGCGAGCAGGACGAGTCCGCAGATCTGCGAGGCGATCCGCACGCTCATCGACTCGTTGAGCTCGGCGAAGCCCAGCCCCGCGATCGCCGCGACGCCCAGGAGGGCGGCGACGGCGAACATGCCCCGCTGGCGGCTGTTCACTGCGACCGCCGCGGAGATCACGAGCGCGAGCATCGGCGAGAAGCCCGCCGTCCGTCCGATCGCGACCTGGACGACGGGAAGCGCCACCATGAGCAGGACGAGGGATCCGAGCAGGACGGCGTGGCGGCCGAAGGCGCCCTCGTCGTCGTCGCGGTTCGCGAGTGTGCGGAGCCAGGACATCACGCGTCGAGGGTAAGAGATGCCGAGGGATTTGGCCGCTCGCGGCCGGGGGGCGCCGACGTCACGAGACGTCTCGGAGCGTGTACTCGATCTCGATCTCGATCCTCTTCGCGCCACCGGGCGGGATCGGGAAGGGAGCGGCCCGGCGGATCGCCGCTTCGGTCGCGCGACCGAGGACGCGGGGGGCCTCGTCGCGTAGGCGGAGTGCGGAGAGCTCTCCTTCTGCCGAGATCTCGAGGACGACGAGCACGCGTCCCTCGATCTTGCGTTTCCGCGCGAGCTTCGGGTAGCGCTTCTGGTCGCGGATCAGCGCGTTGATCGTCTCCACGTACTCCGCGACGTCGTCGCGCTGGACGCCCGCCGGCGCGACCGCAGGCGGGTCGCGGGGGGCCGGTGCGGAGACGGCGGGCGGTACCGGCGTCGTCGGCGGCGCGGGCTCGGCGACGGCGACGGGCGGTGCTTCGGGGCGGGGCTCCGGCTCGCGGACGACGGGCTCCGCGACCGGTTCCTCCGGTCGCGGAGCCGGCGCGGATCGGGGCGGCTCCACGGGGGGCGGCGGCGCCGGAGGGGCGGCTTCCGGGACGGGCGGGGACGGCGAGAAGAGCCGGACCGAGACGACCCGCTCCTCCCCGAAGTCGATCGTCCGCACGGCCTCGCGTTCGCTCAGTACCCACGCGGCGAAGGCATGCGTCGCGAGCGAGGCCGCGAGGAAGCTCGCGAGCGGTGAAGGCTGGAATCGCCGCATTGCCTCGACGTCTACTTCGTCAGGATCAGTCGATTGTTTCGCGTGAGGCGGAGGGTGTAGACCTCTCCCTCGTGCTCGATCTGGACCACGCCCTTGGGGCCCAGCATCTCACGCGCCTGGAGACGCGTGGGCCCCCCGGTCGATTCGTCGGTCTTCGTGGTCATGTCTTCGTTTCCTCGCGACGAGGGAGTCGCCGCTTTCGTTTCGTCCAGCTCTTCGTCGGGCGCGTGCATCGGGACGGCCTAACGGCGACTACGTCGGTGGCTGCCGACGAGTGCGATCGTTCCGAGGGCCAGGCCGATCCCGAGGCCGGGCTCGGGGAGCTCGGTCGTGAGCACGAGGTTGGCCTTGAGGGCATCGGAGACCGAGGGGTCGGCCTCGAGGGTGTGCATCCCGATCGCGCGCTCGCTGTCGTTGGTCAGGGCGAGCCCGTAGTTCGGTGCGCCGTTGTAGATCCAGTCGAAGACGATCGGCCACGCGTCGCAGAGGATCGACGTGTACCCCGTCAGCCCCGTGACGCTGTCGAAGGGCGGGGCGATCGCAGGGCGATTGATCCAGTTGAGGGTCGTCTGGTCCCAGTCCTCGGTGACCTCGTGGCAATCGAGTTCGGCGGACGCTGTCGAACCCGACCCGAAGCCGCCCGCGTCGAAGTCCCAGGTGACGAGGAGCTGGGCGTCTACGAGGACGTGGCCGGCGGGGACGTCCGAGGCGTCCACGTCGAACCACAGGTAGGTCTCGAACTCGTGCGCCGAGCCTTCCCCCGCGTCCTCGCCGCGAAACGCGTAGGCGCTCGGGTTGTTGTATCGGATCAGGCTCGGGAGGAAGGAGTAGGGCGACGTGTCCTCGCTCACGAGGATGAGGGTGATGTCGGCTTCGGCTCTCGGGGCGTGCAGCGCGACGGGGGCTGCGACCAGCAGGAGCGCAGCGACGACGTGGCCGAATCTGCGAATCATGTTTCGTGTCCTTTCGGAATCGAGTGCGCTGGCGGTCGGCTGACGCGGTGGGAGTGAGGCTCGGCGAAGCCGTGCGGGGCTAGGGCCAACGCACTTCGGCGCCGGCGACGAAGGAGCGGCCGCGAACCCGGTAGGAGTCCACGACGCGGTTGTCGGTCAGGTTGTTTCCCTGGGCGAAGAGCGTGACGTCCGCGCCGAGGAGGTGTTCGAGGGACTGGCGCACGCGCGCGTCGACGTCGAAGGAGTCGCGGGACCGGGCGGTCGTCGTGAAGCTCGCGGTCCCGGTGCCGGTGCCTTCCATGAAGGCGCGGTCGCGCCAGCTGGCGCGCAGAGTGAGCGTCGTTCCGTAGTCCTCCGCGCGCAGCACGAGCTTCCCGTTCGCCACGTGGCGCGGCGAGTTCGGGAGCTCGTCGAGGAGGAGCGTCTCGCTCTCGATGTCGGTCCGCAGCCAGGTGTATCCGAGGTTCAGCTCGATCCAGTCCCGAGGGCGGAGCTGGAGCCGCGCTTCGATCCCCCACGTCCTGAGCTGGTCGAGGTTGGCCCGCTCGAAAACGCTCCGGAGCTCCTGGACGATCTCGTCGGTGCAGCGCTCGCCGGTCAGCGCGCAGAGCGTCGGGTCGGCGAGGCGGAGCTCTTCGCGAATCCGGACGGGGTTGCTCTCGATGCTCGCGCGGAACGCCCAGGTGGTCTCCTGGACGAGATCGCGGCTGCCGGCGAGGAAGTAGCCGGCCCCGGTCTGGGGCGCCGGGGGCTGGTAGAGGTCGCGGAGCGAGGGATAGAGCGCGGCGCGTCCGGCCGAGACCCGGAGCTTCAAGGCCCGCTCCGCGTCGAACCGGAAGGGCGTCCAGAGGATCGCCACCTGCGGGAGCAGCTCCGGCTCGAAGCCCTGCCGCATCTCGTAGCGGAGGCCGCCCTCGATCGAGAGGTCCTCATGCAGCTCGGACTCGGTCACGACGAAGAGCCCGGCTTGATAGGTGCGCTCGGTGACGTCTTCGAGCGTGAACGCGGGGTTCTCGATCTCGGGAGGGACGTCGCCCTCGTCGAGGTCGATCCCGTTCGTCATCAGGTCGGCGCCGATCTCGACCAGATGGGAGGTCTCCCCCAGCTCGAACCACGTGCTCGATCCGAGCTGGACGCGTTCGAGATCGTCGCGAAGGGTGAACTCGCGCCCGACTTCCGTGTCGAGGGTCCAGTGGAAGACGGTGAACCGGCCGTAGATCTCCGTCTCGTCGGTGACGGCGATCCGGCTCTCCGCGTTCCAGAGGAATCGTTCCTGCAGCGAGCGTCCCGTCACCGGACCCTCGTCGCCCGCGAAGGCATCGTTCCGTTCCCAGTAGCCGAAGCGCATCACGAACTCCGAGTTCTCGCTCGGCCGTCCCGCGATCGTCGAGTAGACGTCGGTCTTCTTCTGGACGGAGTTCTCACCGAAGGTCGATTCGAGGCCGTCGCGTGGATCGGTGCTTCCGGGAAAGGGGTCGCGGAAGCCGTCGATCCGGTTGTAGTCGGTGATGACCGTCGCGCCCCAGTCCGGACCGCCGTAGCCCAGGGCACCGGCGGTCCGGAAGCGTCCCTGATCACCGCCCGTGAGGACGCCGCTCACGCGCCAGCCGTCCGTGGGCGGCGCCTTGGTCACGAAGTTGACGACGCCGCCGCCGGCGCGGGCGGTGAAGCGGAGCGCCTGGGGGCCGCGCAGGATCTCGATCTTCTCGAGGTCCATGAAGAGGAGATCGCCGAGGTCCGTCGCCTCCTGGTTCTCGCCGGAGTAGCGCTGGCCGTTGACGAGCAGCTCCGAGTATTCCGGGGGCAGGCCGTCGATCGAGACCGCGCCGCGCTGCCCTTGGACGCGGGCCTGGATCCGAATGCCCGGAATCGCTTCCAGCGCTTCGATCGGCGTCGTGGCCGGCAGCTCCTCGATGTCCTGCTCGGTCAGGACTTCGGTTTCGACCGGGGTGTCCTGGTAGATCTCGGCGGGGCGGATGACGGAGTCGACGACTTCGATCTTCTCCGCGCGGAGGATCTCGCCTGCGGGCGCGGCCTCGCTCGCCGCCGACGCGTCGGCCAGCGACGGGCGAGAGGAGAGCAGGCTGAGAGCGGTGAAGAAGACCATGGACATGGCCACGCCGGCGCGAGACAAGAGCGAACCCCAGATTGAATCCCCATCGGGAGGCGTCGGAAGGGGCCGCTTGGCTGGCGTGGGGCTTGCTGGGGCCGGGGGCGACGCGATTTGGAGCCTAGTGAACTTGAAAATCGTTTTCAATATGCTTTGATCCCGGCTCCAACGACGCCAGCACCCGCCAGCCAGAGGCCGGATCCGATCCGGCGGCTCCAGCCAGCAAGCGTGTTCCGGTCTCCGCGATCGCGGGGATTCGGGACGGCAAGCGATTCGAGGGAAGCGACGTGAGAGCGCGCTGCCCCTCGGCCGGAGCCCCGACATGGACGAGTGCCCCCCTGCCGCCTGGACGGCGATGCGCTTCTTCGAGCTGCTTCCGAAGCTCGGTCGCCTGCGCGTGATCAACGTGTGTGGACCGAGCGTCTTCGAGGCGATCTGCGAGGCCGCGCCCTTCGACCTGCAGGGCGGGTCGATCAACCTGATCACGCCCGACTACCACTGGCATTTCGCGCACGCCCGATTCGGGTTCTTGCAATCCCACGACACGGTCCATCAGCGTTCCGGTCGGCGCGTCCTCTTCTTCACGCTCCACGAGAATCAGGGCGACGCGCCCTTTCTTCGCATCTACGTCTACCGGGCGCCGAACGAGGAGTTCGATCCGGCGGTCGTCGACGTCTTCCAGGCCGTGCACGCCGAGCTCGGAGCCGGCGTCCGGGTCGAGGCGTCCGCGTGATGCGTTCGAATCGAATCCGACGTGCTGCATTCGTCGCGCTCGCGCTCCTCTTCCTCCCGCTCTCCGCGTTCGCCGAGTCCGCCGCACCGGTTCGCGTCGCGACGCTGTTGCCCTTCGTCGAAGACGCGGTCGGGCTCGCCGGGGATCGCGCCCGCGTCGTGGCGAGCGTTCGCCGAAGCGTGCACGCGCCGCTCGCCGACGGGGTGATCGATCTCGGGAATCCGCACTCGCCCAACATGGAGAAGCTCGCGGAGGCGCGAGCCGACGTGGTGATCGCGGATGCGGGCGTTCATGCGCGATTCCGGGGCGCGCTGTCGGCGACGGGCGCGAAGGTGCTGATGCTCGAGACCTCCGACGTCGACTCGACCTTCGCGGCGCTCGCGGAGGTGTCCGCGGCGATCGGGGGCAGCGACTCCCTCGATGCGCGCATCGACGCGACCCGATCACGCATCGACGGACTCGAGGTCGCCGGCGAGCCCAGCATCCTCACGCTCTTCGGATCGCCGGGGACCTTCTACGTGATGACGGAGCGGGCCTGGCTCGGCGATCTCGCGAAGCGCGTCGGGTACGCGTCGACGATCGCGAGCGGGGGCGACGAGCGCTTTCCCGGTCTGGTACCCGTGAGCGACGAGGTGATGGCGATGGCGAAGCCGGACCTCGTCCTGCTGATCGCCCACGGAAATCCCGTGCAGATCCGCGCCGAGCTCGATCGACGGACGGCGAAGGGGGGCGCGTGGGCGGGGCTCGCGGGCGCTCGGCTCGGTGTCCACGTCCTCGACCCCGAGCTCTTCAGCGCGAACCCGGGGCTGGACCTCTCCCGCGCCGCCGAGACCCTCGTCCGTCTCGGCAGCCCGACCGAGGGAGTGACGAAGAAGTGAACGCCCTCGTCTGGCAGGTCCGGTCGCGCGCCGAGCTGCTCTTCGAGCAGCCGATGGCCTGGACCGTCGTGACGGGGCTCGCCCTGATCGCGGCGGGTGCCCTCGCGACGGCGCGCGGGGCCGTGGACCTGTCCCTGCTCCAGCTGCCCGCGTCGATCGTCGACGTCGGCCATCCCTTCCACGGCGTGATCTGGGACGTCCGACTTCCGCGGGTCGCGTGTGGTGCGCTCGTCGGCCTCGACCTCGCGCTCGCCGGCGCGCTGCTCCAGACGACGGTGCGGAACCCCCTGGCCGATCCCGGCATCCTCGGCGTGACCGCCGGCGCCGGCGTCGGCGCGCTGCTCGTGATCCTCTTCTTCCCCGGGCACGGAGAGTGGGTGCCCTGGGCGGGCTTCCTCGGAGCCGTCCTGACGATCACCGTCCTCCTCGGTCTGGCGGCCAGCAAGGACGGCCAGACCGGGGCGCTCCGGATCGTCCTCTCCGGGGTCGCGCTCCAGGCACTGCTCTTCGCGCTCATCTCGTTGATGACGTACGTCTACGCGGATCGCGCGCCGGCCTTCACGGCCTACGTCGTCGGCTCGCTGAACGGCCTCGGCTGGACCGACGTCCAGCGGATGATCCTGCCGACGGTCCTCGGGCTGCTCGCGGTCGCCGCCTATCGCCGCACGCTCAACCTCCTGCTCCTCGACGACAGCGCGGCGAGCGGGGTGGGCGTCCCGGTCGTCCGCGCGCGACTCGGGGCGGCGGTGGTGGCGGCGCTGCTGACGGCGTCGGCGGTCAGCGCGGCGGGCCTGATCGGATTCGTCGGCCTGGTGGTGCCCAACGCGATCCGGCTGCTCGTCGGGCCGGAGCACGGTGCGCTGCTCCCGGCGACCGCGCTCGGCGGCGCCGCCCTGGTGATCTTCGCCGACCTCATCGCGCGCACCGCACTCTCGCCGCTCGAGCTGCCCGTCGGTGCGCTGCTCTCGATGGTCGGCGGGCCGTACTTCCTCTATCTGCTCTGGAAGAAGCTGCCGTGAGCGCCGCCCCCGTCGAACCCACGGCGCCGGTCCCGGCGCTCGAAGCCCGGCGACTCCACGTCCGCCACCCCGGCGTCGATCGAGACGTGCTCCGGGACGCCTCGCTCGAGGTCAGGGAGGGCGAGATCCTCGCGCTCGTCGGTCCGAACGGGTCCGGCAAGTCGACGTTCATCCGTGCCCTCGGTCGCGACCTCGAGACGCGCAAGGGCGACATCTTCGTCGAAGGCGCTCCGCTCGCGAGCTATCCGCGCCGCCAACTCGCGCGTCGCGTCGCGCGTCTGCCGCAGGATCCGCAGACGCCGGAGGGGCTGACGGTCGAAGCCCTCGTCGAGTGCGGACGCCATCCCCACGTGGGCGCGTTCGGCCGACTCGGGGCCCGCGACCAGGCGATCGTCGCCGAAGCGCTCGAGGCCGTCGAGATCGCGGACTACCGGACGCGTCCGCTCGAGATGCTCTCCGGCGGCGAGCGCCGTCGCGCCTGGATCGCGATGGCGATCGCGCAGGAGCCGCGGGTCCTGCTCCTCGACGAGCCGACCTCGGCGCTGGATCTGCGCCACCAGTTCGAGCTGCTCGACCTGCTGTCCCGCCTGAACCGCGAACGGGGAACCACGATCGTGCTCTCGATCCACGACCTCGAGCACGCGGCCCATGTCGCGGATCGGGTCGCCGTCCTGTCGCGGGGTCGCGTCTACGACGTCGGGCCGCCCGAGCGCGTTCTCGACGAAGAGACCCTGCTCGACGTCTTCCGCGTCGAGTCGCGGATCACCGCGGAAGAGGGTGGTCTCACGATGCGCATCCTCGGCCCCGGGGATCCCATCCGCAATTTCTGACCCGCCGCCCGTGCGATGCGGGCCACAAGGAGAAGCCGACTCATGTCGACCGAAGCGACGCCCCTCCCGAAGGAATTCCTCAACTGGCAGGTCGCCCTGCGCCGGTTCACGATGACGGACCGGAACGGAGCGCCGCATATCGGCGTCGTGCCGACCGTCACCGTCAAGCGCCCGGGCGCACACCTCGGTGTCGTCCAGCACAGCATCGTCTGCGGCCTGCTCCCCCATCCCAGGCTGCTCGAGGCCAAGACCCGGGAATTCCGGGCGCTCTACGAGCAAAACATCGCAGACGGCGCGCGCGCGGTCTACGACGCCGGAATCGGGTACCTGCTCGACTACTACGACTCGAG
>JAUIMK010000158.1 GCA_030432735.1 bacterium
GATCTTCAAGGCCATCTCCGATCTGACGGAGACCGGCAGCGAGCTGATCCGCTACCAGGTCCACGCGGTCACCGCGGGGCTCGATGCGCAGGGCGAGGTCTCCGTCACGATCGAAGAGGACGGTCGCCGGGTGATCGGCAACGGCGTCCACGAAGACGTGATGGTGGCGAGCGCGAAGGCCTACGTGCACGCGCTCAACAAGCTCGAGTGGCACAAGGCGCGCCACGCGACGAACGAGCCTAAGGGGATCTGACCCTTCGCCGCTGCGAGGGGAGGCGACTTCGCGGTCCCTCCTCGTACGCCCCTCCGAACGCGGGCTCGCGAGGGACCGTTCGCGCGAACTCCGATCCGTAGTCGGACTTGAGGCTGCGCGTTAGGGTGCGCTCCATGTCGCGCCACGCCTCTACGCCGAACGTTCTCCACCGCCGAGCGCGGTTCCTCGGAACCCGCTTCCTCCTTCTTCGTACCTCGCTGCTCCTCGCGCTCGCGACGCTGCTCGGTGTCGCCTCGTCGGCGAGCGCCGACGACGCTCTTGAGAGCGAGCCGATCGACGACGACGTCGAGTCGATGGTCGTCTTCGGCCGCGCGGAGCAGCAGATCGGTCGTGCGATGGCGGCCTCGGAAGGACGGGTCGGCGCAGCGGATCTCGACCTGCGGCCGCTGGCCCGGACCGGCGAGCTGCTCGAGGTGATCCCCGGCCTGATCGCCACCCAGCACTCGGGGCCCGGCAAGTCGAACCAGCTCTTCCTGCGCGGCTTCAACCTCGATCACGGAACGGACTTCGCGGCGCATTTCGACGGCGTGCCCGTGAACTTCCGCAGCCACGGCCACGGCCAGGGCTACCTCGACCTGAACTTCGTGATCCCGGAGCTGATCGAGACGATCGATTTCCGGAAGGGGCCGTACCGGGCCGACGTCGGCGACTTCGCCTCGGCGGGCGCGTCCTTCCTGCGTTCGCGGGACCAGCTGCCGGATTCGATCGCGTCGCTCTCGATCGGCGAGGACCGCTGGGTCCGCGGGCTCGTCGCGGCGAACCTGGAGGTGCCGCGGGGAGAGGCCCTGATCGCCCTCGAAGGCAAGACCTTCGACGACCCCTACCGCCTCGACTCGGATCTCCTCCACATCAACGCGTTCACCAAGTGGACGCTTCCCGTCGGCGACGGGACCTTGCGCGCCTCGCTGATGGGCTACCACGCCGAGTGGTTCTCGACGGATCAGATCCCGCGGCGTGCCGTCGAGTCCGGCGACGTCTCGCGCCTCGGCTTCATCGACCCGGACCTCGGCGGTGAGACGACGCGGGTGAGCGCGAACCTCGAGTGGGCCAGCGAGGGCGAGGACCAGCTGCGTCTCTCGACCTACCTGATCTACTACCGCCTCAAGCTCTTCTCGAACTTCACCTACTTCCTCGACGAGCCCGTTCTCGGAGACGAGCTGGCCCAACGCGACCAGCGCCTCGCGTGGGGGGCGCGCGCGGAGCGCGACCTTTCGGCCGAGTTCCTGGGCACGTCCGTCGACTTCGAGTTCGGCGCCGAGACCCGCCTCGACCACATTCCCGAGCTCGGTCTCTATCGGAGCCAGGCGCGTCAGCGTTTCGCGACGATCCGCGAGGACGCCGTCACGGAGGTGTCGGGCTCGGTCTGGGCGGAGGGCGTCTGGACCCCGGTCTCCTGGATGACCTGGACCGTCGGCGTGCGCGGCGACCTCTTCGGCTTCGACGTCGACACCAAGGCCGGGCAGGGTGCCTTCACGAACGGGGGAAGCGAGATCGACGGGCTGGTCAGCCCGAAGCTCTCTCTGACGTTGCGGCCCGCCGACCCCTTCGAGATCTACGTGAACGCGGGCGGGGGCTTCCACTCGAACGATGCCCGCGGCACGACGCTGCGGATCAACCCGAACAACGGCCTGACCGAATCCCCCGTGGACCCGCTCGCGCGTCAGTGGGGCGCCGAGGTCGGCGCGCGCTGGCAGCCGGATCGCCGCTACCACGTGACCGGCGCCTTCTGGTGGCTCCACTCGGAGTCCGAGCTGGTCTTCGTCGGCGATGGCGGCTTCACCGAGCCCCAGGAGGGCAGTCGCCGCTACGGCGTCGAGTTGACCGCGTTCTTTCGGCCGTTCCCCTGGCTCGCCTTCGACGGCTCCTACGCCTGGTCGAACGCCGACTTCCGGAACACCCGCAGCGGCATCGACAAGATTCCGGGGGCGGTCGAGACGGTGGTGTCGGCGGGCGTCACGCTGACCCAGGGCCCCTGGTCCGGCAGCCTGCGCGTCCGGCATTTCGGGGCTTACCCGCTGATCGAGGACAACACCCAGCGCGCTGGCGGGACGACGCTCGTGAATCTCGGGGGCAACTACGACTGGAAGCAGCTGCGCTTCAGTCTCTCGGTGCTGAATCTCTTCGATTCGAAGGACAGCGACATCGAGTACTTCTACGAGTCCCAGCTCGCGGGCGAGCCGGCCCCCGTGCTCGACGTGCACTCCCATCCGGTGCCGCCCCGGCAGGTCCGGGCGACGGTGACCGCGCGCTTCTGATTCCGGCGGAGGGCTCGGCTCAGCCGCCCAACGCGTGGGAGAGCGCGTGCGACAACCCCTGCGACAGGGCGTGCGGCAGCGAATGGGACAGCGTCTGGGACAGCGGGTGCGAGAGCGCGTGCTCCGCGACGTGATGCATGGTGGAGCCCAGCAGCCCGGCGAGGGCGAGGAGTCCGACGCCGACGGCCCAGACGCCCGCTCGAGAGGCGGTCGGGGTCGGCGCCGCATCGGCGAGGAGCGAATCGATGCGCGCGGTGACGCCGCCGTCGGCGATCCCGACGGTCGAGAAGGCGGGGGCCGGCGTGCCGGCCATCAGGCGCTCGACGTGGAGGATCGCGCGGGCCACGGCGAGCGGGTCGGTGCGCCGCGCGGCTTCCGCATCGCAGATCTGCTCGCTCGCGAGGACGAGCTCCGCGAGCACCTGGCGCCGGGTCGAGGGCGCGAGGGGCGTCGATCCGAGCTGCGCCAGCCAACGCCAGCGGGGCTCGGCGCGGCGGACGTGGGCGCGCTCGTGCGCGACGAGGGCCGCCCACTCGTCCGGGGCGAGGGCGCGGGCGAGGGCGCGGGACACGAGGGTACGCGGGCGCCAGCGGCCGTGGGTCAGCGCGAGCGGCGAGTCGCTGTCCACCATACACAGCGAAGGGTCGCCGTCGCCGTGAGGGCGCGCGACCGCCTCGAGGGCACGGAGCGCGCGCGTCGCCGGGGCGTCGCGGCCCTGACGGAGGAGCGCGGCGACGCCGATCCAGGCCAGCGCGACGAGCAAGGGCACGGCGAGCCAGACCGCCGCGACCTCGAGGCCGTGGACGAGACAGAGATGCGCATGGTCGGCGTGCCGCAGACAGTGGTCGGCGCCGGACCATGCCAGCCCGAGGACCCCCGGCAGCAGCACGAGCAGTACGATCAGGGTGGCCGCGGGGAGCGGAGCGAGCGCGAAGGCCAGCGCCGCCCGGTAGCGCCGCGCCGGCGACTGGCCGTCGAGATGCCGGGCGAGTCGGGGCCAGGTGATCCGCCCGAAGAGCCCGATCGTGAGCAGCCCGACCGCCCATCCGAGGGCGGCGAGGACGAAGGTCGTGATCATCGCTTGCGCCTCCCGCTCGGAGCGTCCGCGGGCGCCGCGTCGCGGGCGTCGTCGCCGCGCTCGCCCAGGCGCTCGTGGACCAGGCGTCGCAGCGTTTCGAGGGCCTCGGGATCGGTGCGCTCCGCAAAGTCGACGAAGCCGGCGAGCAGGTCCGGGCTCGGGCGCGACCGGAGCGCGTCGGCCAGGGCGCCGACCGCGCCGGCGAACCAGTCGCGGCGCTCGATGCGGGCGGCGTAGTGATAGGCGCGGCCCTGCTTGGTGCGACGGACGAGCCCCTTGCGCACCAGTCGTTCGAGGGTCGACTGGACCGTGTTGCGGACGGGGCGGCCCTTCGGTGCCACGCGCGCGTGCACCGTCTCGACGGCGAGCGCGTCCGTCGCCTTCCAGAGCGTGTCCATGACCGCCGCCTCGAGCGGGCCGAGCTCGGCCGCGCGTCGCCCCTCGCCTCGGATCGTCATCGCCTCGCCGTTCCCCCCGTGTCCTCGTCGGCGCCGCGCCCCCGCGCCTTCGTCGCAGCGGCCGCGCTTCCGGCGCGGGCTCCGCTTCCCGCGAATCCTAGATCATCGCGCGCCTCCGGACCCGACGGCGCGCCCCCGCATCCGCTAGGATGCGCGCCCGCGCGGGCGACCCGAGCCCGAGGCGACACTCCCGCAAGACGAGGTTCATCGTGGCAGAGAAGATCATTTTGCTCCCCGGCGACGGCATCGGTCCGGAGGTGACGGAACAGGCGCGCCTCGTTCTCGAGAAGGCCGGGGCGAAGGCGGGGCTCTCCTTCGAGTTCGAGGAGGAGCTGATCGGGGGCTGCTCGATCGACGCCCACGGGACGCCGCTCCGCGAAGAGGTGATCGAGAAGTGCCGGGGGAGCCGCTCGGTCCTGCTCGGCGCGGTGGGGGGGCCGAAGTGGGACGACATGCCGGTCGACGTCCGCCCCGAGAAGGGGCTGCTCGCGATCCGCAAGGCCCTCGGACTCTTCGCGAACCTGCGCCCGGCGCAGGTGATGCCCGCCCTCGTGAACGCGTCGGCGCTTCGTCCCGAGATCGTCGAGGGCGTCGACATGCTCGTCGTCCGCGAGCTGACCGGCGGGATCTACTTCGGCGAGCCGCGCGGCCGCTCGGGCGAGAAGGGCAACCGCTCCGCGGTGAACGCGATGGTCTACGACGAGCACGAGGTCGCGCGGATCACGCGGGTCGCCTTCGAGCAGGCGCGGCTGCGTCGCCATCACGTGACCCACGTGCACAAGGCCAACGTCCTCGACGTCTCGCAGCTGTGGATGGAGGTCGTCGACGAGGTGGCGAAGGAATACCCGGACGTCGAGCTCGCCCACCAGCTCGTCGACTCCTGCGCGATGCTGCTGGTGCAGGAGCCGAAGCGCTTCGACGTGATCGTGACCGGGAACCTCTTCGGCGACATCCTGTCGGACGAGGCGGCGATGATCACCGGCTCGCTCGGCATGCTGCCGTCGGCGTCCCTCGCGGAAGGCGGCTTCGGCCTCTTCGAGCCGGTCCACGGCTCCGCGCCGGACATCGCGGGCAAGGATCTCGCGAACCCGCTCGCGGCGATCCAGAGCGCGGCCATGCTGCTGGAGACGGCCTTCGGCGCAAAGGAGGCCGCCGGCGCGATCCGCAAGGCCGTCACCGACGTCCTCGACGCCGGCCATCGCAGCGGCGATCTGATCCTGCCCGGCGAGTCCCGCGAGACCGTCGGCTGCAAACGCATGGGCGAGCTCGTGCTGGAGGCCCTGGCGTAGGCGTCCGGGGGCCCGGGGGAGAGTTCGCATGAGCGAGAGCACGCCGCGGCGGATCGTGATCTTCGGGGTCACCGGCCAGATCGGCCAGGAGCTCGTCGACCGGCTCGACGAGAGCGAATGGAGCGTGGCGGAGCTGATCGGTGTGGCCTCGCCCGACTCCGCGGGCACGACGTTCTCGTTCGGCGGGCAGGACCTCGACGTGGTGAGCGAGTGGCCGCGGCTCGAGGGGGCGGACCTCGTCTTCCTGTGCACCCGCGCGGTGGAGGCCCTCGAGGTCGTACGCGAGTGCCTGAAGGCGGAGGTGGCCTGCATCGACCTGACCGGCGCGGTCAGCGGACAGGACGCCGTTCCGCTCGTGTTCTCGGCGGCGGCGGGCGCCGGGCAGGCGCCGCTGCTCTCGTGTCCGAGCCCGACGGCCCTCGCGTGGGATGCCGTTTTGCGGGCCGTCGCGGGGGAGGGCGCGGTCGTGCGCGCGACCGGGACGGTGCTCTCGAGCGCGGCGGCGCACGGCCGCGCGGGCGTGGTCGCGCTCTCCGAGGAATCGATCGCGCTCTTCAATCAATCGCAGGCCCCCGATCCCGGTCCGGCGGGACAGGGCGTCGCCTTCGACGTGCTCCCGAGCGCTGGGCTGGCTCGCGCGCGGGGCGAGCTCGCGCGCTCGTTCGGTCCCGGTCCGGTGATCGCGATCGGCGCGGCGGAGGTCCCGACCTTCGTGGGGGAGGCGGCGTCCGTGCTGGTCGAGCTCGATGCGCCGGCGGACCTCGAGACCCTCGTCACGCGCCTCGCGGACCATCCGCTGCTCGAGGTCGTCGCCGACGGTCCGGGAAGCCGCGGACTCGTCGCCGTCGAGGGCGAGCTCGGCGGGCCGGTGGGGCCGACGATGCGGGACGCGGCGGGGGAGTCCGGGGTCCGGGTCGGGCGGATCGAGGCGGAGCCCTCCCTCGCGGCGGGCACGGCCTTCCGGCTCTGGTTCACGATGGATCCGCTCCGCATCGCGGCGGATCACGCCCTCGCGATCGCGGAAGCCCGGCTCGGTCCGGCGTGAGCGCGACCGGGGGCCGCTCCTTCCGGCTCGTGCTCGAGTACGACGGTGCGGACTTCGAGGGCTGGCAGGTCCAGGCCGGGGCGCGCCCGGCGCGGACGGTGCAGGGGGTGCTCGCGGACGCGATCGAGTCGGTGGCGGGCGAGGCGCCCCGGGTGCGCGGCGCCGGGCGCACGGATGCGGGCGTGCATGCGGCCGGCCAGGTCGCGAGCGTGCACGTCGAGACGGCGCTCGCCCCCGAGCGGCTGCAGGCCGCGCTCAATGCCCGCCTCCCGCCGGACGTCGCCGTGCAGGTCCTGACGGAAGCCGCGCCGGACTGGGATGCCCTCCGGGCCGCGCGCGGCAAGCACTACCGCTACCGGATCTGGAACGGGGCGCACCGATCCCCGCTCCGCGCCGGGACCTGCTGGTGGGTCCGGGAGGCGCTGGATCAGGGCGCCCTCGAGCGCGCCGCCCGGGTCTTCGAGGGGCGCCACGACTTCGCGGCGTTCCAGGCGGCGGGCTCATCGGTCAAGACGACCACCCGGACGGTGACCCGCTGCGCCGTTTCGGGGGAGCCCCGGGGTGAGCTCCGGCTCGACGTCGAGGGAGAGGGGTTCCTGCGCCACATGGTGCGGAACCTGGCCGGGACGCTGGTCGAGATCGGGCGCGGTCGATGGCCGGTCGAGCGGGCGGCGGAGATCCTGGCCAGCGGCGATCGCGGGCAGGCGGGGCCGACCGCGCCGGCCCAGGGGCTGTGCCTGATGCGGGTCGACGACGACGGCGGCGGAATCCCGGCGGGGGGCCGGCTCGACGGTGAGGCGCGTCCGGTTGACTCATCCGATCCCGTCGGGTAAACACTCGCTCTCCTGGACGCCCCTCCCGGGCGCGACAGGTACGTCTCGCGCTTGATCCGGCGACAGCCGCGAGCGGGAGTCCTCCCGGACACATCCGAAACTGCCGAGCGCCGGAACCGCTCCGTGGCTCGCAGAGGGCCCCGGCCCGCGAGACGGATCGTTCGAGTTCGACCGGCCGGAACGCCCGAGGGCGTCCGCCGGAGATTGCACGAAGCAAGTAAGGAAACGAAGCCCGATGGCCAATCGAGCCTTTGCCGCGACCAAGAGCGTGAGCAGCGACGAGGTGGAGCGCCAGTGGTACGTGGTCGACGCGGAGGACCTGGTCCTCGGCCGCCTCGCGACCCGGATCGCCACCGTCCTGCGCGGGAAGCACAAGCCCAGCTTCACGCCCCATTCCGATACCGGTGACCACGTGATCGTCGTGAACGCCGACAAGGTTCAGCTGACCGGGCGCAAGCGCGAGCAGAAGACCTACCACCGCCACAGCGGCTACATGGGCAGCATCAAGTCGGTGACCGCGGACCAGCTCCTCGCCTCCGCCCACTCCGACCGTGTCGTGCGGAGCGCCGTACGCGGCATGCTCCCGAAGAACACCCTCGGCCGACAGATGCTCTCCAAGCTGCGCGTCTACGCTGGCCCCGACCATCCCCACGCCTCCCAGAAGCCCGAGGAACTCCCGAATGTCTGAGCTCATCCAGGCCACCGGCAAGCGCAAGAGCGCGATCGCGCGCGTCCGTCTCAAGCTCGGCTCCGGCCAGATCATCGTCAACGGCAAGGCCGTCGACGAGTACTTCCCCCGCGAAGCGCTCCAGATCCTGGTCCGCGGCCCCTTCGAGAAGACGGAGAGCCTCGGCCGCTACGACATCGACGCCCGCCTGAACGGCGGCGGCGTCGCCGGCCAGGCTGGCGCGCTGCGCCACGGCATCGCCCGCGCCCTCGAGAAGCTCGACGAGACCCAGCGCGGCACGCTCAAGCGCGCCGGCTACCTGACGCGGGACCCGCGAAAGAAGGAGCGCAAGAAGTACGGACAGAAGGGCGCTCGCGCGCGCTTCCAGTTCTCCAAGCGCTAATTTTCCGCCTGCGGGCGCTCGGCGGAAGGAAGCATTTTCCTCCCGCCTGCGGGCGCTCGGCGGAGGGGGGAGCACGCTCCCGTCTGCGAGTGCTCGGCGGAGGGAAGCTTCCTTCGCCCGGTGACGATTCGAAGCGGCTGGTTCCCGACGGGAGCCGGCCGTTTCTCGTTTCGGGGGGCGGCGATGCGGGGGCGCGCCGGCGGGGGAGGAATCCGGCGTGCCGGTGCGCGCGCGATTGACGTGCGGCGCCCGCGCCCGCTATAAAACGCCGGACCCCCCCGGTCGAAGCAGGTGTGAGTGCGAACGAACTCCGCAGCGACCGTTTCGCTGCGCTCCGTCGTGCCGAATCCAAAAGCGGCACACCCGTGGTGCGGGTGATCTTCGGGATCCTCGCGAACCATGCAAAGAACGTCGTGAGAAGCCTTCCCACGACGTCGACGGCGGAGCTCCCCCGGTGACATCCCCGGCAGAAAAAGACGCCTTTTCGTCCGCGGCGAGCGGGCAGGGCCAATCGATGTATTTCGCGTCCGACCCGACGGAGCTGGGGCTTTCCGTTTCGGCGATGGTCTGGCGCGGGGGCGAGCTGTTGTTGATGCGCCGTTCCGACAACGGCTTCTGGGGCTTGCCCGGAGGCTTCGTCGAGATCGGGGAGTCGGTCGCGGAGGCGGCCCGGCGTGAGGTGGCGGAAGAGACGGGTTGGCGGGTCGAGGTCGGATCCTTGATCGGCGTCTACTCGGATCCGGACACGAACGTCGTCGACTATTCGCACAAGAAGGGCCGGCAGAATGGCGCGGGTTCCGAGGGCGGGCCGCGGCGCGTACAGATCGTGAACCTCTGCTTTCATGCAGAGGCGGTCGAGGCGGGCGAGATGACGACGCCCGACGAGACGTTGGAGATGGGATTCTTCGCGGCGGACGCGCTGCCCGAGCCCTTCGTTCCGATCCATGCGATCCGGATCGAGGACGGGCTGGCGAGGCGCGCCGAGGCGGCGATCCGATGACGTGGGACGAACGGGGTGCCGAGGGCGCCGGGGGAGAACAGGGATGAGTCCGCGACCGACCAAGTACATCTTCGTGACGGGCGGCGTGATGTCGTCGCTCGGCAAGGGCCTGGCGAGCGCATCGATCGGCGCGCTGCTCGAGGCGCGCAGCCTGAAGGTCACGTTCCTGAAGCTCGACCCCTACCTGAACGTCGACCCGGGGACGATGAACCCGTTCCAGCACGGCGAGGTCTACGTGACCGAGGACGGCGCGGAGACGGACCTCGACCTCGGCCACTACGAACGCTTCACGACGACGGTGCTCGGCCAGGTCAACAACATGACCGCCGGCCGGATCTACGACCAGGTCCTCTCGGCGGAGCGCCGCGGCGACTATCTCGGCGGGACGGTCCAGGTCATCCCCCACGTGACCGACGCGATCAAGGGCGCCATCCGGAACGCGAGCCAGGACTGCGACGTGATCCTCGTCGAGATCGGCGGCACCGTCGGCGACATCGAGTCGCTCCCCTTCCTCGAAGCCATCCGCCAGTTCCGCGCCGACGCGGGCCGCGAGAACTGCTGCTTCATCCACGTCGCCCCGGTCCTCTACCAGTCGACCGCCGGTGAGGTCAAGACGAAGCCCGTCCAGCACTCGGTCAAGGAGCTGCAGACGGTCGGCCTCGCGCCCGACATCATCCTGTGTCGCACGGACCGCTACCTCGAGAAGAGCATCAAGAGCAAGATCGCGCTCTTCTGCAACGTCGACGAGGACGCCGTCATCACGGCGAAGGACGTGAGCTCGATCTACGAGGTGCCGCTCGCCTTCGCCAAGGAGAACCTCGACGAGAAGATCGCCCAGGTCCTCAACATGTGGACCGGCCGCCCGGACCTGCGTCACTGGGAGCGCCTCCACCACGTCCAGCAGAACCCGGAGAAGCAGATCCGGATCGCGATGGTCGGCAAGTACGTCGACCTGACCGAGAGCTACAAGTCGCTGAACGAAGCGCTCTACCACGGCGGCTTCGCCTGCGGCAGCGAGGTCACGATCGAGTACGTCGACTCGGAGAAGCTCGAGGACACGTCGGTCCTCGAGGGCTTCGACGGGATCTGCGTCCCCCACGGCTTCGGCTCGCGAGGGATCGAGGGCAAGATCCGCGCGATCCAGTACGTCCGGGAGCACGAGATCCCGTTCCTCGGTATCTGCCTCGGCATGCAGATGGCCTGCATCGAGTTCGGCCGCAACGTCGTCGGTCTCGCGGGGGCGAACTCCGCCGAGATGGACGCGGACTGCCCGCACCCGGTGATCGACATCCTGCCCGAGCAGAAGGAGATCGAGGACCTCGGCGGGACGATGCGCCTCGGCGCCTATCCCTGCGTGCTCCAGCCCGGCTCGAAGGCCGCGGAGGCCTACGGGACGCTCCAGATCAGCGAGCGCCACCGCCACCGCTACGAGTTCAACGAGGCGTACAAGGACCGCTTCCAGGCCGCCGGCATGCTCTTCTCCGGCTCGTCGCCGGACGGCCGCCTCGTCGAGGTCGTCGAGATCCCGAGCCACCCCTTCTTCGTGGCGTCCCAGTTCCACCCCGAGTTCAAGAGCAAGCCCTTCGACCCGCATCCGCTCTTCGAGGCCTTCGTCCGCGCCGCCGGCAAGCGCGCCTCGGAGCACCCGAAGCCGCCGTCCGCCGCCGAAGAGGAGTAGGGACCGGACTCGTTCGGGCTGCAGGCGAAGCGTTCCGAAAGGGCGGCACGCCCCGCCGGAATCCGCTAAAACCTGTGGCCTCGTGGGGCGTTAGCTCAGCTGGCTAGA
>JAUIMK010000159.1 GCA_030432735.1 bacterium
GTAGGCGGCTGCGATCGCGACGCCGCTCTCGTCGTCGTCCCGACCGGGCAGCAATCCGACGAAGGTGGCACCGCCCCCGGTGTAGCCCGCGAACTGTCCGACGTCCCCGTCCGCGAACCCGAGCTGCGCGAAGAGCGACATCCCGACGCCCGGCTGGATCGCGAGATGGTCGGCCTCGTAGTCGACGGTCACGTAGAGCCCGGGATGACCGCGAGAACGGATCGGATCACCGAGACCGTCGACGCGGGCAACGTGGGGTTGCTTCGCGGTGTACATCCACGAGCCGACGGCGACGCGGACCCATTTCGGTCGATCGGCCCAGACGCGACCGAGCCGTCGGCGCTGGAGCGGACGGACGACGTCGTCGCGATCGTCTTCCTGCGACGAGGCATCGCGATGGTAGGAGAGCTCGGCGATCACGAACGCGCCTTCGTCGCTCTCGAGATCGAGGCTCGTCGCGGTCGGGCGACGCGGATCCCCCGGTGCCCCTTCGACCGCGGCGACCTGGAGCTCGAGCCCCCGGACCGGCTCGACCTTGAATCGTCCGCCGAGCCCCGCCACGGGAAAGGTCGAGGGACCGGCGAGCCCGGTGTTCCCGAGCTCGCCGCCCATCCCGAAGGAGCCGTTCAGAAAGAGCTCCGCGCTGTCGATCGCGTAGAACTCGGAGTTGACGTCGTAGAGACCGACGAGGAGCGACGCGCGATCGTCGAGGAGGGTTTGCTGCCACCAGGCTTCGAAGAGACGAATCGCGTCGGGGGCGTCGATGTTGTCGGTGGCCTGGACGTCGCCCACGAAGGTCGAGGGCCGGCCGCCGTGGTTCCACGACCCGTACACGAACAGCACGCCGAGGTCGCGCTCGAGGAGCGCCTCCATGTCCCACGCCGCGGTCAGGTCGACCGTGCCGAGGTAGGTGCTCTTCCGAGCGACGCCGCCGCGGGTATTCGAGACGAAGTCGCCCGTGTAGGAGAGGTCGAGCGCGATCCCGAGTGCGCCGAGCCGGCTCTTCCAGTCCCCGTCCTCGGAGAGGAGTCCGGGCCGGTCCTCCCACTCCTCCCCGAGCTGCGCGGCCGCGGATCCGGCGAGGAGACAGGCCGCGAGGCCACCGACCAGGCCGCCGACGGCGAAGCGAGTCCGCGGGACGCGGGGCCGGCGGACCTGCTGGAGACGACTGAGGCAACGACGCCGCACGGTGGCAAGGTAGCGCCCCTCCGCCCGACACGGTCTCGCGCGGGACGGCGCGCTCGGGCCTCGCGTCGCGGCCCGCTCGCCGGCGCGCGAAGCGGGCGACGCTAGTCGAGCCCGAGCCAGCCCGGGAGCGCCGACATCGAATCGAGCCTCGCGATCGCGCGCGAGAAGTCCGCGCCCGCCGTCAGCGCGTTCGGGATCGCGACGCAGGCCATGCCCGCCTCCGTCGCCGCGACGAGACCGCGCTCCGTATCCTCGATCACGAGACACCGCGAAGGATCGACGCCCATGCGGCGCGCGGCGACGACGTAGGGATCCGGATGCGGCTTGTGCCGCGTGTAGTCACCGTCCGCGAGCACGAAGTCGAAATGCGCGACGAGTCCGGTCTGGGCGTGGATCTCGTCGAAATGATCCCGGCTCGAGCTCGTGACGATCGCCTTCGGGCGCAGGCCCCGGAGCGCGTCCATCGTCTCGTGCACACCCTCGAGGACGCGCACCCCCTCACGGATCAGCGCGTTGTAGCGCGCGCCGCGGACCCGCCGCATCTCGAGGATCTCTTCGTCGGAGATCCCCTTCTCGCGGACGAGCTCGAACACGGTCCGCCCCTCGCGCATCACCCAGTCGTGGTAGAGCTCGGCGGAGAGCGCCACCCCGACCGTCGCCAGGATCTCCTGCGTCGCCCGGAGGAAGAGCGGCTCGGTGTCGACGAGGATCCCGTCGTTGTCGAAGAAGATCGCGTCGTAGCGCTCGATCATGACGTCCAAGAGCCTGCGGTTCAGGCCTCCTCGTCCTTCTTCAGGTTGAGCGAGGCGGAGTTCATGCAGTACCGCAGCCCGGTCGGCTTCGGACCATCCGGGAAGACGTGGCCGAGATGCGCGTCGCATTTCGCGCAGACCGACTCGGTGCGGACCATGCCGTGCGTCTGGTCGACCTTCTCGCCGACGGCGTCCTCGGCGATCGGCTGGAAGAAGCTCGGCCAGCCGGTGCCCGAATCGTATTTGGTCTCGGACCGGAAGAGCGGCGCGTCACAGCAGATGCAGTGATAGGTCCCGCTCGCCTTCTCGTCCCAGTAGCGGCCGGTGAACGCGCGCTCCGTCGCCGAGCAGCGCGTGACCTGGAACTCCTCCTCGGAGAGCTGATCGCGCCATTCCTCGTCGCTTCGGGTCACCTTGTCGTCGTTCGACATCGTCGTTCTCCTCGATCCTTCGATCTCTGCCTTCGCCCGGCCGGGCGAATCGGTTACGTCGAAGCCTAGCCGCGCCTAGGCGTCGTCGAGGGAGACCCGGATCGCGCTGCCGGTCGCCTCGAGGCGCACGATCCGCGGGTTCTCGGTCTCCTCGCGGAAGCGCATCTTCACGATCATGAGCTTCCCGAGCCCCGACGCCCCGACGCCTTCCTCGACGCCGCCGGGCCAGGCCGCCGTCAGCGGCTGACCGAGCAGGCGCCACCAGGGCTCTTCCTCGTCGAGGGACCCGAGCCCGTCCGGGAGCGCGTCCCGGGCCTCCACGGCAGCGATCGCGAGCCCGTCGTCCGAAGGCGCGATCACCACCCGGCCGACGTCGAAGGTCAGCGCGAGCACGCCGACCGACGCGCCCGCGCGATCCCCCTCCGCCCGGAGGATCTTGCCGCCGGCGCCGGCGACGCGTTCGAGAATCTCGAGTCCTTCCTGCATCGACATGCGCGGGAGTCTACACTGGCTCGCCCCGCCCGACCGGAGCCTCCTTGCCCCCCGACGCCGACCTCGCCCGCCGCGTTCGCCTCGACGGACTCGCCGTCCGCCGCTACCGACACGACCACGGCTGGTCCCCGCGCGACCTCGTCGCCGCGATCGCGGCGGCGAGCTTCGCGGCGAGCGGCCTGCGCCGGACGTTGACCCCGAACCAGATCCAGGCGATCGAGGAGCGGGAAGAGCAGATCACCTACGACGAGCTGCTGCTGCTCGCCGACGGACTCGCCTGCGACCCCAGTGACCTGATCGCCGAAGGCGAGATGTCGAGTCGCCGGCGCGGCCGACCGAACTGAGGAACGAGATCATGGACTACGTCGAACCCAACGATGCCCGGGAGAGGCCCGGCCTGCGCCTGGTGCTGACCACCGGCGTGCCCGGTCCCTGGGGCGAGTCGGCGAAGGCGATCTTCCAGGTGAAAAAGCTCGACTACGTGCCCGTCCGGCAGACGGCGGCCGAGACCAACGACGACCTCGTCGCCTGGACGGGCATCCGGAACGCGCCGCAGGCGGTCTACGAAGACGAGCCCGCGCGCACCGGCTGGGAAGAGATCCTCGCCCTCGCGGAGCGACTCCGGCCGGAGCCCGCCCTCGTCCCGGCGGACGAAGGCGAGCGCGCTCTCATGATGGGGATGTCGCACGCGATCTGCAGCGAAGACGGGCTCGGCTGGAACCGGCGGCTGCAGCTGATCGGTCCCATGCTGTCGACGCCGGACGCGGATCGGAACCCGGCCCTCGCCGGCACCCGGATGCTCGGGCGCGACTACGGCTGGAGCCCGGAGGCGACGGAGCGCGCCAACCGACGCATCGTCTCGATCCTCGATTTCCTCGCGGGACAACTCGCGAAGCAGCAGGCCGCCGGTCGGGAGTACCTGGTCGGCGAGGCGCTCAGTGCCGTCGATCTCTACTGGGCGGCCTTCTGCGCCATGGTGCGACCGCTGCCCCACGAGCACTGCCCGATGCCGGAGATGATGCGGGTCGCGTACGGAACGACGACGCCGGAGATCGACGCGGCGCTCGACGAGCGGCTCCTGGCCCATCGCGACCTCGTCTACGAGCGGCACATCGGGCTGCCCCTCGACTTCTAGTCGGCAGGGCGTCTAGTCGGCGTCGGGAGACGCGGTCTCGAAACGCCAGGCGCCGCGTCGCGTCTCGACCTCGAGCGCCTGCTCGAGCCGGTCGAGGAAATCCGTCCGCGTCCATTCGACGGCACCGAAGCGCGCCAGGTGGTCCGTCGTCATCTGGCAGTCGACGAAGGCGAAGCCCCAGCGTGCGAGCTGCGGCACGAAGGTCGCGAAGGCGATCTTCGATGCGTCCGGCGCCCGGGCGAACATCGATTCGCCGAAGAAGGCCCGTCCGAGGGAGACGCCGTAGAGCCCCCCGACGAGGCGCTCTCCGCCCGCCTCTTCGAGCCAGGCTTCGACGCTGTGGGCGAAGCCGAGCTCGTGGAGACGACAGTAGGCGTCGACCATCTCCGGCGTGATCCACGTGCCTTCCTGGCCGGGCCGAGGCGTCTCCCGGCACGCGCGGATCACCTCGGGAAACGCTTCGTCCATCGAGATCCGGTAGGGCGCCGCGCGCATCCGCTTCGCGAGGGACCGCCCGACGTGGAGCTGGCCGGGCACGAGCACCATCCGCGGGTCCGGTGAGAACCACAGGATCGGATCCTCGTCGTACCAGGGGAAGACGCCCTGCGCGTAGGCCGCGATCAGGCGCTCGGGGGAGAGGTCGCCGCCGTAGGCGAGCAGGCCTTGTTCATCGACTTCGCGCGGATCCGGAAAGGGCAGCGCCCGAACCAGCGCGTCGATCAATCCGCGCGTCGAACGCGACCCCGTCCCGCTCATCGGGTCGCGCTCGCCAGAAGACCACGCCTCATCGGGTCGCGCCCCTACGAAGACCGCGCCTCATCGGGTCGCGCCCCCACGAAGACCGCGCCTCATCGAGTCGCGAACTCGACCGCGTTCTCCGGCCAGGGCTCCGCGGATTCGATGGCGGGCAGGACCTGGTCGACCCGCTCGACCGCGTGCCAGATGTCGAGGTGCTGTTCGTGCATGAATCGCTCGGCGACGCTGCGCTCGAGCAGCGTGAAGAGCGGATCGTAGAAGCCGCCCTGGTTCAGGATCACGATGGGGTGCGCGTAGATGCCGAGCCGCTTCGCGGTGATCGCATCGAAGAGCTCCTCGAAGGTTCCGCTCCCGCCCGGCAGCGTCACGATCGCGTCGGCGGTCTCGAGCATGAGGCGCTTGCGCGACTGCATGTCGTCGACGAGCTCGAGCTCCTGGATGCCGCGATGGGACCACTCGAGCTCGGTCATGAAGCGCGGGATGATCCCGACCACGTGGCCGCCCTCCTCGAGGGCAGCGTCGGCCGCAGCGCCCATCGAGCCCACGGCGCCGCCCCCGTAGACGAGGGTGTGTCCCGCTCGGGCGATCCGACGGCCGAGATCCGCCGCGGCCTCGTGATAGTGGGGCTCACACGCCGTACTCGAGGCACAGAAGACGAGGATGCGTCGCCCCTGGCTGTTCTGCGCGGACATCCGACACCTCACCGGCCCCGCCGGGCGCCGAAGTTGACGGGGTTCTGGATCGCCCGTAGGTTTGCGGCTTCAGGTCTGAATTCAAGGGGTTGATTTCAGGCACTTGCAGACCCTTTCCTAGGCCGCGAACCGGTCTTCGCTCCTTCGGGCGCGAGGACGGAGGCCTAGAGCGCGATTCGGAATGCCTCCGGGCACGACGACCTGCTCACCGGAAAGCACTCGCGTCGAGCGAGTGGTTGCTAAGTGCCCCTTCTTGATCGAGAAGTGTCGACGTCTCGTCCGTCCGCGTTCACGCGTGCGGCCGCGCGACGGAGTGGCCGGGGCATGGCTCCGCCGCGACGAAGCGCGTCTCGCGCGTGGGCCGCGTTTCCCTCCGACCCGGGAAGCGCGGACGCCGGGGCCCGTCGCGACTCGATCGAAAGCGAGAACGATGTCCGATTTCGAAGACTACCCGGAAGAGCCCAGCGATCGCGGGAACGCGACGAGCTCCGTGCACGCCGGCGAGCTGCGACAGCAGGAAGCCAACGCGATCACCACGCCGATCTACCAGACGTCGACGTTCTGGTTCCGCAACTCGAAGGAGGTGACGGACT
This sequence comes from bacterium, assembly GCA_030432735.1. Lineage (GTDB taxonomy): Bacteria > Myxococcota_A > UBA9160 > UBA9160 > UBA4427 > UBA4427. The sequence continues at coordinate 6,040 of JAUIMK010000159.1, forward strand.
ACCAGGAAGGCAAGAGCGATCGCGAGGAATACGGTCGCTACGGCAACCCGACCTGGGCGGCGGTCGAACGCAAGATCAGCGCCCTCGAAGGCGGTGAGGAGACGGTCCTCTTCGCGTCGGGCATGTGCGCGGCGACGACGACCTTCATGGCGCTCCTCGACGACGGCGACCACCTGATCGTGACCAGCGACTGCTATCGCCGCACCCGTCAGTTCATCGAGCAGTTCCTCTCGCGCATGGGCGTCGAGACGACGGTGATCGAGCCGTCGAACCTCGACGCGTTCCGCGAGGCGATCCGTCCGAACACGAAGCTCTTCTTCACCGAGTCCCCGACGAACCCTTACCTGCGCGTGATCGACGTGCCGGCCTTCGCCTCCGTCGCGCACGCGAGCGGCGTGAAGATCATCATCGATTCGACCTTCGCGACGCCGGTGAACCACAAGGCGCTCTCCGACGGCGCGGACCTCGTCCTGCACAGCGCGACGAAGTACCTCGGCGGCCACAACGACCTCCTCGCCGGGACGCTCACCGGGCCGAGCGAGCTCGTCGACCCGGTCCGCAAGGCCCTCGGCGTGCTCGGCGGCATCATCGACAGCCACGCCGCCTGGCTGCTCCTGCGCGGGATCAAGACCCTCGACATCCGCATGGAGCGCCACAACGCGAACGGCCTCGCCCTTGCGCGCTACCTCGAGCAGCACCCGAAGATCAGCCGGGTCTTCTACCCGGGCCTGCCCTCCCATCCCGACCACGAAGTCGCGGAACGCATCATGAATGGCGCCGGCGGGGTGGTGACCTTCGAGATCGACACGGACCTCGAGGGCGCCATGCGCTTCATCGACGCGACGCGGATCCCGTACCAGGCCCCGAGCCTGGGCGGCGTCGAGAGCCTGATCGAGCTGCCGGTGACGATGTCGTTCTGGGACAAGCCGAAGGAGGAACGCCTCCGGCTCGGGATCACCGACACCCTCGTCCGCTACGCCTGCGGGATCGAGAACGCCGACGACATCATCGCGGACGTCGAGCAGGCCCTCGGCAAGGTCTGATCGAGGGGAAAATCCCTCTCCCGAAGGGCAGCGGCCGCTTTCGGTGGGGGGCTTCCCGATTTTCTCCCATCCGCCGCGGGTCGCGTGATAGGTTGGTTCCACCTGGGAAGTCGTCGCTGGACCCGCGTCCGAGCGACAGCCCGTTCTATTTCGTCGCTGGTCGATCGAGACCCGAAGCGAGCGAGACGGCGGGCACGCATCAGAGGGAATCGGTTTCATGCAGCTCTTTCAGCGCTCGCTCCATTGCTCGCTCCATCGTTCGTTCGCCCCGCTCCTCCTGGCCGTCGCCGGCCTGCTCCTGACCGGCGCTCCCGCCTGGTCCGCGCCGATCTACGACTATTTCGGCCCGCTCGACGAGGCGACCTTCGGCGGCACCGGCATTCCGAACGACGAGGTCGCCGTCGCCTCGCAGTTCGTCGACGGCGACAACCTGATCACCGTCGCCCTCAGCGCGACCCAGCGCTTCTCGAACCCGGCGCTCACGAACGACGGGGCCGGCACGTACCTGGCGACGCCGGGCAGCAACTTCGGTGGCGCCGGCGAGAGCACGAACGAGGGCGCGCTCTGGAACTGGAACTACTTCATCCGGGTCGAGAGCACGACCGGCGGCTCGCCCCAGCTCACCGACTACCAGATCGATCTCTACTACGACTTCGACCCGGCCTTCGACAACCCGCTGGGCTCGCTCGGTCGGATCGACGTGACGTCGACGCTGCTCGCGACGGCGCCCCCCGGAATCTCGCTGGTGGAGGACTCCCAGAACCTGCTCTTCGGCTTCCTGGCGGTCGACAACCCGCCCTTCGTCGATGCCCCCGGCGGCGCCTTCGACCCGAACGCCCTCGGCGAGTACAACTTCGCGATCACGGTGAGCAGCATGAGCTTCCCCGTCGAGACGGTCGCGATGGACGTCCAGGTCGTCCCCGAGCCGGGCACCGCAGTCCTGCTCGGTCTCGGTCTCGGTGGCCTCGCCCTGCGACGGCGCCCGCGCGACTGATCGACGCGGGGGACGGACCGATCCGGGTCCTCCTGCCACCGGTGCGCGCGGCGGCGGGCGACCGGCGCCGCGCGCCCGTCCGTCAGCCTTCGAGGAGCGGAAGGTCGATCTCGACGCGCACGCCGGCGCCCTCGCTCGACTCGATCTCGATCTCTCCTCCGAGATCCTTCACGAGTCCGTGGACGACGGAGAGGCCGAGCCCCGTCCCGCCGCGGTCGAGCCGCGTCGTGAAGAAGGGATCGAAGGCGTGGTCGAGGACGGCCCGATCCATTCCGGGGCCGTCGTCCGACACGACGATGATCGCGGAGCGCCCCCGTCGCTCCGTCTCGATCCGGATCTCGATCGACTCGTCCGACGAGAGCGCCGCGTTCTCGACGAGGTTGACCAGGATCTGATCGATCGCGACCGGGTTGAGCGCGACCAGCAGCTTCTCGCCGCAGAGCTCGGTCCGGATTGCGGCGTCCCGTCGACTGACCTGGGGACGCATGAGGTTGACCGAGCGACGGACCGCGTCGTTCAGGTCGCCCTGCCACCGGGACATCGGCTCCTTCCGCGAGAACTGGAGGATGCTCTTCACGATGTCGCCGCAACGCGCGGCCTCCTCGACGATCCGGTCGAAGGCTTCCGCGAGGTAGCGCTCGCTCGTGCCGCCGTCTTCGAGCTCCTTGCGCGTCGTCTCGGCGATCATCCGGATTCCGCCGATCGGGTTGTTGATCTGGTGGGCGATGCCCGCCGCGAGGGTTCCGACCGAAGCGAGCTGCTCCTGACGGCCGATGCGTTCTCGCGAGGCCTCGAGCTCGAGGCCCTGCTGCTCGAGGCGGTCGCGCATCTCGCGTAGGGCGCGGTCCTGGATGCTCTTCCGGTCGCGAATGTCGACGGCGTGGACCAGCCAGTGCGGGCGGCCGTCGATCGACAGGGTCTCGATCGAGGCGAGCAGATCGATCGCCTGCCCCTCGCGATCGAGGAGCCGGGACTCGACCGCCTCCGCGCCGCCGGTCGCCATCACCTGCTCGCCGAGGCGCCGCATGTCCTCCGCGTTGCACCAGGCACCGAGCTCCGAGAGCGAGCGCCCGACCGCCTCGTCGCGCCGCCACCCCATCACGCGGGTGAAGCGCTCGTTCACCTCGACGACCTTGCCGCTCCCGAGGTCGATCAGGAAGAGCATCGCGGGCGTGCGCGCGAAGACGGTGGTGAGCAGCGCCTCGCGTTCGGCGAGGGAGGCCTCGGTTCGCGAGCGGCGGAGGCCTTCCTCCCGCGCTCTCGTCAGCGCGAGCTCGGCCCCGATCTCGGCGCGCGAACGCTGGAGGTCGATGAAGCCGCCGACGCCGCCGATCAGGACCACGATGATCACCGAGTTCCAGACGAGGGTCCGCTCGTCCACGTCGAGGGGCCCTCCGAGGGCGAGACCCATGAGCACGAGTCCGACGATCGGCGTCCAGACCAGCCCGCCCCGGTAGCCGAGTGCGAGGATCGCGCTGAACGGAATCGACACGAGCCCGATCGGCACCGGGATCGCGTCCGGCGAGAAGAGCGGGCTGACGAGCATCCCGATCGCGGTCAGGCCGAGAATCGCGTGGGCCACCGGCTCGGGACGACGCGCACCGCGACGAACACCCAGCAGGCACCCGAGAATCAGGAAGCCGTACGTCCCGGTGAAGAACGCACGCTGGAGATCCCCCGCGTTCGCATGGACGAAGCCCGACGTGATGCCGGCGGAGCAGGACAGGAAAGCCAGCAGGACCGTGACCGACCAGCGCCGCCGCAGCTCGGACTCGGCGAAACGAGGGGCCTCACCGGCGCCGGCCGCCTCCGTGAAGAACGCCCCGGCGTCCGCCTCCGGCTCGCGGAGATCGTCGCCATTCGATTTCGACTCACCCCGAGAATCGAGATGCGAAATGGGCATCCCACAAGCGTACCGCCTCTGGCCCCGTCCGCTTGCTCCAGCCGCAGTCTCCCGCGACCGACTCGGCGCGCCGGCAAGCCGTCTCCGCGCGAACGAAAAACGCGCCCTCAGCGGTCAGCGCAAAGCGCCAGGCGCACCGCAAGCAAGAGGAGCCCTCAGCGGTCAGCGCAAAGCGCTGACAGCGCGCCCCGCGCGCGCCTAAAAAAGCCGCGCCTGCTCTTCGACCGGCTCCGGCAGCGCCTGCTCCATCGCGAGCAGCCGCGCCTTCAGATCCAATCCGCCGGCATAGCCCTGCAGCGCGCCGCCCCGCGCGATCACGCGGTGGCACGGGATCACGAGCGGGATCGGGTTCGCGCCGTTCGCGGCTCCGACGGCGCGGACGGAGCGCGGGTTGCCGATCGCCTCGGCGATCTCCGAATACGACGCCGTCTCGCCATAGCCGATCTTCGCCACGTGCTTGTAGACGGAGCGCTGGAACTTCGTGGCGCGCAGGTCGAGGTCGATCTCGAACGTGCGCCGGGCCCCCTCGGTGTACTCGAGCAGCTGGTCGATGATCGCATCGTTCGGCGTGCGTCGATCGACGACCTTCGCGTCGGGGGCGTGCGTCTTGAGCCAGCCACCGAAGCCTCGCCCGCTCTCGTGCGGAAGCTCGACGTAGGCGAGGCCCTTGTCCGAGCTGGCGATCCGAAGCGGACCGAGGGGCGTGGAGAACCGGGCGGTGTAGAGGGTTTCCATGCCGCTCAGTCTACCGGAGTCGCCACCGATTCGTGACGGAATCAGCCCCGATTTGTCGCCGTTTTCGGACGCGGTCGATTGCGGGCGGCGGGCTAGGACTCCGCCGGCTCGGCGGCGAGCTCCTCGTCGGTGATCTCGAGGCGCTTCACCATCTTCTGCAGCGACTGTCGCGGAATCCCCAGCCGCTCCGCTGCTCCGCTCTTGCTGCCGACCTCGCGGATCGCGCGGATCAGCAAGTTCCGCTTCAGCCGGTCCACCGAGCGATTCAGGTCCCAGTCCTCGATCTCGGCCTCGACGGAGTTCGCGAGTGCCAGGGCGGCGTCCCCACCGCCCGCGGAGCCGCTCGCCGAGCCTCCG
>JAUIMK010000509.1 GCA_030432735.1 bacterium
CGCCCGCGAGGTCGACGCCCGTCACTTCCGCGCCGATCGCGGCGGTCAACCGCTCGACCGCGAGGCTCACGCCCGTTCACCGCGCGCGAGGTCGAGGGGCCGCCCCCAACGATCGCCGTGGCTCACCTGCTCGACCGCGAGGCGCCTGGGCTTGCCGAGGGGCTCGTCGCTGTAGCCGAGGAAGATCGCGCACTCCATGAAGATGCGGGGCGGGATCCCGAGGAGCTCGCGGATCTCGTCTCGCTTCAGGAAGAAGAAGGTGGTGAAGAGCGAGGAGAGGCCGTGGGCCCGGGCGGCGAGCATCATGTTCTGGGTCGACTGGAAGAGGCTCACGCCTCGGCCGCCCGGGATCTCCCGGGTCTCACGGAGCGAACCGTCGGGGTTCTCGGCGTACTCGTTCTTCATGCGGATGCCGCGATCGGGGTTCCAACAGACGACGACGATCGCGGGGACGAGATGGAGGTTCTCGACGGCGGCCCGTCCGGTGACCGAGCGGCCGGCGGCGTCGGTCAGCTGCGCTTCGGTCTGCGCTCGCTCGGCGTCGATCACCGCGAACGCGTCCTTCATCTCGCGTTGGATCGCCCGTCGGGTCTCGGGGTCGCGGACGACGATGAACTCCCAGGGCTGCGTGTTACCCGAGCTGCAGGCCATCGTCGCGGCCTCGAGCACCTCGTGCAGGACGGGCTCGGGGATCGGCTCGTCGCGGAAGATGCGCGTCGCGCGGAGGCCGAAGATGGCGTCTCGCACGCTCATGGAGTCGAGGCCGGGCATGTCGTTTCCTTTCGGGAGGGGGGGCGATCCGGTGCAGCGCTTCCGCGATTCGCGTTTTCTCGGGCGGCGTCGCTCGCCGAGTGTCCGGCGCGACATCGGGTGGCGTCTCCGAAGAGCGTCGCGTTCTTCGAGGTCCAGGTGTCTTCCTGGGAAGTAACTTCTGGGGAAGCTATCTTCTTCGCGAGGTATCCGCCATGTCCGATTCCCGAGGCCGACTCGCCGCGCTTCCGACCGTGGCAGCCGGCGCCGAAGACGATCCGCTCGCGATGTTCACGACGCTGGCGCGAACGGGACTCTTTCTCGACGCGCTCCAGCGCGAGTGTCTCCAGCCCCACGGTCTCTCCTTCAACGAGTACTCGGTCCTCCGCCTGCTCCAGCGCGCCCCCGGCCGGGCCCTCTCACCCAAAGCGCTCCGCCGGGAGATCGTGTGTACTTCGGGGGCGATGTCGAAGCTCCTCGACCGACTCCAGCGCGCCCGTCGGATCCGACGACGGCCGGATCCCGACGATCGCCGCGGCGTGTTGATCGAGCTCACGCGAACCGGGGACTCGGTCGCCGACGCCGCGGCGGCGAGCTACCGCGCGGGACGACAGCGGGTCCTCGAGCGGCTCCGGCCCGGGGACGTCCAGTCGATCGGGCGTCGACTGGCGACGCTGCTCGCCGGTTTCGAGGCCGACTACGCTGAAGCGGGGGCGGACTGATTCCGTCGCCGGTTTCGTTCGGGCCGCACCGCGGCCCGCGAGGAGGGCCGAATGGGTCGCGCGATCATCATGCACGTCGACGATGCCCCGTGGATTCGTGGCGGACCGAAGGGAGAGGGGGACCACCCGGACGGAGGGGGGCAGCTCGTCGGGGATCTGGAGCGCGGACCCTGGGTCCACGTGAACTGGCTGCCGGGCGGGCTCGTCGCGCCCGTCCACAGCCACGACCACGACGAGATCATGTACGTGATCGAAGGCGGCTTCTCGATGGGACGGCGGCGCTGCGGGCCGGGCACGGTCGTCTACCTCGAAGCGAACACGCAATACGGCTTCGAAGTCTGGGACGAGGGCGTTCGTTTCCTCAACATCCGTCCGGGCCGCGCGACCTATGCGGAAGCGGGGCAAGACGCCGTCGATCCGTATTCGACGCCCCCAGCAGAGGGGTCGTGAGGTCGGGAGTGACCGACGTTCCCCGCTTCACGACCGCTCGGGCGAGTCATCCGTGGCTCGTGCGGGGGATGAACCGGGTCGGTCGTGTCGTGCCGATCCGTCCGCTCGATGCGGAGAAGATCTGGGCGGACGCGATCGCGAAGGAG
>JAUIMK010000160.1 GCA_030432735.1 bacterium
ATAGGAAACGATCTGGTCGCCGGAGACTAATCCCGCGATCAAGAGCGAAAAGACCAAGAGCGAATAGCCGCCTAGAGCGAAGGCGAAGACTCGAACTCCGATTGGTCGCGTCTCAGGCACAGCGATAGACCTGCCGTATTACTAGTTAGTAGCCTGACAGCCGACCGTCGGCTGAGCATCGATCATCTTCGATTTTCCGAAAGGCCTCAATCCTTGGTCCCCGAAGACGAACCGATTCGTTCAGGTTCGCCCGTTTCTCGCTCGCAATCCGCGGGACGAATTCGCCCCGATCTGCCGCGTTGGCGAGTATCACGGCAGACTGACGCAGAGTGCCCCCATGCCTCTTCTCTCCACCGCGGTCTGCCGTCGATAGAGACACCATCTTGGCGAGGAGTTCAGCGGCCCGAAGCGCCGCTTCCGGGGCTCCGTTCGGCCAAGCGGACCCGTCGGCCGGACAATCCGGGGGCACGCCTTCGCAGGCGCCCACCAGGCGCAGTCAACCGGCGCTTACGGCCGCAGAGAACTCTCGGCCAGAAGCGGCGAAAAGCGGGCTTGCCACCCGCGTCTCCGGTTGACTCGCATCTGCCCGTTCGCGGACAGCGCCCCGATTCGGCGCGAATCCGCGGCTTCGCTGAGCCAAACCGCGGATCGTCTCCGCGAGGGCAGACTCAATGGCGGAGAGAGTGGGATTCGAACCCACGGTAGGTTGCCCTACACACGCTTTCCAAGCGTGCGCCTTCGACCGCTCGGCCATCTCTCCGGGAGCTCGGGGCGGACGCGGTCGTCGCTCTCCGAGCGGCGCCGAGGCTAGCACAGCGCCCACGGGAGGCCCTGACCCGCCCGAATCGGCCTTTTCGTCGCGTTCGGCGAGGGTTCGGCGCGAGGCCGCGTCGTCCGATCCAGCGCGCTCCCGACGCCGATGGGCCCAGGAGCGTTCCGGGATCGCCGAAGCCAGAGCCGTGCCCCCGCCCTCCCCGTCGCGCCCTCGTCGGTTCCGGTACCGTTGCTCGTCCCGATCGACCGATCGAACCGACCCGCCCAACCCAACCCGACCGACCCGCACACCCGAGGAATCCCCGATGAGCTACGTGATCGATTGCCGCAAGAACTGGGAGATGACCGAGCGCATGCTCGCCGACGAGACGGACCCGATCCGGCGGCGCAACCTCGAGACGATCGTCGCCCACGCGAAGGCGGAGGCGAAGCCGGACTTCGAGGCGCTGATGGCGACCGTCGCGCCGAACGCCAGCTACACGAGCTACACGGACGGCGACGCGGCGGCGAACAGCCCGAGCGGCAAGGACGGGGTCGCCGCCTACTATCAGGGAATCGTCGGCTCCGGCTGCAACCACATCGAGCATGCCGTCGACCGCATGGCCGTCGGCCGCGACGTGATCACGACCGAGGGCGACATGAAGATGGCGTACCCGGGCAAGGTCCTCGCGGCGATGGGCATTCCGGTCCCCGACGAGGACGCCCACTACCTCTATCTGTCGCGCCTGATGATCGTCTGGGGCTTCGACGAGAACGGGCTCGTGACCTGCGAGGACAGCTACGCGGCCGGAGGCTTCCCGGGATTCGACGGGATCGCCGATCGTCCGGTCACGATGGATCAGATCTATCTCTGGGGCGACGATCCGGCGAGCTGAGAGCGCGTCGCGCGCACAACCCCGAAGCGCGTCGCTAGAAGAGCAGGCCGAGGGTCGGGTACTCGATGTCCGCCAGGTCGAGGATGACCTCGCGGCGGACCAGGCGGAAGTCGCCGGTCCCGCCTCCTTCCGCGCGGGCGAGGACGTCGCGCCGCTGCCCCCCATAAAGGAAGGTCGTACTTCCGGGGCGGGTCCAGTGGAGATGGAAGGCGCTCACGATCGACCAGCGCTCGCCCTCCGTGCCCGTGATCTCGACGTTGCCGACGAGGCGGCGGGTGCGCGCGGGCGGGTTCTCGGCCCACGAATTGGGCTTGAAGGCGCGCTCGACCCGGACGGTCAGGTAGGCGAGGGTCTCGTCGCGGATGGGGAGCCGATCGCCCTCGCGCCCCTCGAGCTCGCGCTCGACGCTGATCATCGACTCGCTTCCGCGTTCGGCGTTGTCGACGAGGGGATTGCCGCGCGCCGGGACGATGTACCGGATCTCCGGCGCGCAGAGGGCGAGCCATCTCTGGTACTCGCGACCATCGAGCAGCCGCGCCTCCCGGTAGTACCACTGCTCGATCTCGTTCTGGAGCTCGAGGCTCGCGCGGAAATCCTCCGACATCGGTCGTCCTTCCTACGCTTCTTCGACGGCCATCAGCGCATCGCGCCAACGCAGGAAGAAGTTCCGGGCGTAGAACTCGTTCGCCGTCACGCTGACCAGGCCCGGCAGCTCCGGGTGGGGCTTCTCTTCGCCGACGCCGAGCCCGTAGAAATACGGTCGGTCGTCGGCGAAGTCGATCGCGCTCCCCAGGTATTGCTGGGTCCAGGCTTCCGAGTCCTCCTGCTCGAGGAGGCCGCCGGGGCCGAAGAAGGCGGTGTGGTTGCCGCGCAGGATCCGCTTGAACTCGTCAGGCGCGTCGGCCGGCACGACGGACCAGGACCAGTACTCGACCTTCCCCGGGCCGCGCGGATGGGAGACCTTGAACGCGGTGTTCGACCAGAGGAAGGACAGGTTCGGATAGACGCCGTAGGTCAGGCCCTTCATCCGCGCGCGAATCGGCCCGACCCGCTCCTCCGCCTTCATCTGCAGCTCGCGCAGGTACTCGTGGATCTCCGGGGACAGCAGCGACGCCATCCCCTCGAAGCCCCACGCGACGCTCTCGAGGGGCGCGTCCTCGGGCATGAGCCGGAAGGTCGCGCCGTGCCCCCGCTCGGCGACGCAGCTGTAGCCGTGGTCGAAGACCTCGGCGTTCGCCTCCGGCGGGATCACCGCCGCATGCAGGAAGGGTCCGTGGTTCACGTCGCCGAGCTGGTTCTCCATCGGGAGCTTCCAGTTCGCGTTCAGCACCCAACGCTGGGGCGAGCCCACGAACTCGATCCCCTTCTCGAAGCGCTCGAAGAAGGCGTCGAGATACCAGCGCTGATCGCCCAGGTACTGGTCGAGGGACTCGATCTCGGGATCGAAGGAGCCGAAGATCATCCCATGCCAGGCCTCGACCCTCGGCACGGCCTTCAGCGAGAGCTTCGACTTGTCCGTCTTGTGCTCGACATAACGTTCCTGGGGAATCGACTGGAGCTCGCCTTCGACCGAGTAGTTCCAGCTGTGATAGGGACAGACGAAGCGCTTCGTGTTGCCGTGGTCCGCGCGGCAGACGGGGAGACCGCGGTGGACGCAGCTGTTCACGTTCGCGTGGATTCCGCCGTCGCGGCCGCGGGCGACGATGATCGGTGTCTCGCACATGTAGGCCTGCACGAAGTCGCCGGGATTCGGGATCTGGCTCTCGTGCGCGAGGAAGAGCCAGCTCTTGCCGAAGATGCCCTGCTTCTCGAGCTCGTAGATTCCGGGGTCGCTCCACGCCTTCCGGCCGATCAACGTGGCATCGGCGTTCACGACGTCGGCGACGCGCGGTGTCTTCGCTCCCATGGCTGCCTCCTGCGGTGGATCCCGAAATTATCGTGTGATAATTTTTCTGCAACCGGGGACGACGCCTTCGTCGCGACGTCCCGTTGGCGAAGGAGATCGCGACCTTGGACTACTGGCTCTACCTGACCGGCGAGAACGAGAAGCAGTACATCGAGATCGCCCGCCACGCCGAGGCCGCCGGGCTGCGCGGGGTCGCGATCGCCGACCACGTCGCCGTCCCCGTCGAGTTCGAGTCGGTCCATCCCTCCGGAGGCGAGGCGCCCTTCGATCATCGATCGAGCTTCCCGGACCCGATGACCGCGGCCGCCGCGATCCTCGCTTCGACCGCGACGCTCGAGGTCATGCCCTACGTCTACATCCTCCCCATGCGCGAGCCCTTCTCGGTCGCCAAGCAGGCCGCCACGATCGCCGTCCTCTCGGACGACCGCTTCCGGATGGGCGTCGGCGGCGGCTGGCTCTTCGAAGAGATCGAGCTGATGGGACACTCGCTCGCCGGCCGCGGTCGGCGCATGGACGAGATGCTCGAGATCATGCGGGCGTTCTGGACCCGCGAGTCCGTCGAGTTCCACGGCGAGTTCTACGACTTCCCGCCGGCGGGCATGGCGCCGCGGCCCGACGAGCCGGTCCCGATCTGGGTCGGCGGCAAGAGCGACGCGGCCCTCGCGCGCGCGGTCCGTCAGGACGGCTGGCTCGGGATGAACTACGAGATGACGGAGATCGAGGATCGACTGGATCGCCTCGCGGCCCTCCGCGCCGAAGCACCGCCGCGGGACGCGCCCTTCGAGGTCTTCGTGATCCCGAACGCCGAGCCCTCCCCCGAGCTGCACGCGGAGCTCGGCGAACGCGGGGTGACGAGCACGATGGCGTTCGCGTGGCCCGCCGGTGATCCCGCCTTCGACTCGCTCTCGGCGAAGCAGGGCGCGATCGACGCGTTCGCGAAGACCTATCTCGGTCGCTGACCCCCCTCGCCTACCGACACGACCCGACACGAAGGAGCTCCCATGCCGGCCGCACGACCCGTAGCGATCGACGACGACGCGGGCGCCACGAAGGGCGAGCGGACGGCGGCGCGGATCCTCGATGCCGCCGAGAGCGTCTTCGCCGAGGCCGGCTTCCAGGGCGCTTCTCTTCGCGCGATCGCGCGCCGCGCCGGGATCCAGCAGCCCGGTCTCTACAACCACTTCGCGAGCAAGCGCGATCTCTACGCGGCGGTCCTCGATCGCGCGCTCACGCCGATGGCGACCGCCATGTCCGAAGCGATGCGGGGGGCGCGGTCGGCCCGCGCCCTCGAGCGGCTCCCGGGCGTGATCACCGACGTCCTCCTCGAGCACCCGCGGATCGCGGCCCTCTTCCAGCAGGCCCTCCACGACCCGGACGCACCGGGCCAGGAGCTGATGCACGACTGGCTGGATCGTCTCCTCGCCCAGGGCCTGGAGACCGCGAGGAGCGGAGCGCGCGGGCCGGTCGATCGCGCGCAGCTCGCGATCGGCGTCGTCGCGATGTTCAACGTGACCACGGGCTACTTCCTCTCCCAGGGTGTCCTCGACCGTCTGGGCATCGGCGCCCTCGACGATCCTGCGAACGTGGCGCGACAGAAGGCGATCCTCGAGCGGGTGGGCCGCGCCGTCGTACGAAGGTGACGGCCACCGCGTTCCGCGCGGCCCCGCCGAGCGGCGCGCGTTCCCGCTAGGCTTCCGACATGAAGGTCTACACGACGGCTCCCCTCGAAGATCCGCGCGACGCGCGGACCCAGTTCACCCGCCTCGAAGAGATCGGCTACGACGGCGCGTTCAGCTTCGAAGCCAAGCACGACCCGTTCCTGCCCCTCGTGCTGGCCGCGGAGAACACGAAGACGATCCAGCTGGGGACGGCGATCGCGATCGCCTTTGCGCGCAATCCGATGAACCTCGCGAACCTGGGCTACGGACTCCAGTCGATCTCCGGCGGCCGCTTCTGGCTCGGCCTCGGTACCCAGGTCCGGCCGCACATCGAGAAGCGCTTCAGCATGCCCTGGTCGAAGCCCGCCGCGCGGCTGCGCGAGATGGTGCTCGCGATCCGCGCGATCTTCGCGCGCTGGGAAGGCCAGGCCGAGCTCGACTTCCGCGGCGAGTTCTACCAGCACACGATCATGATCCCCGCCTTCGACCCCGGGCCGAATCCCTTCGGCCCGCCGCCGATCTTTACCGGCGGCTTCGGCCCGCTGATGACCGAGCTGGCCGGCGAGGTCTCGGACGGCTTCATCTCCCACCCCTTCAACTCCCGGGAGAGTCTGCTCGCGAACACCCTGCCCGCCCTCGAGCGCGGGCTCGAGAAGGCCGGCCGCTCGCGCGAGAGCCTGAACGTCATCTCCGCCATCAACGTCGTGACCGCGGACACCGAGGAGGAGTTCGCCGCCTCGAAGCTCGCCGCCCGCAAGCAGCTCGCCTTCTACGGCTCCACCCCCGCCTACGCCCCGACCCTCGTCCACCACGGCTGGGGCGAGCTCCACGAAGAGCTGAACCGCATGTCGAAGCAGGGGAAGTGGGACGACATGACGGACCTGATCGACGACGAGATCCTCCACGCACTCGCCGTCGTCGGCGAACGCCACGAGATCGCCGAGAAGCTGCGCGTCCGATTCGAGGGGATCGCCGACGGCGTGAGCCTGACCCACAACCGACATCCGGATCCGCACCAATGGGCGGACGTCGTGGCCGACCTGAAGAGAGCGGACGTCTCGATCCCCTAGTCCGCGCGCGCGACGTCAGTCGCCGGGCAGATACGTGATCGCCGAGGTGACCGCGCGCTCCTGGAGCGTCGCCGGGGTCGGTGCTTCGATGCCGAGGCGCTTCGCGTCGTAGGTCGTCCAGCGCGGCGTCTCGATCTCGAGCACCCGCGCGTAGTAGCGGGTCGGCCGCGACGGGTCCCACTCGGGGTCGCGCCAGACCGCCGACAGCTCGGTGGCACCGAGGCGATTCGTGTAGGTGGCGTTCGCGACGTCGACCGTACTCGGGAGCGGGAAGACGCGATGACGCTCCGGGTCGGCGGCGCGACCGTCCGAGGCGGCGACGTCGAAGATCTTCTCGTGGGGCTCGCCGTCCTCGTCGACCCAGAGCTTCACGATCTGGATCCGGTCGAGGTTCGCCGCGCGGGGATCCTTCAACGCCCAGACCGCCAGGGTCGGGCTCGATTCACCGCCCCCTTCGAGCGCGCCGCCCATCGCGACGCCGCTCGCGTAGGCCTCGCGAATCCCCTCCGCGCGATCGAAGAGATCGGACGGATAGTCCCAGCCGGCGAAGAAGCGCACGCGGATCCGCGTCCCGGAAGTGGCGAAGGTCTCGCGCCGACGCATCGCCTGGAAGAGCGAGTCCCGCGTGTTCTCCTCCGCCCAGATCGCCGCGAGCCCGCCGGAGCCCCATTCGGAAGCGGCGCGGGCCGCCTCCGGGAGCAACGTCGCGGTCCCCATCCGGATGCCCGCCGTGCCGTCGAGGAGCGGGAGCTTCCCGTGGAACGTGTCCTCTTCGATGGGCGCGCTCGCCCCGTGACCGTCGCTGCTCCCGATCACGCCGAAGTCGAAGGGGTCGAAGCCTTCGCGCACACGATGGACGAGCCCGCGCTTCAGCGCGTCGCGCGCATAGCTGCCTCTCGGCTCGCTCGGGTCCTGCTCGAGGTTGAGCCGGCGGCTCTTGATCTCGAAGTGCGCGAACTCGTCCTCGCTCGACAGGACCGGGTGGGTCTCCGACTGGCCCTTCACCTGGAAGAACTCGGTGATCGGCTCCCAACGCGTGCGCCGCGCGGCGTAGTCCGAATCCAGCGGCGCCCCGGAATACGTCACGTCCTTCCACATCTCGCCGTTGCTGACGTTGCCGTTGTGCGGGATCGCGATCGCTTCGATTCCCTCGGCGAGCTGCGCCTCGAGCACGGCCCAGAGGTCCTCCGGGTCCTTCGAGTCGTTCGCGCTGAACGGAAGGGCCGGCGCTTCGCTCCCGCGATAGATCACGTTCCGATGCAGGTTGTCGTTGCCCGGCTCGCTGACCGACGACCATTCGTAGGCGATGAAGCTCGTGAAGACGCCGGGGGCGTTCGCCTGCTCGGCGGCGGCGATCGTCCGCTGCCAGGCCGCGCGCATGACCGCCGGGTCGTCCGCGTAGCCCTGGTCGCCCTGCGCGGGCGGCTGGAACTCCGCCATCGTCTCCAGGAAGAGCAACGTCGCCGAGAGGCGATTCCGTCCGAGCAGCGTCTCCCGCAGCCGACCGCCGTGGAGCGGCAGCTCGAGGCCCAGACCGTCGAGCATCCCGAGATACTCGGCGTGGTCGGTCACCGCCGCGAAGTCGAGGGGCTCCTTCAGGCGGATCGCGTAGCCCGCGCCGTGCTCGATCGTGCCTCCTCTGGCGTAGACGTAGGCGTCCTCGGGACCCGCCGTCACGCCGAAGCGATAGGCGTCGAGGGACAGGCGCGTGTGGATGTGGAGGTCCCCGAAGAAGACGTTTCGTTCCTCGCTCCGCGGCGTCGCGGCCTTCGGCGGCGGGGGGAGCGCCTTCGACGCGTCGTACTCGGGAAAGAGCGAAGGATCTTCCGGCGCGCGGCCCAGGGTCGCGAACCAGAGCGCGGCGATCACGAGGAGCGCCAGGACGACGACGATTCCGGTCAGCAGCTTCCGCATGGACGAGTGCCGCCTAACGATATCCCGGCGAGACCGGCCGCCGCGGAAGCGTCCACCACACCTGCTCGCAGATCTCCACGAGCTCGTCGTCGAGCTCGACCTCGAGGGCGGCCAGGTTCGCGTCGAGCTGCTCGGGCCGCGATGCACCGATGATCGCGGTCGTCACGCCGGGCTGAGCGAGCACCCACGCGACCGCGACGGAGACGAGATCGAGCCCCCGCTTCTCGGCCTCTACCTTCAGGCGCCCCACGGCTTCGATCTGCGCCTCGTGCCAGTAGCGGTGCTGGTACATCGCGCCGGCGCTGCCGAGCGCGAAGCGCGTCCCGTCCTCGACGGCCTGCCCCGGCTGGTACTTGCCCGACAGCATTCCCCCGGCGAGCGGGTTGTAGACCATGAGGCCGATCCCCTCGTCGCGAAGCATGGGCAGCAGCTCGATCTCGAGATCCCGATAGAGGAGGTTGTAGCGGGACTGGATCATCATGTAGCCCGCGACCCCGAGCCGGTCCGCCGTCCGGATCGCCTTGCCGAGCCGCCAGGCCGAGTAGTTCGAACAGCCCACGTAGCGGACCTTGCCCGCCCGCGTGATGTCGTCGAAGGCGCGGAGCGTCTCGTCGAGGGGCGTGTTCTCGTCGTCCATGTGCGCGAGATAGACGTCGATGTGATCGACGCCGAGCCGTTTCAGGCTCCCGTCGACGGCGTCCATGATCCGCTGGCGCGACAGGCCGTAGCTGTTCGGACCGCTTCCCGTCGGCGCGAAGCACTTGGTCGTGAGGATCAGGTCTTCGCGATTGCCCTTGTCCTTCATCCAGCGACCGAGGATCTCCTCGGTTCCACCCGAAGTCTCGGCGTTGCCCCCGAGCGGATAGGCGTCCGACGTGTCGAGGTAGACCATGCCGGCGTCGTAGGCCTTGTCGAGGATGGTCCGCGACGCGGCTTCGTCGACCTGGAGGCCGAAGGTCATCGTCCCGAGGCAGAGCTCCGGAACTTCGAGGCCGTGACGGCCCATCTTTCGCGTTTCCATGTCGATTCCTTTCGCCGATCAGATCGGCCCGGACGATGGGGGGAGAGGGATGCCGCCCGACTCAGGCTTCGTCGGGAATCCCGAGCGCCTCGCGCGCCGTCCGCGTCGCCCACTTGAAGTCGGACTTGCCGTTCGGGCTGCGGAAGAACTTCTCGACGCGCACGATGTGCTTCGGGAGCTTGTAGGGCGAGAGCTTGCCGCGCAGCGCGTCGACGAGCGCCTCGTCCTCGACCTCGACCCCCGGCGCGATCTCGAGCACCGCCGTCACCGCGGCGCCCCACTTCGGATCCGGCACGCCGACGACGTTCACGTCGACGACCTCGGGCAGGAGCTTCAGCGCCTCCTCCACCTCTTCCGGATAGACCTTCTCGCCCCCCGTGTTGATCGAGACCGAACCGCGCCCGAGGAGCGTCACCGTCCCGTCCGCCGCGACCCGCGCCCAGTCTCCCGGGACGGACCAACGCCGGCCCTCGAACTCGCGGAACGTCTCCGCGGTCTTCACCGGATCACCGTAGTAGCCCAGCGGAATCGGGCCCGTGACCGCGAGCAGCCCCGTCTCGTCCGACCCGGGCTCCACCCGGCGGCCGTCTTCGGTGAAGACCGCGGCGTTCGGACCGAGGGTGAACTTCGCGGTCTCGGTGCCGCCGTCGCCGGTCGACTGGCTGGCGGCGAAGCCCACGCCTTCGCTCGCGCCGAGCGCATCGTTCAGGAGCAGACGCGCCCCGGACGCCTTCGCGAAGGCGAGCAGTCGATCCTTCACCGGCTGCGTCCACATCACGCCGGAGGACCCGACGATCCGCAGCGCGCTCAGGTCCCAGGGCTCACCGCGCTTCTCCGCCGCTTCGAGCGCCTCGACCATCGGCCGGCAGAACACGTCGCCCACGATGCTGATCGACGTACACTTCTGCTCGACGGCGACCCGCCAGAGCTCGTCGGCATCGAATTTCCGTCCGGCCAGACAGACGACGGCCCCGCCCTGCAGGAGCGTCATCAACGCCGTCAACCCGGCCGTGCCGTGCATGAGCGGCGACGCCGCGAGCTGCCGCGGCACGGCCCCGAGCGCCTCGATCCGGTCGAGCATGGCCGACACGCCGTCGAGGGACTCGGGCAACGCGATCCCCGCCGGCGCGAGGGTCCGGGCCACGAGGCTCACGAGGTTCCGGTGCGGCCACATCACGCCCTTCGGGTTGCCCGTGGTTCCCCCCGTATAGAGGATCCAGAGATCGTCGGGGCTTCGTTCGATCCGAGCTGCGGGTGCGTTCGCCCGGATCGCCGCCTCGTGCCCGATCGCCCAGTCCGGCGGATCCCCCTCCCCGACGTGGACCCAGAGCCGCACCTTCTCGAGGCGGTCGCGCACCCGGTCGAAGCGTTCGGTCAGCGAATCGTCGAAGAAGACGGCCTTCGCATCGCTGTTGTCGACGAGATAGGCGAGCTCGTCCTCGACATAGCGATAGTTCACGTTGCAGTGCGCCGCGCGGCATTTCATCGCCGCGAACTCCGCCTCGATGTACTCGTTCCCGTTGTAGAGCGCGATCGCCACGTTGTCCCCAGGCCCGACGCCCACCGCGGAGAGGGCGGAGGCGAGCCGCGCGGCGCGATCGTCGAGCTCGGACCAGGTGCGCGAGACGCCGCCGGTGTGGAGCGCGAGTCGATCACCCGCTTGGTCGGCGACGACTTCCCAGCTGGACGCGAGATTCAGGGGCACGGGCAACCTCCGGGTACGTCGGCGACGATAGCCGGGGCGCGGACGGGCGGACCAGCCGCAGCTGGGAACGCCGCGTTCGCCGGGCGGAACCGGCTCCGGCGGCTCGACACTCCCTGAAGGG
>JAUIMK010000510.1 GCA_030432735.1 bacterium
TTCGGATCGGGCTGGTTCCCTTTGCTGGCCAAGCGCGACGGGATGAGCGGCTACCGGACCGTGGCCACGGCCTGCAAGGAGCAGTTCGAGCGCGACGGCGCACCGGATGCGCGGCAGCTCGAAGGGACCACGCCGGAAGCGATGGCGTCGATGCTCGGGCAGGACGCGGGGGCGCCCGAGGTCGCCGAGCTGATGGGCCTCTTCGCGCAGGCCTGGCGTGACTTCGGTTCGTGGCTGCGCGCGTCGTACGAGGGTCGCTACGACCGCGCGATCGAGGCGGCAGAGGAATCCGCGGCGCGGCTCGTCGACGCGCTGGCGACGATGCCGCTCTATCGCGACCGCGCACGCTACGGCGAGCTCGACGTCCCGCTCTACAAGCGCGCCCAGATCACCGTCGCCGATCTCGCCCGGGCCTTCCCGGCAAGGCCCTGGGGCACCTTCCACGACCTCGACCGGCTGACGCTCTTCGCCGACAACCTCGTGCCCCACGTCCTTCGGTGCCGCGGCGTGCTCGCCTACGACGAGGGGTTGCTCGCGCGCATCGAGCGCGGCGAGCTCCTCGAGGTGGGCTCGACGG
Source organism: bacterium (assembly GCA_030432735.1). Lineage (GTDB taxonomy): Bacteria > Myxococcota_A > UBA9160 > UBA9160 > UBA4427 > UBA4427. Next base: position 578 of record JAUIMK010000510.1, read on the forward strand.
AAGAGGTCGAGATCCGCGCCGTCGCCGTCGTCGCCGTCGAACGGCTCGTCGCGGCGCTCGGCGAACGCGGTCGGCCGACGACGGCGCACGCCCTCGACGGTCTCCTGTGGAACGCGGGGCAGGCCCGGGAGATCAAGGCGCATCCGCGCCACCGCGCGCGCTGCACCTTCTACTGAACGATCGGGGCGATCGGCGATGGACGAGGCCGGCCGGGAGCTACCCTCGGCGCGATGAAGATCCTCGACGGCAACTTCTGGATCATCTTCGGTCTGCTGGTCGCGCTCTCCGGCGTCGCGCTCTGGCGGGGCGGCACGCCCTTCCTCGCCGAATCCCTCGGCGGGGGGATGAAGCTCTTCCTGCGCTTCGGTCTCGTGCTCTTCGTGTCCTTCCTCGTCGCGGGGCTCGCCGAGGCGCTCATGCCGCGGGCCTGGGTGCAGTCGTTTCTCGGCCCCGAGTCGGGCTGGAAGGGACTGCTGATCGCGACCGCCGCCGGCGCGATCACGCCGGCGGGCCCCTTCGTCTCGATGCCGCTGGCGGCGGGGATGCTTCGCGCGGGGGCCGGCGCGGCGGCGGTGATCACGTTCCTCTCCGCCTGGAGCCTGCTCGCGATCCATCGGCTCATCGCCTGGGAGATCCCGATCCTCGGCGTCGGCTTCGCCGTCTCGCGCTGGACGCTCTGTCTCGTGCTCCCGCCCCTCGTCGGGCTGCTCGCGCGCCTGCTGCTCCGGAGCTGAAGCGCTTCGCGGGCAGCGGTGTCCGGGATTCGCTGCATCCCGGATCCTGTCGGCGGGTGTTAGGCTCGCATCGCCCGCGGAGGACTCCATGATCCTGCTCGTACTCGGCATCGCGCTCTTCGCCGCCGCCCATCTCGCGACCGCCTTCGACGTCGACCTGCGGCGCCGTTCGATCGAGCGCTTCGGGCCCGACGGTCATCGCGGTGTCTTCTCCCTCGTCGTGCTCGCCGCGCTCGCGGCGATCGTCTTCGGCTGGCGCGGCACGGATCCGGTCTTCCTCTACGCGCCGCCGGCCTGGAGTCGCGTCGCGGCGAACGTCGCGATGGCGATCGCGTTCCTGCTCTTCGTGGCGAGCGGTGCCCCCTCGAACCTGAGGCGATGGCTCCGCCATCCCCAGCTGCTCTCGGTCGTCGTCTGGGCCGCCGCGCATCTCACGGCGAACGGCGACCTTCGATCCGTCGTGCTCTTCGCTGGACTCGGGGCGTGGGCGGCGGCGATGATCCCCATCCTGGATCGTCGGGACGGCGAGTGGGTCCGGCCCGAGCGCAAGCCCGTCGTGGGGGATCTCGTCGTCCTCGCGATCACGGGGGTCGTCTTCTTCGGCGTGCGCTTCGCGCATCCGTACTTCACCGGCGTCTCCGCCGCGTTCTGAGCCGCAGGCCGGACGCGAGCGTCGGCCCCCGACGCGAGCGCGAACGGGGGGGCGAAGGGGGGCGAAGGGGCGAGCACCGCCGCG